>QCVM01000028.1:0-22420 GCA_003210375.1 Synechococcus sp. AG-686-B21 | reverse complement strand
CCACCTCTTCCATGGCATGGATGACGGAGCCAGAGCCCAAAAAAAGCATGGCTTTAAAGAATGCGTGCGTCACCAGATGGAACATTCCGGCAACAGGAGCGCCGCACCCCATAGCCAGCATCATGTAACCAAGTTGAGAAACGGTGCTGTAGGCCAGACCCTTTTTCAGATCCATCTGCGTGAGGGCGATGGAGGCCCCAAGGAAGCAGGTGATCGTGCCAATAACAGCAATCACAGTTTGAACAACTGGAAATTGGGTGTAGAGCGGATCCAATCGAGCCACCAGGAACACCCCTGCCGCCACCATGGTTGCGGCGTGAATAAGAGCGGAAATAGGAGTGGGTCCCTCCATGGCATCAGGTAGCCAAACGTGGAGAGGAAATTGGGCTGATTTTGCCATCGGCCCCATAAACACCAGGAGGCAGAGCAGCAGTGCGGCCCATGGAGTAACGCTGCCATTGGCTAGTCCTTGTTGAAGGCCATCGGCAATGCCTTGGAAATCAAAGCTTCCTGTCGCCCAAAACAGGCCAAGAATTCCTAGCAAGAGTCCAAAGTCGCCTACGCGGTTCACCACAAATGCCTTTTGGGCGGCATGGGCAGCTCCTTCCCTGTCGTACCAAAAGCCCACGAGCAGATAGGAACACATCCCCACCAGCTCCCAGAACACATAAATCTCGAGCAGATTGGGGCTGATGATCAGCCCAAGCATCGAACTGCTGAAGAGGGCTAGATATGTGAAAAAACGGACGTAGCCCTTGTCGTGGGCCATATATCCGTGGGAATACACCATGACGAGGAGGGCAATGGTGGTGACCAGCGCCAACATCACCGCACCTAATGCATCGACGATGTAACCCATGGGCAAGGTGAAGTCACCAGCACTCGCCCAAATGAATAAATGTTCAACCGGTGGGGCCCCCGCTAACTGACCCGCCAAGATTGCGTAACTCAGAACAGCTGCTGCGCCAACGCAGGTAATCAACAGCAGCGCAACTGGTTTGCGCAGTCGATTCACCGTCCGGTTGAAGCTGATTAGCCCAAGTCCAGTCACGACAGCCCCAAATAGGGGCAGTACGGGGATTAGCCAGGCGAGTTCCGCTGCCGAGGGCATCCACTTCAAGCCAATTGAATCGAGTGTAGGCAGCTCAGCTGAACAGGGACTCGAGTGCTGAGTTGCGCACCAATGCGCCGGCTTGAGGAATAAAGCGATGGGCCCACCAAAACACGCCTACTGCGATGGCAATTCCGAGTTGTGCCGGACGGACAAATTCTCGCCAATCCAGTGTTTGACGACCATCGATTACGGCGATAAAAGGCACCGATGAGGTGGAGTTTTTGAGTTCATCGAAGGCGTCTCCAAAGCGCGCCTTCAGGCGACGGTCCCCATGCCATACGGCAAAAAGGTGGTGGGCAATGAGTCCCATGCAGGTCACCAGCATGAAACTGCTGCCAATCCAAAGGGCATGGGTGAAGCACCACAGGATTTGACCTACGGCCTGTGGATGGCGGCTCACTCTGATGATCCCGGTGGCGTAAAGGCGAACCTGGGGCTTCAATACTGCGGGAATCTCCAGCAGGTTGTAAGTGGCTGGATAGAGAAAGAGAAAACTGATAGCGGTGCCAATCCACATCATCGGCACCATCCCTGGCACGCCTTGAAGGTTCCAAAGTCGCAGTCCGTCATAGCGGTGCGCCAGAAACCAGCCAATCACCACCACCGCTGACGGGATGCTCACGGCGGCAAAGATCAAACGCCAGGCCCGTGCTCCGATGACTGCTTCGGCTCGTACGCGTAGAGCAGCACCGCCGCTGTGAACCACCGCGAAGAGCACCAGCAACACCAGCATGATCAAGCTGCTGTGGTGGTCGGTTGCCATGGAGGGGCCTCGTTAGGCCGTGATTCTGGCGGGCTGTCATCCCGGGCTTAGATTTCAGTTTCTCCGAAGGGTGCATCGCGGTGGCTGATCTGCCGTTCACCCTTGATCAGCTCCGCATTCTGCGCGCGATCGTGAGCGAGGGAAGCTTTAAAAAGGCTGCCGACAGCCTTTACGTCACGCAGCCTGCCGTCAGTCTCCAGATTCAAAATCTCGAGAAACAACTAGAGGTGTCCCTCTTCGATCGCGGTGGGCGGAAAGCGCAACTCACCGAAGCGGGTTATCTCTTACTGAGTTATTGCGATCGCATCCTTAGCCAGTGCGCTGAAGCGTGCCGTGCTCTTGATGATTTACACAATCTCAAGGGCGGGTCGTTAACTGTTGGGGCAAGTCAAACCACTGGCACTTACTTGATGCCACGGATGATCGGATTATTTCGGCAGAAATATCCAGAGGTAGCCGTTCAGCTTCAAGTACACAGCACCCGGCGAACCGGTTGGAGTGTGGCCAATGGCCAGATTGACCTGGCGATCATTGGCGGTGAATTGCCGCCAGAGCTGAACGAGCTCTTGCAGGTGGTGCCGTATGCCAGTGATGAACTTGCCCTAGTGCTTCCGGTGAAGCACCCTTTGGCCCGTCTGACCGAACTGACGAAGGAAGATCTTTATCGCCTCGGGTTTGTGTGCCTCGATGCCCAATCCACCACGCGAAAAATGGTTGATCAATTGCTCGCTCGCTCAGGCCTTGATGTGCAGCGACTGAGAATCGAGATGGAGCTCAATTCCCTCGAGGCGATTAAAAATGCCGTTCAAGCTGGATTAGGGGCAGCGTTTGTGCCCGTGGTTTCGATTGATCGTGAGCTTGCTGCAGGCACAATTCATCGCTCCCAGGTGGCTGACTTGCAGGTGAAAAGGCAGTTGAAATTGATCACCCATCCAGCGCGGTATTGCTCGAGGGCCTCCGCGGCATTCCGCCAAGACGTGCTTCCGGTATTCGCTAGCCCCGATAGTCCCATTCGACAAAAAGGAGCTACATCAGTAGTGCCGCTTCAATCAGCCGATCAGCTATCTCAGAATTGATCCGCTTCCGGGGTAAGGCCAACGGTGTCGTCGGCGATTCCTTTCGTCAGGAAGCGATTTTCCGAGATGTCTGTTTGATAAACGCAGCGCACTATTGGCTTGTCACGCACTGAGCCGATATAGGCGAATGTGTTCATGCGTTGCTTGCATTCCCGTTCTTGATCTCCTGTGATGGCGCCCTCTTTGCGCAGCACAGACCAGTTTTCTCGACGAATCACGCAGCCTGGTTGAAGGGTTGGTTGCGTGACGAAGCTACTGGAAGGATTCAGCGTTGTGTACATCTCGATATCCATCACAAAAGCGCTCGCACCCCATTGCCGACAGAACTCCGGGTCTGGCACGGCCATATCGAGTTGTTGGGAACTGGCGATATTTCCCTGATCTCCCTGGGTGGTGCTCGTGACGGCACTACCAATACCGATGCCCACTACAAGCACGCCCGCCAATACCGCAATGGTGCGTGAGCTGAAATTGAAATCAGGTCCGCCACCTTCTGGTGGTGGGCCTGGGGGACGATTGCCACGACCAGCGCTACGCCGTTCGTCGGAGCGATCACGCTGATACCGCCCTCCGCTTGGGGGGCGGTCATATCTGTCGTAGGGAGAACGATTCACAGCAGTTCGGGTGTGCGCGGAAGGCCCATCGAAAAGTTTTGAACGCGAGCATCAGGGTTGTAGCTGAGCTCGCCTCGTTGGAGGAGTTGCCGGATTAATCCTTCTAAGTCAGTTCCAATTCGACGCAAGGTGTAGTCGCTGAGCTCGCCGCCGGCGGCAGCGTCCACCAGCTGCTTAAAGCGTTCCTGCACCTGAGAAATGCAGTGTTCACTCCAGATGAACTCGTTGTCCGGATCGAGGTCCAAGGTGAGCTCATTCGCGCTGGGGATAAGGTCCTCCTTTTCCACCCGGGCGGTGAATAGGCGTACATGCCGTGTCGTGCACTTCAGCAGGGTGTCGGCCATGTCGCACTGGAGACGTTTGCCAAGCTTAAGAAGCGGTCGGGGAGGTAGGCCTCTTAAGGTTGGTTTCACTATTCAGCTATACGCATGCGCGTCGCTATCGCCGGAGCCGGACTTGCGGGTCTGTCTTGCGCAAAATATTTGGCGGACGCTGGACATACCCCGATTTTGGTGGAATCCCGTGATGTCCTTGGCGGGAAGGTTGCTGCTTGGAAGGATGAAGATGGCGACTGGTATGAAACGGGTCTGCATATCTTTTTTGGGGCTTACCCAAACATGCTGCAATTGTTCAAAGAGTTGAACATCGAGGATCGGCTGCAGTGGAAAAGCCACTCCATGATCTTCAACCAGCCTGAAGAGCCTGGTACCTATAGCCGCTTCGATTTCCCAGACCTTCCCGCGCCAGTGAATGGTGTTGCGGCGATTTTGGGCAACAACGACATGCTCACCTGGCCAGAAAAGATAAGCTTTGGACTGGGTTTGGTCCCAGCCATGTTGCGGGGTCAGGGATATGTAGAGAAATGCGATCAATATTCATGGACAGAGTGGCTTCGGTTGCACAACATCCCTGAGCGGGTCAATGACGAGGTCTTCATTGCCATGAGTAAGGCATTGAATTTCATTGATCCAGGTGAGATTTCTGCCACGGTTCTGCTCACGGCACTCAATCGCTTTTTACAAGAGAAAAATGGTTCTCGGATGGCCTTCCTCGATGGAGCCCCTCCCGAGCGTCTATGTCAGCCGGTGGTTGAGCACATTGAATCTCTTGGGGGAGAGGTTCATTTGGATTGCCCTCTGCGTGAAATCAAATTGAACGACGATGGAAGCGTGGCTGCTTTCCAAATCGGCGGCGTGAAAGGTAAACAAGGCTTTGACCTTGTGGCTGATGCTTATGTCAGTGCTCTGCCCGTTGATCCTTTCAAGCTGTTGGTTCCAGAGCCTTGGAAGCAGATGGAGGTCTTTCAAAAGCTTGATGGTCTGCGGGGTGTGCCTGTGATCAACATTCACATGTGGTTCGATCGCAAGCTCACTGACATCGATCATTTGCTGTTTAGCCGTTCACCGCTGCTCAGCGTTTATGCGGATATGAGTATTGCTTGTAAAGAGTATGAAGATCCCAATCGATCGATGTTGGAGCTTGTCTTTGCCCCTGCCAAGGATTGGATTAGCTGTAGCGATGAAGACATCATTGAGGCCACAATGGGTGAGCTCTCGAAATTATTCCCGATGCATTTTGGTGGAGATAATCCAGCAAAATTGCGTAAATCTAAGGTCGTCAAAACACCGTTGTCGGTTTACAAAACCACTCCTGGTTGTCAACAACTCCGCCCGGACCAAAGTACACCGATCAAAAACTTCTTTTTGGCTGGTGACTACACCATGCAGCGCTATCTCGCCTCAATGGAAGGCGCTGTACTTAGCGGCAAGCTCTGCGCTGGTGCTGTTGATGCCAAAACCGATCAGCTGTCCAAGTCGTCCTCCGTTGGCGAGCCTGTGACAGCCTGAAGCGATGCCAATCGCATCCATGTCGACAGACCTTGACAGAGCTTTCGAAGCGTGTCGTCGCGAGACTGCTGAATGGGCAAAAACGTTTTATTTAGGAACGTTGTTGTTGCCGCTCGAAAAACGTCGTGCGATATGGGCCATTTACGTCTGGTGTCGCCGAACCGATGAATTGATGGACAGCGCCGAGGCTCAATCCCGTTCTGTTGAGGAACTAGCGGAGCGCTTGGATCATTGGGAGCATCAGACGCGCAATCTTTTTAAAGGTCATGTTTCGAATGATCTTGATGCCGTAATGGCCGACACCCTTGACCGTTTCCCTCAAGATATTCAGCCCTATCTGGACATGATTGAGGGCCAACGCATGGATCTCACTTGGACTCGGTATCCCACGTTTGAAGATCTGAAGTTGTACTGCTATCGGGTTGCAGGAACGGTGGGCTTGATGACCCAAGGTGTGATGGGTGTGGACCAGGCTTATACATCTGCTCCTTGGAGTGATAGTCCAGATACTTCTGAAGCCGCAGTTGCTTTGGGGATTGCTAATCAGCTCACAAACATTCTTCGTGATGTAGGCGAGGATCGTGGCCGGGGTCGTATCTATCTTCCTCAGGAAGATTTGGATCGATTTGGGTATTCAGAATCTGATTTGATGGCTGGGCGATTGAACGAGGCTTGGCGTGAATTAATGGCTTTTCAGTTGAAACGGGCAAGAGAATGGTTCACACGTTCAGAGTCAGGGGTGCGTTGGCTCTCGGGTGATGCTCGCTGGCCTGTGTGGACATCTTTGCGGTTGTATCGCGGCATTTTGGATGCCATCGAACGCATCGACTATGACGTTTTTAATCGACGTGCCTATGTCGGCAAGGTGAATAAATTGCTTGATTTACCTCGTTCATTTGCGTTGGCGCAATTCCGCTAAGTCGAGCGGCAAAGATGCCAATAAAAATCCTGCCGGGGACGGCCCCTGACAGGATAAAAAGCGCGAATTAGCGTTATATCTTTAGACGGCGGTCTTTTGGTTGCCGAGCAAATCTTTCAATTTGGAGAGCTCTCCGGCCCAGCGTGGGTCGGGTGCGCCTTCGCCAGGTGCATCGCTGTGCACCACCTTGTTCACCGTTTTTCGTGCAACTTGAGGTTGGCCCGCGCCCATGGGTGCCGGGGCTCCTCCACGGCGATTGTTCCCACCTGATTCGCGCCGTTCGGATCGCTCAACACGAAGGGTGCTGCCGCCGAAATCTTTACCATTAAGTTGTTCGATCACCGCATCGGCAACCTTGGGGTCGTCAACGTTGGCGAAGCCAAAACCACGGCAGCTTCCTGTATCTCGATCGAGCACCGACTTAAACCGGATCCCATCCCCAATTCCTTTCAGCAGAGCCGCAAGCTCCTTTTCTTCGAAGGTTTGTGGCAAATTACCGATGTACAGGCGAATGCTCATGAAGGAGGAGAGGCGATCTGTCGGTGTCTGATAGTCATCATTGACACATGCAAAGTTAATCACAGACCGGTTCAATTTCGGCACACAGGCGGCGGGCAGTTTGAACTGCTTCATCGCGATTCTGGATCCGTCCAAAGGCTTGCTCAAGGCGAAGTTGGGCGAGCACTTTGCCCATGCTTGGTCCCGCTGAAAGCCCCAGTTCCCTTTGAAGGCTGCCTCCATCGAGGGGCATGCTCGGGTGAAACAACGGATCGTTGGGATCCCGCCAGCGCTTCAGCCACTGCGCCTGAAGCTCCATCGGTAAACCAAGGATCAAGGCTGCAAGATCGGCTTCGAGCTCAAGATGCAGTTGGAGTCGTTCCTGTTCTGGTAGTGCCTCAGGTTGTTGCTTGGCTTGAAGGATCCAATGGCGCAATCGTGCACAACGCTGTTGCAGAACTTTGCTGGCCTTGAGCTGCTTGAGTCCGTCGTCACTGATCAGGTTTGTAAGCCGTGCCAATGGGAGTGCGACAGCGACCTCTGCGGCGTGCAGAAGGGTTGTGTCGTGTTTGGAGAGGGTTTGTGGTGTTGTGCCCCATGGTTGGAGCAATTGCCAACGCTTCAGAAGATGAAGGGAGTGATCTGCATGGGTGCCTTTCACCAACCGTTGGAGTTCAGCCAGGACGCGTTCCGGGGCTGACTCCACTAATGCTTGGCGATGTCGCTGGATCCACTCCCCTGTTTCGGTATCGAGCACTAGTGGGATCTCCGCGAGTAGACGCAGGCCACGCAGCAGGCGTAGTGGGTCGTCGATGAGGTTCTGTTCGCTTACAGCGCGTAATCGTCCCCTCTTGAGATCGTCTATGCCCCCCGTCGGGTCGCATAGGGGGGCCAATGGGTGGAGTGGAAGGGCTATGGCATTGAGGCTGTAATCACGTCTCCAGAGGTCGTCTTCAAGGCAGTGCCCCTCCTGTCGGGCCAAATCGATGGTCCACCCTTTGAGGACTAGACGGCCGATGTCTCTCTGCTCATCCAGCACCACTCGCTTGCCCCCGAAAGCCTTTGCGAGGCGTGCTGTGTGGCGTAGAGCATCGCTGGGCACCACAAGATCAAGATCGGGGTGTTGGCTGTGTCGGCCCAGGAATGCATCACGGACAGCACCTCCCACAAGAGCTGTGCCTTCAGGGAGCTGGTCGATGCAGATTGGCCAGCTTTCTGGATTGATCTGTTTCAGCAGGAGCTGTGCCTGCTCGTGGGGAGCAGCATTAGCCATCAGAATGGAAACTCTGCCGACATTGGGAGGCATGTGCATCTGCGTGGATTGCCGCTGGGTCGACCGTTGTCAGGCCTATCACGCAGTCGAGCGTCAGCATGGCGTTGTCCATCTTTCGGCTGAGCCAGACCTGGAACCGAAAGCTCCCAAAATTCATATTTCTGTGATGGATTTACCCGATGGTCAGGTGGGGGTGGAGTGGGATGTCAGGGCTTGCGACAGCTTTGAGGCTGAAGTCGGTCGTTGGCAGCGTCTACGCCCCGGTGAGGTAGTTCCTACATGAGTGCCATCCCCCTTTTGATGGCGTTGCATAGCTCCACGGAGCGCTTTGGCGTTGCGGTGCATGATCCTGAATCTTCGTCAGACATCTCAAATGTGGAGGTATTCGATGACGGCCGTGGTTTGTCCAACACCTTGATCAACCGTGTGTCGGCGATGTTGCCGCGGGAGCGTTGGAAGAACCTCAATGGTCTTGCTGTTGCGATCGGACCTGGTGGGTTTACGGGAACGCGTTTGTCGGTGGTGATGGCGAGAACTCTGGCGGAACAGTTGGACTGTCCACTCTTGGGTATCAGTAGCTTTGCGTTGATGGCGCCACGCCTTCACAACCATTTGCCCGAAGAGCAGCAGGGGCAGCCGTTCTGGATCGCTCGGGAGTTGCCGCGTCGAGGTTTGGTGGCTGGTTGTTATTGCTTAGACGGCGATCACGTCAACGAATTGGAGGAGCCCCATCTGGTGGCAAAGGGACGTTCGGTGAGCCCCACCGTTGAGGCGGCGGAGGACGTGCGGGCGGATGTTGGGCGCTTATTAGAACTCTTGCATCGTGGCCATTTGGCCGGTCAGGCGATGCCATGGTCGGAGGTGTTGCCGATTTATCCCACGTCACCCGTAGGCCAGGTGTGATGGCAGGCCTAAAGACAGGCATGCTCTTGGGCGTTGCCTTAACGGTGTGGTTATTTGGTCCTGGTCCGATGGCCCCATACCGTCGAGCTTTGTTAAGTCGAAGTGCCCCTCAGTTGGTGTTGGTGTTGGGCGGTGATGTGGATCGAGAGCGGATTGGTGCGCGATTGGCGCGCCAGTTGAATTTGCCCTTGTTGGTGAGTGGAGGCAGCAATCGGGAATATGCCACCTGGCTGTTGCAGGAGGAGCGCTTGAATCCCGAGCGGGTCACCCTCGATTACCGCGCTCACGACACCCTCAGTAATTTCACGTCTCTGGTCGATGAGCTTCAAAGCGACGGCATTCAACATGTGCTGCTCGTCACGAGCGAAGACCATCTGGCCCGTTCGATGGCGGTGGGTCAGGTGGTCGCCGGTAGTAGGGGGATTCATCTCACTGGAGTCCCGGTGGCTTGTTTCCCCGAGTGCGAGCAGGAGGGTCGTTTGAAACAGATCAGTGATTGGCTCCGAGCGATGGCTTGGGTGATCACTGCCTGTGATCTCAGGGATGCTGCAAACCTTGGCCCAGAAGTGCGTTGATGCTGTTTTGCAGAAGAGCGGTCGTAGCGTCGAGATCAGCACGACGTCGGCTGGCTGGAGGTGGAATTGGAGTGCCGATTCGCAATTTAATCGGGACGAGGCGCGGCCAAAACTGACGGCTGCCAAGGGCACGATGGCTATTGATAATTGCGACCGGCAGGAGTGGTGCTCCGCTGCGTGCAGCTAGCAATGCGGCCCCGGGTAACGGGGCGTTCACCCGTCCATCGGCCTGTCGAGTGCCGTCAAGAAACACCCCCGTCGCCCAGCCGGCCTCGAGCGTGGCCGTCGCGGTGCGAATGGCATCCCTGTCGCTGGCACCCCTGCGGACGGGATAAGCCCCGAGGGCTCGAATGAGCCGTCCCAGCAAGGGCACATCGAACAATTCAGCTTTGGCCATAAACGCCACGGGGCGCCCTAGGGCATGCCCAAGGATTGGCGGATCAAGATGGGAACCATGGTTGGCTGCCACCACGAGCGCGCCATGCTTTGGAACGTTTGCATTGCCTTGGGTTGACCCCCGGAAGAGGCCCCGAAAAATGGGGAAGACCAAGAAGCTGCTTACCAGCCGATAGGTGAGGCTTGGCGTCGGTGAGATGGAAATGATCTGGGATCTGTTGCTCATTGGCCGAGATCACCCGATGAACTGATTTGTGTTGTGTTGATCCCTTTCATGCTGCGTTTCGCGAGTCCGCTGAGCATGTTGCCAGGGCCAATTTCCACCAGAGTGTCGATGCCCTGGGCGGTCATGGCTGCCATGGTTTCTCGCCAGCGCACACCTTGGGTCATCTGTTGTTTGAGCCGTTCTTTCAGATGTTCTCCTGTGCTGTTGGCACTGGGGTCGCAGTTGCTTAACACCGGGATGCGGGTGTCATGGAAGGCCATGGCATCGAGGGTGTCTGAGAACTGATGGGCTGCCTTTGCCATGAATGGTGAGTGGAAGGCTCCCGACACGGCGAGGGGGATGGCGCGTTTGCAGGTGAGTTGATCGCTTACCGCGGCAACCGCATTTGGAAGACCAGAAATCACCACCTGGGCATCGCTGTTGTCATTCGCGATGCTTACACCGTCCGTCGCCCCAACAAGCTCCTCGAGCTGGCTGCGGTCAAAACCAATCACCGCGGTCATGGCGCCTCCGCCTGCTCCAGCCATGAGCTCGGAACGCACTTTTATGAGCTGCAGGCCTGTTTCCAAGTTGAAGGCCCCTGCTGCATAGAGGGCGACGAGTTCTCCCAGGCTGTGACCGGCCACTAAAAGGGCGTCTCTGCCCTGCTGTATCAAGTTGTCGACCAGAAGGGACTCGATGACAAACAGTGCCGGTTGGGTGTTCCTGGTGTCGTTGAGGTCATCTGGACCATCCCCGCGGCCACTTTCTCCCTGACAGATGGCTAGTAAATCGCGCCCGAGCAGCTCTGAAGCCTGGCTGAACCGTTCATGGGCTCCGCTCAGATTGAGAAGGAGATCCGCCATGCCCACTTTCTGCGAGCCCTGACCAGGGAACACCCAGGCGATTGCCATCTTTGATCAACGCAGATAGTGATGGAGATTAAGCGGGCCCTCTCCATCGCAGAAGCGCTGCTCCCCAACTCAGCCCTGCACCGAAGCCACTGCTGGCGATTCGGTGCCCTGGTTGGATGCGGCCATCGCGTACGGCTTCATCCAGCATCAGTGGAATCGTTGCAGCAGAAGTGTTGCCGTAGAAGGCGAGGTTGCTGAGAACGCGTTCGGTTGGAATTTTGAACCGCTCTGCGACGGCATCAAGGATGCGTTGGTTGGCTTGATGCAACAACAACCAGTCGAGGCTGTCTGGACTTGTCGCAGTGCTATTGAGCAGGGACGCCAGGATTGCAGGGACTTCTCGAACAGCGAATTTGTAGACCTCTTGGCCGTTCATTTGGATCGCTTCAAACCCTCCGAGTTGATGACTCGCATCTCCGATCAGTTCGCGTCGTTCAGTTACCTGAGGGAGTTGCAAGACTCCTCCACGACTTCCGTCTGATCGCAATAGAAATCCTTCAAGGTCATCGTTGCCGTCGTCAGATGCCTCCATCACAACGGCTCCGGCGGCATCCCCGAAGAGCACACAGGAACGACGGTCATCCCAGTCCACCCAGCGGCTGAGTTGATCGGCACCGACCACCAAGATGCGGCGCATGGCACCGCTGCGGATGTACTGAGCAGCGGTAACGAGGCCAAAGAGAAATCCACTGCAGGCAGCGGTGAGATCAAAAGCCACGGCATTAACGGCTCCAATGCGGGCTTGAAGACGCGGCGCGGAACCGAAAAGATCGTCCGGCGTCGAGGTGGCCAGCACAATCAAATCGAGGCTGTCCGCTTGCCAACCCGCCATCTCCAGGGCTCGCTCTGCCGCTAAACCACTCAGCTCTGCCAAGGACTCATCGGCGCCCACCACCCGACGGGCGGCAATGCCAGTTCGGCTGCGGATCCACGCATCATTGGTGTCCACGCGTTTGCCCAATTCGTCATTGCTGATCGATCGGGTTGGCGTGGCACTCCCGCATCCCCGGAGCAACACACCTCTGGTGTTGTGGAGCGGCTCGACCAAAGCGGTGGAATCCAAGGTGGCGTCAGTCAATCACAGCCGCTCTGCAATGCATTGAGATCGTCCATCACGCCATGGCTTGCGGCGGAATGCGCGATGCGTAGGGCACTTACTACGGAAAGAGCCTTGCTGCTGCCGTGTCCGATCACGGCGATCCCGTTCACTCCCAGCAGAAGGGCGCCGCCATGCTCGGCATGATCAAGGCGTTTTTTGATGCGTTTGAGGTTGCTGATTAGAAATGCTGAGCCCACCTTGCCCCGCCGTCCTCGAGGAAGTTCTGCCCGCAGCACTCCGAGTAAAACGCTGCCTACCGACTCCAGGAATTTCAAGAGAACATTGCCGGTAAATCCATCGCACACCACCACGTCAAAGTCACCCGACAACACATCGCGGCCTTCGCAATTGCCAGCGAAGTGGAGCCTGGATTCCCGTTTAAGTAGCTCATAAGTTTTTAAGGAGAGCTCGTTGCCCTTGCATTCTTCTTCTCCGATGTTGAGCAAACCAACCCTTGGCTGTTCCACCTGAAGGACATCTCGGCTGTAGATGTTTCCGAGCAGGGCGAACTGATGTAGATATGTGGGTTTGCAATCCATGTTGGCCCCCACGTCGAGCACAAGCACCGGCTGACCTGGGTCCTTGGTGGGAAACAAGGCACCAATTGCAGGCCGGTCGATTCCTTTGAGTCGTCCAAGACGGAAGATCGCAGAGGCCATCACAGCTCCGGAATTGCCCGCCGAGTAAACGGCAGTGGCACGACCTTTTTTCACCAGGTCCATCGCCACATTGATGCTTGCATCGCGTTTTCGGCGAACGGCCGTCGCTTCGTCATCCATGCCGATGGAGGGGCCGCTCGGCACTAACTCCAAGTGACCTGACGCTTGAGCTCGTTCCAGAATGGCTTCGAGTTCTAGGTCTGCAGCAGCAGCGCGCATCTGATCCTGCTCGCCAACCAATCGAATTTTTAAGGGCAGGCGCTCAATCGCTTGGAGACACCCCTCAAGAATCGGGCCGGGGGCATCGTCGCCACCCATACCATCGACAGCAACCCATAGGCGATCTGCGTCGTTGATCTCGTCTTCATCATTTCCACCCTGCAGGCGGCGAAGAGGATCAAAGACGAGCGGCTGAAGAACACTGCTGGCAACGGTGCCTGCCCCAGACACAACATTGCCTGCAACGGTTCCTGCTGCAGATGCTGAGCTTGCCGCACTATCAACAATTGTGGTCACGGCGGTGTTCCGCCGGTACCAAATCACAAGACGGCGGATCGCCCGCGGCCTGGTGCTTTTAATCCGAGGCTCGGGGGCCTGGGAGGAATCAGGGTCCTTCGGAAGCAACGGAGTCGATGATGCGCTGGAACAAGTAGCCGGTACCGCGAGCCGTGAGGATCAACTCAGGGTTAGCAGGATCATCTTCCAGTTTGGAACGAAGGCGGGAGATATGAACATCAACCACACGAGTATCAACGTGGCGCTCTGGGGTGTAGCCCCACACTTCCTTGAGGATTTCGCCACGGTTAAACGGTTCTCCTGAGCGAGACACCAGTAATTCCAGCAGGCTGAATTCCATGCCTGTGAGCCGGATTCGCTCATCGTTGCGGAACACCTGGCGTTTGTTGGTGTCGATGCGTAGGTCGGAGACCTGGATCACTCCGGAGTTGGGAATTCCAGCAATGGCTTCCTTCTCTACCCTGCGAAGAACGCAGCGAATGCGCGCCTCAAGCTCTTTCGGGCTGAATGGTTTCACCACATAATCATCAGCCCCTAGCTCGAGTCCCGTGATGCGATCGGCGACATCGCCGAGGGCCGTCAGCATCACGATCGGAACATCCGATTCCTTGCGGAGTTCTTGGCAGACGCCATAACCATCAAGCTTTGGCATCATCACGTCGAGTACCACGAGATCGGGCATGCAGTTGGGGAACAACTCCAGAGCCTCAGTGCCGTCGCAAGCGGTCACGACGTTGTACCCGATCATCGAGAGTCTGGTTTCCAAAATCCTTCTGATCGAGGCCTCGTCATCGACCACGAGAATTGTTTCCTTGGAGGGAGCCGTGGCCGTCATGAAGCCTGTGGCGCAGCGTGGATCTAGTCACACTTAAAAGAGAAGCCGACCTTTAATTCACGTAACAGCAACTTTCTTCACAGTTCGCATTGCCTAAGCCCACCGCCATTTTCGTTTGCCAGGCATGTGGGGCTAAAGCTCGGCAGTTCTTTGGGCGTTGTCCTGAGTGCGCGAGTTGGAACTCCCTTGTTGAGCAATCCCAGCCTTCGATGGATGGCCGTCGCCGCCGCGCTGCTCCAGATCAGAAGGACGCTCCCTCGCCCCGCCGCTCCACGGCGATGGCCTCGTTGGACGATCAACCCCTGCAGCGTTTGCAGACAGGATCTGCTGAGTTTGATCGCGTGTTGGGGAGCGGATTGGTTCCCGGTTCTCTCGTCCTGGTTGGGGGTGATCCTGGGATTGGCAAAAGCACCCTTCTGCTGCAAAGCGCGTCGGCCATGGCGGCCCATAGCTCTGTGCTTTACGTGAGTGCTGAGGAGTCCGCGCAGCAAGTAAAACTGCGTTGGCAGCGCTTGGCAGGGGAGACATCCGATCTGCAATTGCTGGCCGAAACAGATCTCGACTTGGTCTTGGAGGAACTTGAGGCCTTACGACCGGCGGTTGCGATCATCGACAGCATCCAGGCGTTGCACGACCCCAACCTCACCAGTGCCCCTGGGTCCGTGGGGCAGGTGCGGGAATGTGCAGCATCACTTCAACGCTTGGCCAAGCGCCAGAACACGGCCCTGCTGTTGGTTGGCCATGTCACCAAGGAGGGGATGTTGGCGGGCCCCAAGGTGCTTGAGCATTTGGTTGATGCGGTGCTCACTTTTGAAGGTGATCGCTTTGCCAGCCATCGACTGCTGCGTGCGGTGAAAAATCGTTTTGGTGCCACACACGAATTGGGTTTGTTTGAAATGCAGGCGGGTGGCTTGGCAGAAGTGAGCAATCCCAGTGAGCTGTTTCTCAGTGATGCCCGTGCATCTGGGGTCGCCACCATCGTGGCTTGTGAGGGCAGCCGTTCCCTAGTGGTGGATCTTCAGGCGTTGGTGAATGTCACCAGCTATGCCAGTCCACGCCGAACAGCCACCGGCATCGGCACCAATCGCTTGCACCAGATTTTGGCGGTGTTGGAGAAGCACATGGGCATTCCCCTGTCCCGTTTCGATTGCTATCTCGCTGTGGCTGGAGGCTTGGATGTGGAGGAGCCAGCTGCTGATCTTGGTGTAGCAGCAGCGGTTGTGGCGAGTTTTCGAGACCTCACCCTCCCACCGGGAACCGTGTTGATCGGAGAACTCGGGTTGGGAGGACAACTCAGGCCAGTCGGTCAACTTGAACTGCGTTTGCAGGAAGCGGCTCGGCTGGGCTTCCGTCGTGCTGTGGTCCCGTCGGGCAGTGGTTTAGGGGCACTGGCCTCTGGGTTGGACCTCGCCTTGCTTGAAGCCGCCAACGTCACCGAGGCGCTTGTTTTAGCGCTCGGTGAAGAGGTTCGTACGGATCAGAATTAGCGGATTAGAAGTACACGTCGACATTGCTTCGACCGGTTGATTTCAACCAGTTTTCGATATCGAGATAACCGCCGGGATTCAGGCGCACTGCTTGAGTCCATACGTCTGCAGCCTGGTCAAACCAGCGATCGGCATCATCTTGTTGACCACTTTCTTCAGCGATTCGTCCCCACTTCTCAAAGATCAGTCCCATGTTTTTTAGGCATGAGGGTTGTTTTGGGTTCTCATCCAGAGCTTTCTGGTATGTCTCGATCGCCCGTTCCTCCTCGCCGTTCGACATGTAGATAATGGCCATGTTCTTGAGGGTCTCACCCCGGTCGGTGGGGTCGTTCTCAAGCTTCAGTGCTTCGTCGTAGTTTTCCAGTGCTTCGGCATAGTCGCCATCATTTTGTGCGGATAGTCCGTCTCGGTAGTAGACGTAGGCCTCTTTAGAGCGGGCATTGATCGGGAGCAGCTTGACGATCAAGTCCGCCATCACCGTGAAGCTTTTGTCGATGAAGTTGTCGTTGCGGTTGCTGCGGGGCACGGCGCGCCGGTTGATGTCACTCCATCCTGACGGGCCTGTCATCCGACCTAGCGTGGTCTTAACGATTGATCGCTTGTGACTTCTGCGATGCAGACCGTCGTTCTGGATGTGGAGGGGATGAAGTGTGGCGGTTGCGTGTCCGCGGTGGAACGTACGTTGCTCGAGCAGCCGGGTGTGCAGCGGGCTGATGTGAATTTGGTCAGCCGTGCTGCTTGGCTTGATTTCTCTGAGTCAGAAGGCAATGTCGACGCGGTGCTGGAGGCTTTGGCGGCGCGGGGATTTCCAGCCCATGAGCGTTCCTTGGAGTTTCAGCCGGGTGTTAAGGGTCCGAATGGATCCACTGGCTTGAGTTGGTGGCGTCAGTGGCGTCAGTTGATGGTGGCGCTGGTGCTGTTACTGCTGTCGGTGATGGGTCATCTCAGCGAAGCCGGGCAATTGTCGGTGCCGGTGATTGGCAGCCTCCCGTTTCACGCTGGGTTGGCGACTGTCGCGTTGTTTGGACCAGGTCGTCAGATCCTTGTCGGCGGCTTTAAAGCAGCCCGTGTCGGTGCACCGAGCATGGATACCTTGGTTGGGCTGGGTGTTAGCAGCGCCTACATGGCCAGCTTGGTGGCCTTGGTTTGGCCCACGGTGGGTTGGCCGTGTTTTTTCAATGAGCCAGTGATGTTGCTGGGTTTCGTTCTTTTGGGGCGCTTCCTCGAAGAACGGGCGCGTTTCCGAACGGGGCAGGCTTTGCAGCAGCTAGCGCAATTGCAGCCTGAAACGGCTCGTTTGGTTTTGACGGATGGCGAGATTCGCGAGGTCAGAGTTGGTGCTCTTCGGCCCGGTGAACGTGTCCAACTCCTGGCCGGGGACCGCATTCCTGTTGACGGAGTTGTGCGTGAGGGGCTTTCAGCGGTGGATGTTTCCAGCCTCACCGGAGAACCGATGCCGCTCCAAGTGGAGCCTGGTACTGAGCTGTCATCTGGCACTTTGAATTTGGAAGCGCCGCTTGTTCTTGAAGTGAGCCGCGTGGGTTCCGATACAGCCCTCGCTCGCATCATCCGGTTGGTGGAGCAGGCCCAGGCGCGCCGCGCACCCATTCAAGGGTTGGCGGATCGGGTGGCAGGGCGATTCTGCTATGGCGTGATGGCTTTGGCCCTTGCTACCTTTTTATTTTGGTGGCTTTTTGGGGCGTCGCATTGGCCCCAGGTGTTGCAGACCCATGCTTCGGGTCTTCCCCATACCCAAGGAATGGTTCATGGCGCTCCCTCCCATCACAATGGATTGGGCAGTGGTGCGACCACGCCCATCGGCTTGGCGCTCCAGCTCACCATTGCTGTGCTTGTGGTGGCATGCCCCTGTGCGTTGGGCTTAGCAACACCCACTGTGATCACCGTGTCTACAGGCTTAGCGGCGAGACGCGGTTGGTTATTTCGGGGTGGAGATGTGATTGAAACCGCAGCTGCATTGGATCAGGTGGTCTTCGACAAGACCGGTACGCTCACGTTGGGACGACCGTTGGTGACCGACGTTTTTGGTGATGATCCCGATCGGCTACTGCAGTGGGCCGCAAGCCTGGAGCAGAGCAGTCGCCATCCGTTGGCTTATGCCCTGCTGCAAGAGGCCCAACGGCGCGACTTGGCGTTGATCGATGTAACCCGTGTCTCCACGGTGTCTGGGGAAGGCCTTTGGGGTGAGCTTGATGGGGTGGAGGGTGAACTTCGGGTTGGTAAGCCGGCTTGGTTGCAAAGTTTTGGTGTTGAGTTCTCTGCTGCCGCAACGGCCTGGTTGGCCGCGGCTCAGGGATCGGTGGTCGCGGTTTCGGCTGGACAAGGTTTGGTCGGATTACTGCACGTTGAAGACCAGCAACGGCCTGATGTTGCCCCTTCATTGGAGAGGCTCCGAAGTTCCGGCCTCAAGCTCGCCATCCTCAGTGGTGACCGTGAAGTGGCCGTACGTCGCCTCGGAGAGCAACTGGGCTTTGTCGAAGCTGACCTTGGTTGGCAGATGCTTCCTCAACAGAAACTCGAGCGTTTGGAGCAGCTCCGCAAAGAAGGTCGCGTGGCCATGGTGGGCGACGGTATCAATGATGCACCTGCTTTGGCCGCGGCTGATTTAGGTATCGCCATCGGCACAGGAACCCAGATTGCACAAGACACTGCCGACATGGTTTTGCTTGGCGATCGTTTGGACAACCTCCCCGAAGCGCTCTCTTTGGCTCGGCGCACTCTGAATAAAATCCGCCAAAACCTTATTTGGGCTTTTGGGTACAACTTGATTACTCTTCCGGTTGCTGCCGGTTTCTTGCTGCCAAGCCAAGGCGTGTTGCTCTCACCGCCGTTGGCGGCCCTGTTGATGGCTCTGAGCTCGATCACCGTTGTTGTGAATGCCTTGGCTTTACGGATATGACTGGCCGCTTCATCGTTCTCGACGGGATCGACGGTTGCGGTAAATCTACTCAGATTCGTCACCTCGCCCAGTGGTTGCCGGTGAGTGGCCTAATGCCTTCCACTGCAGGTCTGATCTGTACCCGTGAGCCTGGTGGAACTCCCTTGGGCCAGTCGATTCGTAATTTGTTGCTGCATACCGAGGCCGATCAGGTGCCATCTGTGACCGCTGAGCTTCTCCTCTATGCCGCCGATCGTGCTCAGCATGTGGATACGGTTATTCGACCAGCTCTTCTGCGGGGCGATTGGGTGTTGAGCGATCGCTTCGCTGGATCCACCCTTGCTTACCAGGGCTATGGCCGTGGCTTGGATCGCCAGTTGATTACGCGCCTTGAATCGATTGCGACCACTGGTTTGGTGCCAGACCTCACCGCTTGCTTAATGGTGCCTGTGGAGGTGAGCCTGCAGCGTCGTCATGGGGAGAAAGAGGATCGTATTGAGGCCGAGGGGCGTGCTTTTTTGCATCGCGTCGCTGATGGTTTTGCAATCCTCGCCGAGCAACGCCATTGGTGCCAATTGGATGCACAGCAGTCGGTGTCGCAACTCAGTCAGGCGTTGGAACAAACCCTGCGGGAGACCCTGCAGTGAGTGCACTGTTTGATGGGTTGGTCGGGCAGCCGCTAGCCGTCGATTTGCTCGAGGCGGCTCTTCAGCAGAAGCGCCTTGCTCCCGCTTACTTGTTTGCCGGACCCGAAGGGGTTGGTCGACGCTTAGCGGCCCTGCGTTTTTTGGAGGGAGTGTTGAGTGAGGGGGTGGGCTGCGAGCGAGCGAGGCGTCGCTTGGAGGACCGTAATCATCCTGACTTGGTTTGGATCGAGCCCACTTTTCAGCATCAAGGGCGTCTGCTCACGCGCGATGAGGCGGTGGAGGCTGGAGTGAACCGGCGAACACCACCACAGCTGCGGCTCGAGCAGATCCGTGGTGTGAGACGTGCGCTTGGCCGTCAGCCGGTGGAATCCCCCCGTGGAATGGTGGTGATTGAGTCGACCGAATCCATGGCGGAAGCCGCGGCGAATGCTTTGCTTAAAACGTTAGAGGAGCCTGGCCATGGCCTCTTGATCCTGCTGACGGCTGCGCCTGAGCGCCTTCTCAGCACGATCCGTTCGCGTTGTCAGTTGATTAGGTTTGTCCGGCTCGATCTTCCCTCGGTTGCTGAGGTGTTGCGACGTCTGGATGCTTTTGAGCAGGATCCGCCGGAGCTTTTAGCAATGGCTGCTGGATCTCCCGGGGCCATACTTGAGCATCGGAATCGCTGGGCTGCTCTCCCGACGGAATTGATGCCTCGGTTACGGCATTTACCCAATAAACCCATGCAGGCTCTCGATTTGGCACGGGATGTGTGCGAAGCATTGGATGGCGAACAGCAGCTCTGGCTTATCAATTGGTGGCAACAAGCGCTTTGGACATCGTCTGCGGATGTTGAATCTCTGAAACGCTTGGAGACGCTGCGGCGTCAATTGTTGTCTTTTGTCCAACCGCGGCTGGCCTGGGAGGTGGCGTTGTTGGATTTAACCAAAGAAGCAAGTAATGCCTTGGCTTAAGGGTCTTAAGCAGTGGCGCGGTCGCCTTGTTGTTTGCGTTCTTCCCGAGCTAGGGGCACAGCATCGTCAATCTGTCCACCAGTGGGAAGCTCCAGGCAATAACCCGCTCCATATACCGTTTTGATAAATCGAGGTTTCCGGGGGTCCGGCTCGAGTTTGGTGCGTAAATGACGCACATGTACGCGGATGGTTTCGATGTCGTCATCGGGTTCGTAGCCCCAGACTTCTTTCAAAATCAACGATGGGGCGACTGTTTGCCCATGGCGTTGTAAGAGGCAATGCAGCAATTCGAATTCCAGATGAGTCAAGCGAACTGGGTTATCGAACCAGATCGCTTCAAACCGCTCCGGCACAAGAGTAAGGGGGCCGTAGCTGAGGATTTCGTTCTGATTGCTGGCCCCTAGAGGAGCGCGATCACTCCGGCGAAGCAAGGCCTTAATACGAACTTGCAGTTCCTCAAGATCGAAAGGTTTGGTGAGGTAGTCATCGGCACCGGAGTTGAAGCCGCTCACTTTGTCTTTAGTGCCGCCAAGAGCGGTGAGCATCAAGATCGGAATGCCTGCAGTGCGCTCGTCTCTACGCAAGCGTTGGCAGAGGGTGAGACCATCCACCTTGGGAAGCATCAAATCGAGAAGGATTAAATCTGGCGTGTATTGCAGTGCAAGAGCCTGACCTTTGATGCCGTCATCTGCCCGCTGAACATCGAATCCGCTGTGCTCGAGATGGCCGCTCACCAGGTCGCGCATGTCCTGGTCGTCTTCGATCAACAGGATGCAGGGCTTCATCGGTTCAGCAGCGGAACAGTTGGAGGGTTATGAGCGCGGTTCTATGAACTGAGCAACGCTGGGCAGATTCTCTCAAGCTTTTCTGGTTTCTGCAGATTTCAGTCTTGTGCGGTTTGTTCCTGTCAGGAGATGAAAACCATCGCACTGCAGGTGATGTTGGCGTTTCTGCTATTGCTCCCAATTCCGGATCTGTTCAGGAAGTCTTCCGCTTCCAGCAACCAGCTGTTATGAAATCTTTTTCCCGTCAATAAAAAAGCCACAGCGTGAGCTGCGGCTTGAAGTGAAACTCCCCGGGCGGGATTCGAACCTGCGACCAATCGATTAACAGTCGATCGCTCTACCGCTGAGCTACCGAGGAATGCGACATCAAGAACTTACCTGTCAGACCTCCCAGACTGCAAGCGTTGGCGAAGTTCTCGCCCAGTCGTCCAAAGGCAGATACGTCCTTGGCTCATTTGAGCGGCGCCATCCGCCTCATTGAGTTCGTCCAGTCGATGGGTAATCCAAAGGGCGGTTATGGGCCTTGTTGGGTCATGACACAGGTTGTGAACGGCCGAAAGAACGGTGCGCTGGCTTTTCGGGTCGAGCAGAGCGGTGGGTTCGTCCAATAGGAGAAGTCCAGCATTGCTGGCTAGTGCGCCGGCAATGGCCAGCCGCTGTTTCTGGCCACCACTGAGGGTATGGATGGGTCGCGTTGCTAGGCCATGCAATCCAAGTTGATCGAGGCAGGCTGCAACTATGTCCCGTCGTTGATCCATGGATTGACTTGAGCGGATGCCGAGTAATAGGTCGCTACCGCAACTGGGTAAGAGCAATTGGTGGTCAGGATTTTGAAAAACAAGCGCAGCAGGCTTTTTGCATGCGATGGATCCCGACTGTGGTTGAAGCAAGCCAGCGATTAAGCGAAATAACGTGCTTTTCCCACTCCCATTGCTGCCCACCAACATCCAAAGGCCAGGCCTTTGGATTGTCAGGTTGCAGCGATTCAGAACTTGTTCGCCATTGGGCCAGCAATGGCTGACTGAATCGACGTGAAGTTCGGCTTGCCCTTGATCAGGAATCAAGGGAGAAGCCAGGTCGTTTGCTACCACCTGCTGCTGCAGCTTTCTCATAAAGCTGAACAGCGAGAACCTCACCAATGAGGAGCGATGCTTTTTTCCCCTCTACCTTCTCGCAGGTGAGTTCAAGCAGGCGGGGCTGCCCGTGATCAATGGCTTGGCGAATCTCTTGATAGAGCGCCTCTGCATCACTTGGTTCTTTGCGCTGAACAGAAACTGGAATGGGGCTCATCCGGAGAGTTAGCTCGAGTACGTACACATCAATTAGTTCGGTGTGTATGCATCTTCGCGAAGGGAGTGCAGATTCGGCTGCTCGTGCGTAAGCATTTTCACTTATCCCTTCGTATCAGCGGAAATGGCAGTCCCTATTTCGCATTTCTGCCCCTAA
>QCVM01000027.1:0-23019 GCA_003210375.1 Synechococcus sp. AG-686-B21 | reverse complement strand
GAGACTTCAAATATTTGCGCTTTAATACAAGATCTTCCTGTAATTAAAAGAGAGATCAAAATACTTGTTTAATCTTTTTGTTGGTTTATTGAATTTATTTCAATAGTGCGATCAAGTTGGGGAAACTCTTTTCGATGGAGTTCTACACCTGAGAATCTTGATGGTTCCAGCTGGGTCGATTTGCATCTTTCTCATTCATTTCGCGTCTCGGATTTCATGCCTTCCACGTAGTCTGTGGTGTGGCTGGCGTTGCTGGCTGCAGCTTGTCTGATGGAGCAAGGAGTGATGACTGACCCTTTACCAACACTTCAGTTTGAGTTGGACGTTGAGGCGATTCGCGTCCTGCATCGCTCCGTAAGTTTCCACCTTGAGAAATGGCCAGGTGGCCCTGATCCGCGGGAGCAGCAGGCGCTGGTCCGCATGAAAACATTGCTGACGGCAGCACTGTTGGAATGTTCCTTTGGTCAAGATGGACAGCGCTAATGAGTGCTGATGCGTTATTGAACTTCATGTTTTTGCATACAATCGCAGCCCTCAGACCTACAAAATTAGAGAGTGCAACTCAATCCAATGGAGTGTGTCACGACTTGCCCAGTCGATGATGGTGAACCTGTCACCACATGCGTTCGTCCTCACCTTGGTCTGGAGCAGGATCTTTGGCTGACCAGTCTCTGTCTTTGATTTGTCGCTATGAGTTGGTTTGTTCTGCTCTTTTTCTTGGTTGCGTTGTCTTGGTTAGGATGGCGTTGGAATCAGTGGGAGGTCGTGTGGGCTGATTCTGGTCGCCTCCCATACGTCAAACGTCAGCGTCAGAGCAGTAAACGCCGCAAGCACCATCACTAGGCACCGTGTTGTCGGCAGATATGTCCATTTCTCCAACTCCAGATCCAGGGATCACAATAGTGGGCCTTCCGTAAATCGGTTCGATCTCGCAGGCTCACGGGATTGAATTCTGTTTGAGAATTGAAATCTCGGTCGCGAATGGATTGGTTCAGAACCATGCTTCCCGCTTCGCCAGATACTGAGCGATGGAACGTTCCTACGGGAATTTGGAGAGCACCCATCGCACGCTCGAGATAAACAACATGGTGCGGTTTATCCCAGAGAGGGTTCAATAGGGTGAAAATTCGATGTCCTTCGAGCACCAGATTGTGATCCACCTGGTGCTCATGCACATAAAACTGCTCAAAATCGTCGTCGTTAGGAGGTGATATAGCAGCTCCATGGTGAGCCACAACATCGGTTCCGTTGCTACCAGCTATTCCAGCATCAAAGAACGTGACGGAAGGGGTTTCCCTGAAGACATGAATGGGCATGAAATGGAGTCTCATGCGCCGCCTCATCAATGGTTCGATTCTGATCTAATCCCCTTAAACCCTAAAAAAACATCGTTAACTCCAGATCAGATCAATCGTTATCGATGGATCCAGATTCCTTTTGACGGGGCAGTCGTTGACGACATGCTTGAGAACCCTTCGTTGTGCATCCGTGGTGTTAGTTGGCAGGCTGATCACGACCTTTAAATTTTGGATTTTGCGTGGCCCCTCGCTTGTCATTGTTTTTTCAACGATGGCGCTTGCCTGTCCAAGCTCCCAGCCTTGACGCTTGGCGGCAATTCCCATGATGGTGAGAACACATGTTCCGAGGGCTGTGGCAAGCAGATCGGTTGGCGAAAAACTTTGACCTAAACCGTCATGGTCGGTGGGTGCATCTGTATAAAGCTGTGTCCCAGAAAGCACATGCTTCGCATCGCAATGGAGTTGCCCTGTGTAAGAACATTCAATAACAGTCAAAGCAGTCACTCTCGATTAAAACGAGTCTGGTCGTTTTTACCAAGCTTGATCATTAAGCTAGTTGGAAATATAGATAAGAATTTGACTTTTAAAAACTATGTATTTGTCAATTGGATGAGTATGTTTTTGCTCTTGCTCCGTCGCGATGGGGAAAATGGCCGTGGGTGGAGATGAGTTGCCAATAATGCTGTGCAAGCGCGAATGTGCGCGGGTCTGTCCAACGCTCAAAAAGAGGCAAGGCATGGGTGTGGACATCGAGCTGTTCACTGTGAAGCCGTGGCATTAACCAAAACTGACGTTTAGCTCGTTCTGGTTCATCCTGGATCCAACCTTGTTCTTCAGCCTTGATACTGAGAGATAGAGCCTGCGAATCACCTGAAAAAGCCTTGACTTGCCCACGCCATCGATGTCTTGGAAATTGATCCAAAAGAAGAACTAGCGCCAAAGCTGACGAAGGATTCTTAGACCAACTGGTTAAGTCTCCTTGCAGAGCATGATCGATTAAATCTTGAAATCGATTGATGATTCTTTGATCCAGTTTTTGATTGATGCGAAACCATTCTGCTGGCCGTAATTCTTCAAACCAGAAATTCAAAACATCTTCATGGGAAGGATGGTCTGCCATGGGCCATGCCGATGTTGCTTGATTTTATGCCTTGAAAATTGCCAGTCTTTTAGCTCGTCCGGTTACCCAGTTGAATGCAGCCTTGGTCGATTAATCGGCCAAGGCGTTGTGCTGCCGCCTCTTCAGTGCGATTAAAAGTGTTTTGTTGTGCGGTGACCCAATTCACTTCACTTCTGGTTATCACACCCGTTGACAGGGCTTCAAGAAACAGTGTTCCCAAGCTCATATTGGCTCCAAAGTTTCATATACGTTGATGAGTCGCTTCAGTTTGTGCAGAAACCTCTTACCTTTCTTCATGTGCGGGGTAGGTCCCGCTGAAGAGATGCATTACATGCTGAAACCGTCCGGGGCAAGAGCAAAGTTTGACCGTTCTCTCGTGCATTGTTTAGGGACGTTGGGCTGGACGATGAATGACTACTGATCGATGAATCTCGCCAGTGGTTTGTCTTTCATAGTTCACGTCATCGCAGTTGCATGATTTGAATTCATAATCCCCATTTTGAAAGCATTGCTTCCCATTGGTCATCCTTTGATGACGACTTCCTAGAGGAGACTTGGCGATCAAGACTCCTTCGAATTATTGAGAATTGACTTACCTATGTTTTCATCGTAATGAATTTGTGTAATAAAAGTAAGTTCTTGATGCAAGCAAGTTTTGTTGAATATTGGATCTTCGTCAATACCGTATTTGGTTTAGGCGACAAAGCGTTTGTAAAGCCAGCGAACAACGTTGCCAAGAATTGGCACGGGGCCAAAAGTAGGCCCAATGAAGTCGAAGTAGTCACGATGTTCGATGATTTTTCCATCGATTCCAAAGGTCATTCTGGTGGCTCCTGGATAGATAAATTCGATCCCTTTTATTTTTAATCCCATGGTCCATTCTATGAAAGCTACGTCATCATTCAGTGCTATCGCGTGGGGTTTAAGGTAAACATCATTACATCGCTGGATTAAATTATTTTGAGCCAAAATATATGCATCGATTCCATGGCGTTCTTGGGTCGGATCAATGAAATGAACATCGTTTGAGTAAATGGATTTCCATTGATCTGGTGTAGGACCTGATTGGCCATAGGATTTCGTGAAAAGCAGCTTAATCTGCGCCTCGTTGGGTGATTGGCCCATACTTGCACTCTTCAAAACTCAGTTCCCAACTGCATTGATGCTGAATTGTTCAGCTCTGTAGTGCTCATGCTTTGGTACGTCGAGGTGCATTGAAGAGACGTGAATAGTTTTGAATAGATTGATGGATAAACCTTTGATTTTGCAATAAAGGAATTGCCGGGTTTCAATGTGGGAGCGAACGCTGTTGATAGCTTGTTGTTGAGTTCTAGCTTGAAAAGTTTATTGGGTTTCCAGGATAAATCGCTTATCAAAACTGCACCTGCGTAGGTATTGCCGCAATAGGGGCCCTTTCCGCATTGGCTGCCTCCATTCGTCCATTGCATTGAGGGGCCAAGGGATAAGGTGAATACTGTTGTGTCGTTTTGAATGAGAGGAGTTCCGATTCCAAATCCACTCAATACGCTGTGAACACCTGCATTGTTTTTTCCGTCGTAGTTGTAGTCAGCTAATGAATAGATTCCTAAGTTTTCGTTTAGCATATAGTCGTATCTAAATTCTGCTGAACCTTTTTGAGTCTTGATTTCTAATGGCTCGCCCTTGTCTTGGCTTTGATTGGTGTTGAGTCCAGCTTTAAGTAAAAGAATATTCTTTTCTCTCGTGTACTTACTCTCAGTGCTAAGACTTGTTGATAATGAGGAATGTCCATCCTTTTCATTGCCAATTAGTCCTGCTGAAATCGACGTCTTCCATGCCGATGGTTCTGATTTTGGTTTCAGTGAGCTAGCGCTAATGGTGAGTCGTCCAAGTTGCGGGTGATCCAAGACCTTGTCTTGACCGTTGCTGAGCTCTTCCACAATTGTCCCTGTGAGGCTATCGCCGTTTAGCAGTTCAAGAGTGACGGTCTCAGCCTGAGTTATGCCGGCAGTGAAGAGCAATGTTGTTAGTAAGAGATGCTGTTTCACCGAAACCATTAATTAAAAAATCCTTTCGACTGCAGCCAAATCCCTACTGCGATCAGTGGGCCTAAGCCAGCAGCGATCAATGTGATTTTGAGTCGAAGTGGTGAAACCTGCTTTCGGTTTTCGCGAAGGGCCATAAGGGTGCGAGCAGAGCTGGCTGACATTAAGGGACTGGGGCAACTGCCTCGAAGGATCCTCTCGGTTATTAGAGCTCGTACTCCTCTTCAAAATTTTTGATGAGTCCTTGGTAGAGGGCTAGAAGACCCTCGGTTTCTTCGCAAAATCCATCGGTCGTGTACTTAGCGATCAGGCTCACTACGGCTGAGCGAATTTGGGTGAAGGCCCCAAGGTATTCACCTTGGATGTCCTCATTGCGGATGTCATTGATGAGGGCGCCGACCAATTCGATCTTGCGTTTCGCTGCGGCTATGTCCGCTTCCATCTCTTTGCTGAGCTTGCGGCGCTTTTTCGGCATCATCAGGTCCTTGCATCCGTGAGATTACGAGAGCCCCTGCCCCTAGCCTTGGCCTCGGCGCAACCTACGGTATGAATTCAACAGTTCGAGGCATTGTTTACGTCTCTGTCTGTGTAGTGGTTTGGGGCACGGTGGCCTCACTCATGGATTGGATGCTGCTCGTGGAGGAGGTGTATTCCGAGGGAACCTCAGGCCAACTGTTTACATTCATCGCCTATGGCGCTGCCACGGTTGTTTTGGCAACTCGCTTTTCGAGCCGGTTCCTTGGAGATATGAATTCTGATTCAGAGCAGAAGCCCTCGAACGAGGAGTGAAAGGCCCATCACGAGGGCCAAAATTTCAAAGGCTTGCTTCACGATCGTTTCGCCCTGTTTGATCGACCAATGCGCTCCGATATAGCCACCGACTAATGACCCAATGATGAGGGCGGGGAGCCATTGCCAGTGGATGTCGCCCTTGAGTCCAAGGGCGAGGGCACCAGTGCCGTTCCAACCCAGTCCGACAAGAATCAACGTATGGGCGACAGCTCGGATGTAACTCAATCCGAACCAGCGCACTAACCAAAGCGTTACGAATAATCCTGTGCCAGATGTGAGGGATCCGTTGATGATCCCAATGGTGAAGAGTCCGAACGCTCCAACCCAAAGGGTTTTTCCAGTTACAGCCTTTAAGTGTTCATCGTTGCCTAGTTGTGGTCGACGTGAGGAATACAGCCCCAAGCCCAACGTGAGAACAGCGAGGCCAATTGTGGCCACCTGATCGGGTATCGCCAGAACAAGGTTGGCACCGATACAAACCCCTGGGAGCCCAGCAGATAGCACAAGAGCTGACAGGCGTCGATCCAAGCTGCTGGCTCGCATGTGCCGACCGGCGGCCCCGACGCCAAGGGCCACACTTGCCACTTTGTGGGTGGCCAATGCTGTCGAAAAGTTCAGTCCCAGCAAAATTAATGCTGGAAGCTGAACCAATCCAGCACCACCACCAGCGAAGGCTGATAAACCATTGGAGATCAACGCCACCGCAGCCAGGGCAAGTTGCACCGGCATGTCTGCCGTGATCATTCGCTGGGATTTGTCAGGAAGGCGATCGGCACAGAAAAAGTGACAATCCGATGCGGCTCTCCCGGAAGAATGGCCACACAGGCCACTTCGCGATCAGCGTGGGCTTCCTTTGATTTCAAAACGAACGCTGTTGCATCCTCAACGCTCCACATCGGTGCTTCTCCATGCCGTCGTTCGTCCCGATAAGCCTCCCAAACCTCAGTGAATGCATCGGCTTGTTCACCCTGTTTCATTTCAGCGAGGGCTTTTTCGACGCCCACTTGGTCAAAGCGAGCAAAGAACTGCTGCATCAGCGGATGTCCGATCGTTGCGGACGCTCGCAATGTTGAGTTAATCGTCCCCACTGACGTCACCACCAGCTTTGGTGCTTCTCGTCTGGCATCGATCACTCCGATGGGCAAACTCAAGTCCCAACTTGGTTTTCCACTCACTGCACAGGCCAGATCAAACAGACCCAGTGCGCATTTTTTGATCAAAGCCTGAATAATTTGTTTCTCCATCACTGGTCTGTTGAGCACGGTGCCGGACGTCGATCTTCGGGAACTCTTGCCAGAGTTGTTGGTCTCTGCTGGTTTGGCAATGTCACTTGTGAAAATCTATCTGGATGCTGTGACCCATCAGGTGATCACAAATGAGGAATTGGCCTATTTGGCAGGGAACCAGGATTGTTTCGACAGAACTGAGTTGAAGCTCTCTGCCCGACTTGAAAGTCTGATCAGTTGTGGAACAATTAGTATCGGTTCACGATGAAGTAAGTGTTGCACCAAAAAGCATTCTCTGGAGTGTATTAATCATCCAACGAATCTATTTTGTTTTAAGGTTTTCACGACGAAAGACATTCCGCTCCATCGTCAATCTTAATGCATCTGAATATTTCTTAGGCAGATTTCCTTTATGAGTCAACTTATGGCAGTGCTACCACGCCAGACCAACTTTGCAGGACATCGGGTCCTCCTTGGATGAGTGAAGCCATCGTGGTGAAGGAACCGATCCCTACGCCTAAGACAAGGCCCATGCCAAACAGGATGGCGCCGGTGAGTGCGATTCGATCTGTAAAGGGCATGGTTTAAGAGCTCGCCAGCAAACTCTCCATGGGATCCGTGGTTTTGACGATAGTTGTGTCACAGCTCGTGATCTGTTGATCATTTTAGTGTGTTCCTTTGGTCATAAAGGTAGAAATACCTGGCGAATAATTCCCTGGACTGCCGCTAATTAATGAACCGGCAAAAGGGCTCAGCTCCACCAATGAAAACAATCGATGAACACATCGAGAAGGTTTAAAGCGAATTCCTACAAGCGTTGTCCGACCACAACCATGGAATGGTTCGCGATCTCACTGAAGAACTGAAGCTGCTGCTTGATCACAAAAAAGAATTTCCAACGACTTCCATGACCCCTCATCTTTGAAGTTTTTCTGTGAGCAAAATCCAGACAAGCCCGAATGCCTCGTTTGTGACGACTCAATCGGCCACTCATCCCCTAACTTTTTCAAACTTGGTTATTGGACATGGCACGCGTTGTCGCAGTAAGCGGTGCTTCTGGCAAAACCGGATATCGGATTGCTGAGGAGTTGTTGGCGGTGGGAATTCATCCACGCCTTTTGCTCCGCTCCGAATCTGCCGTTCCGCCGTCTCTGACGCATTGCGAGCAGGTCCGTCTCAACATCGAAAACGTCGATGCGCTCGATCAAGCGTTGGTGGGAGCTGAGGCTCTAGTCATTGCTACGGGCGCCCGTCCTTCGATCGACCTCAGTGGCCCCATGCGTGTTGATGCTTGGGGGGTGCAGCGTCAGATTGAAAGTTGCCAACGGGTCAACGTCAACCGCGTGGTGTTGGTCAGTTCGCTATGTGCAGGACGCTGGCGTCATCCGCTCAATCTCTTCGGACTTATTCTCGTGTGGAAAAGGATTGGTGAACGAGCCCTAGAGAGAAGTGGTTTGGCCTGGACTGTTATTCGTCCAGGTGGGCTGTCTGAACGAGAGTCCGGTTTGGACCGTGAGGGGATTCGACTGACAGGTCCGGATCAGCAGGAAAGCGATTCCATTCCGAGACGGCTTGTTGCTCGATGCTGTGTGGATGCACTTGAAACACCAAGCTCGATTGGAAGGATTTTGGAAATCACCAGCGACGACAGCATCCCCCTGGCCCCCTTGGCTGAGGCCCTGTCAACGACCACCTTGTAAGTAGAAATACTCATTTCTCGCTTATTCCTTCCGATTGCCCTAATCCGTTGGCAAGCCTTAATGAAACTTTGTTAAGTTGTGTTCATATTGCTATGGGTCATGATCCGCGCCGCTCTCACCCGCCCTCTTTTCGCCGACCTGGGCTTGCTTCTGCTTCGCGTCCTGACAGGTGCTCTTTTGATTCATCACGGATATGAAAAACTAGCCAATATTGAAAACTTTGCTGACGCTTTTGTCCGCCCACTCCATCTTCCATTCCCAATCGTTCTTTCATACGTAGCTGCTTTCTCCGAAGTAATTGGCAGCTGGTTGTTGATTACAGGCTTGCTCACGCGAGTCGGTGCAGCAGCGATTGCGGGAACAATCACGGTTGCGATTTACCACGCAATCGTCACTGCAGGCTTCAACATCTATCTGCTTGAGTTGCTAGGTCTCTATCTGGCGGCAGCTTCGACAGTATTGGCCTGTGGTCCTGGTCTGTTCTCTATTGATGAATTAATTGCTCGTCTTGTCGAGCCGAATCTGGAAATCAAAGCTTCTACAGAGTCTTTCGACGAGCCTGCTGTCGCACTAACTGAAGCTGCTGCAACACGCTAATTCCATCACGAAGGGGTCAGAGGCTTCTCCCGGTCTCTTGATATCAACTCCTGTCAAAGCGAAAGCAACTCTTGTGCTTGCCCACGGTGCGGGGGCAGGTATGAGGGTTTCTTTCATGAATACCATTTCAAATGATCTAACGAATCATGGCTGGCGTATCGTCCGCTTTGAATTCCCTTACATGGAACAAAGGGTTCTCACTGGTCGTCGATTGCTACCCGACAAGATGCAAGTTTTGCTCGAAACATATCGATCAGTTGTTGAAGCTGTGAGTATGCATTGCCAGCAACCTCTTTTAATTGGTGGTAAGTCAATGGGTGGCCGAATAGGTTCATTACTCGCTGATTCGTTGTATTTAGATCATTTGATTCAAGGAGTGGTTTGCCTTGGTTACCCATTCCACCCTTTAAGAAAGCCTGAGCAGTTAAGAACAGCTCATCTCAAATCTCTTCGAGCGCCGATGTTGATCGTTCAAGGTGAACGTGATCCCATGGGTGGGCTCAAGGAGGTTACGAACTACGACCTCTCTGAGCAAATTAAGATTCGTTGGATTCCTGATGGCGATCACAGCTTCTCTCCAAGAAAACGTTCTGGTTTGTCGGACGATCAAAATCTCCAGAACGTTGTTCGCTCTGTTGACGCCTTCATGACCGATGTCTGCAGTGGTTGAGTGCTTGCGGTTTCACCTCCCCCTCTTAACCAACTCTCAGCGCATGACGTCATTGCTTTCGCCTACGCGGCACAATTGAACTCCACGCCCTATTCGGATGAAAGAAGTCAGTCTGCTGGAAATGATCGGCCGATCTTTTGCCAAGGTGGCGGCTGGCGCTGGAGTTGCAGCGCTCTTGATTTGGCTCACGTACGTGATGCTCGACATTGGAAATATGCAATCTGGCTTCACGTTGCCTCAGTCCACGTATTAGGCGGCAATGGACTGGAGTTCTCTTTCGCCCAGCTTTTTTGTCGTTGCGGGATTTTGCTGTTTCGTGCAGATCTTGTGGATCGGTTCTCTTCTACGACGTAATCGACGTCATAGGGGAGCTGTCCCTCTGAGTAAAGCTGAGTTTCGTCGAGACCTGGACAGAATTCTCGGGCAGGATATTTGAATACTGGAGAGCAGCTTTCTCAATGGTGAGGTCGGGTGGTCTCGCCGGATCTATCGAAAAGTGCATCGATCAGGGCCAAACTCTTTATGTCCCTCTATGGCCTGAATGATGCGTCAGCTCCCAGGACGGATTAAACCGCAATGGTTGCGAACGCTTGCAGCGATTGCCATCAGCGTGGCAGCAACAATTTGGTTGTTGGCCTTGCTCCCATGGCTGTTGTTAATGGCCTTGCTGTGCGGTCTTGCTCTAATTCCTGTGTTGGGTCGGTTGAGAAAGGATATGGAAGCCTCTGGGTTTGATTTTGAGAAACCCACGGTTGATGTCACTCCCTGGCATCGGCAGGTGCGTAACGCTTGGCGACAACCATCAGACCGTCCTTCGGGCTCGGGCTGGGGATCAACTGGAGATCGAGATTCTGGTCGCCGGCAAGGCTGAGTTGAACACGTTTTAGAAGCCCCACCACCATGAGGCGGATTTCGAGTTGAGCAAGGGCTTTTCCCAAGCAAACGCGCTCCCCGCCGCCAAAAGGCATCAGCGTTGGCTTCTCTAATCCATCGAGATGGCGTTGAGGACGAAACACATTCAGATCGCTGCTCCCAGCGCGATTGGAGGATGCCAAGGCCACCTGCACCACATGATCTTTTGGGATGCGGATGTCAGCCAGCTGAATCGGGCGACAGGTGCGGCGAAAGAATCCACCCACCGGAGGCGTCATGCGCATGACTTCATCCACGACGGCTTGAAGTCTGGGAGAGCGGATCCCATCAAATGCAGTGGTTGCATCGCCTTTTGGTGGCCATTCCAGCCCATCCAGTTCTTCACGCAGCCATGGCTCCACTTGAGGCTCGATCAGACAAGCCCGCATCAAACAGCTCAATGACGACGCAGTTGTTTCATAGCCCGCGAAGAGCAACAGAAGCAGCTGTTCGACGATGTCGTCTGTTGAAAGTGGTTGTCCTGCTTCATCAAGACCACCGGCGAGTAAATCCAGTCCGCCACGGTTTTGATCCCCCTGTTCAAGAACGTCTCTGAGACGTTCGAGCAATCGACGTCGTGCCGCAAGGGCATTCGCGAACGGTGTCCCAGGAATAGCGATGGGAACCGAAAACAATGCCTGCGTCCATATTTCGAAATCATGAAAGAGGGCATCACGATCAGATCCCTCTAAACCCAACACCGTTGTTGCAATGACGCGAAACGCGAAACGTCGCATGCGATCGGTAAGACGTATCGGCTGGGTCTCTTGAAGCAACTCTTGGCCAAGCTCTTCAACCAAGCCAACAATTCCAGGGGTATAGCGCTTGAGTGCTGCAGTGGAAAACAGCTGACCCACAACCCTTCGGCGTGCCTTGTGCTCGGCTCCGTTGCGGTTGGCAAGCGATTGGCTTCCAAGGAGTTGGCGAACACTTTCGGGCCACCAACCCTCTACAGCATCTCCCTGGGCCAGAAGATCGGAGATCGCTTCGTCCCCTCGGATGAAAACCAGTCGCTGACCGATGAGCGACGTTTCGAAGATATCTCCGTATTCGGTGAAGCGTTTTGTCGCAAAATCAGGATCACTGAAAAAGCCAATCGCTTCAAGAATGCCGGTGACCGCGCCTGTGCTGGGCAGGGGACGTGACATAAGGACAAGGTCTGATGGGAGGGGAAGCGACGCTTAAGCAACACCAGCAGTTAGGTGTCTTTGTTTTGCATCGCGGAATAGGCCACAGCACCACCAGCCACCACGGTGAGAATTCCTGAGCTGATTAAAAAGCTAATAAGAAGAACAAAACCGATCACAGAGCCCAGCAGCGACATTTTGACGCGAAGGAGCTGCGATTTCGTCAACATCACCAGCAAAAGTAGAACCGTTGCTTTGAGACCAGCGATTTTCGCTGCACTGATCGGAGCGAAGGGGTTGAGAAAGAGCAAGGCCTGGCACCAATGAATGTCGATTCTGGCGAAGCATGGCCATGAAACGTGATGCCGATTGTTCCAGCGAGGTTCGAGACATTAAAAAACCCCTCTCAGGAGAGGGGGAGGGCGCCGATTGCCGAGTTGATCAGCGGCGTCGATTGCGCGAGCGTTGCTTCAGTTTGCGCTTGTACTTTTCAACAGGAGTTTCGTGATGACGGATGCGACGTAGGTCGGAGAAAATGCCGGCCTTGGCGACAGAGCGTTTGAAACGTCGTAGTGCGGATTCAATACCCTCATTCTCGCCGACTGTGACCTGGCTCATCCGTTCTCCGAAACACAGCAAAAAATGAGCTTACCAGTCCCTCTATCCCCTTTGACTGTATTGACCCCAAATCTCGATGGATCAACCAAGATCAATGCCGAAACTGGCAAGGACCACGTGTTGTTCCTGCCTGAAGGTCAAGAAATTCAACGCTGGTGTGCAGGAACCCCAAACTCCTGTGAGTCTTTCCAGATGGGAATCACTCATTGCCCCATCTGCATCGGCTTGGCTGTGCTTTCAGCAACGCGCTTTATGGCCCATTGCGTGATGGCCTTTCAACTCGAACGTGGTCGGGCGGGCTGCTCAACACATCCAGCAACGTTGCTAGGAGTGGTGTTTGAGATCTAGGAGATATCCCTATTAAGGGTCCGTCCGATCGATGAGGGCTAGATACCCCTCATCGATCCATCGCATGGCCTCATCGTCTTCAGGGGAAGAGCAGCAATACAAAAGATTGATGATGCGGCCAAGGTCCATGTCTCGATTGGCTACGTCTTGCCAAAGACGATTGGTTAATTCGCGATCCCTTAGGACGAATTGGGCTTGCACCAATTGCCTACTCAAAGCCACATAGCTCTGTCGGTCATTGCGGAGACTGCATTCATCGAAGCTCTGACCCCCCGGAGTTCGAAGTAATCCTCGTTTAGACGTCGATGCAGCTTGAAGAATGGGGAGCATCACAATCACGCAGCTGAGTTCAGTCTGTTCTGTTGTGAATCGCTGACAACGGTTCTTAATGCCTAATCAATCCAGGCCTGCCATTGCACTGGCACGTTGACGGACGGTTGGAAACGAAAAATGAGTATGTTTGCTTATCAAATGCAGTACGTATCACTGGCAACCGTTTGTAACGTTGGGTGAACTAACTTTGCGCAATCTTGCGATGTACCCATGGAAATTCTTGTGATTGCAGCTGTGGTAATCCCGTTTTCGGCTCTGGTGATGAACGCGTTTGCAGGTGAAGACGACTTCGACTTTTTGTAAATGGAAACAAAATTATTAGCGCTTATGGCTTTTGGCGCAGCTGTCACGACCCTTTGGGCTTGGATGCTTGCCAATCTTCCGCGGACGGAATCTGTCCAGCGCAAGTAAGACAACCTCCATTAATTCTGTAGGGCGCTAGGTGACCACGTAAACACTTACGTCCTCTGAAAAATTGTGTTTGTCCAAGCTCTCTTGCGTGGGCATCAGTGAACGGCAGTCTTAGCCAACGATCGGGGACGATTCCTTTAAGAAATTGTCGATTACGCTCGGCCAGCTTGCGTCGATCACGCTCTTCCCGATCGTGTTTAAAACAAACAGCTTCGATTTGATGCTCTCTTGAGCATTCCTCGCAAGCCGTCACTGTTGGTTTGCGTCTAGCAACATTGAGAGAGAGTTTGTCGCCAGCAACTTCCCGTTCTTTCCCACAGCTACAACGGCACCACCAATATGCATTCCCCGATTTTGTACGTCGGTCTGATGGTGCGACAACGGTGAGCTGTCCATATACGTCTCCAACACGGTTACGGGGAGTCGATGGCATCGCGAATGATGTTGTACCCCATCATATTGCTCATACATCCTCGAGGGATTCCCAAGGTTTTTGTCAAAATTTAAATGTTGTTGAAGACGTATGGTTGCTCCTTTGGTGGTATGGCTTTTTCTAAGACGATGTTGAGATGCGTCAGACTTTCGATAGGGCTGTCCATCGGACTTGCCTTTTGTAACCTTGGCTCGATGAGCATGGCTAATACAAGCTCAGGTGAGGCTGCTACAGAGCAGATGGCAAGGGCTCAGGCGATGCGGCTGGCTCCCAAAGGAGCCACGATCACTGCTGTGGATTGCGAGGAGAAAGATGTTGGTTTTTCATCACGATTCCGCTGCACTGCTCACTGGAGTCAGTGAAACCAATCATTCACTTTGTGGTGCCAACTAAAGTTCGAAATTGCCATTGTGGCATTCATAGAAACTATTAATCTGATGAATCTTTATTTTTGAGTTCCATGAATTTGTTGTTCATTGTGGGGTTCTGTCTTATTAGCTTTTTAACGGTTACATCTTGTGCTTTGTCGTTTGCAAGGCGTAAATTTCGATCCGCTCCCATTAGAGCATCTTTCGTTTTCTGTAAATGATCAATCGACTTATCAATTTCATCAATTGCTGTTTGGAATCGGCGTGATGCTAAATCATAATTTCTTCCAAAAGCACTCTTGAATGACTCAAGATCTTCCTCGAAATGAGTTACATCAATATTTTGCGCTTTGATTAAGGCGAGTTCAGCCTTGTATTCAATCGATTTAAGGGCGGCATTTCGCAGAAGAGTAATAAATGGAATAAAAAATTGTGGTCTAATAACGTAGCTTTTTGAAAACCGGTGGGATACGTCAACGATCCCAGAATTGTAGAGTTCACTCTCTGGCTCTAATAGTGAAACAAGAACTGCATACTCACAAGTTTTCTCGAGTCGATCCTTGTTGAGCTCCTTAAAAAAATCATCATTCTTCTTCTTGGTAGATGTTGTATCATTTTCATTTTTCATCTCAAACATGATGGAGATAATCTCGTTTCCAGAATCATCAAAATCACGGAAAATATAATCGCCTTTGCTTCCAGAGCTGGCGTCATTGTCTTTTTCGAAATAGGCCCTAGGAAATGCTGCTGCTCGAAGCCGATTGAATTCGGTTTCACAATGTTGTTCCAGAGTCTCTCCGACCATTTTCGTAGAAAGTCGTGCTTTCATATCTCGAAGTCTGACGATGGCTTCATCACGATCAGAAATTTGTGTTTCATATCGTTCTTTCAGCGATTGGGATTCCAGTTGATGCTTCAGTTCTGATTCACTGATTCGATTTTTTAGAGCATCACGCTCTTTTTCAACAAAATTTACTGCTTCATTAATAGCGAGCTTTCTCTGAATATCAGTAGCATCTAATTTTGACTGTAGATCACGTAGTTCAGCTTGCTTTTGCATGGTGACAGTCTGCAATTCTTGAGCAAATCGTGATTCAGTAAATCTTAATTCTTGTTGCTGATTGTCTCGGTTTTGCTTTAATTCCTTTGCGATTAAATCGCGTTGCTTCTCTGCTGTTGTAACGGCATCCTTGATTGCAAGTTGCTGTTTTAAATCTCTATCTCTCAACTGACTCTCTAAATATTGAAGCTCAGAGGTCTTTTTCGCCATAGCAAGCTCAATGGCGTTTCGCTTGTCCTTCTCAGCAAGATCTAATCGTTGATTCAATTGCTTTTCGAAATCGCGATCCCGAACTTGCTTCAGAATATCTGCATATCCTGATCCATCCACTTTGAATGCGGTATTACAGTGTGGACAGATAATGTCGTTCATTGTGTAATAAGGACCGGTTTGATTTGAATGGTTGGTTGGCTTTATATTGAGTAAATTACTTTAAACTAGATTGAAATTTAATTTTGCTCCTTTTCATTGATCAGAATTTTTAGTCTGTCTAGTCTGGCTGCATTCACGCCAAGATCAGAGTCTCCCAGACGCGATATAGATCGAGACTGAATCATTCCGGTGGATGGTACAGCGAGTAATTCGAGGTCGTCAACAAAGCCGAACAAGGCACTACTGGCTTCTGCATGAATGTAGTCGTCGTCTTCTTGAACAATGATGGTGCGGGGTGTTTCTCTTACTGCCGCGATGAGGTTTTGTAGGTCTGATTGAGGATTGCTACTGAGCCAATCCTGCCGTGCACAATGAGCTGTACTTATACATGGACTGAGTTCGCTTCCATGGATCCCTAAATCGGCAGGGATCGGTCCAATGAAATGGAACAACATTAAAAGAGGGACCAGCAGAGTTGAAATGATGAACATGGTGATGATTTGAAGTGAGTGTTGCTATCCCTACTGTTTTTCAACGCCGGATCATCGCCATGATTGCAGCGACCACAGTGATCAAAATGATCCCCGTGTTCCAAATCGTTGTTGAGCTTGGTCGTTGGGGTTGATTCAATGACATGAATCGAATTGTATCTTTAAGCGATGGATCAGTGGTGGTTGTCCACGCCTACTAGGAAAGATTGTCATTATGGAACTCAACGTCGTTTGATGGATGGGACATTCTGCCTGGTTTCTCCTTGCCTGGCTTGTTGTTGCTGCAGCATCGGCATGGAAATTTTGGCGTTTAACCGGGGCATACCGTACAAAAATTCAATCAACTCACAACACCCCTGCCCAGTTTCGACAAAAGCTTGAGAACTCCTGGCAGCGTGATGGTGGAAATAAAAATGATCTTAAAATGCGATAGTTTCGCCACTATTGTTTTTGTTTGATAACAACTCTACGCATGCCTGGGTAAATTCACGGTCACTAAGGATATTCACTATGGTGATTTCTCAAGACTTTCCGAACGATGGATGGTTCAGGTCAATCTCTTGAACGACGTTATCAACTCAATATATGGGTTGAAACTGAGTATTGGATGCAAGATCGATATACAACACTTGTTGAGTCGGATCGCAATGTAGATGCTAAATGTGTTTATCAAGAATTTACGATACGAGACAACTGAAAAAGTACTCAGTTTAAGTTGATTCTTCTCGGGTTGGAAGAGATACAGCCACTAACAAAGCTATTGCAATATCTGCAGCGGCAATCAACATTTCAATTTGGATTCCCATGGCTTTATTTTTGTAGCCTCAAGTCAGCTGATATCGTAAAGGGCTTCAATGCCAGCTGATTCTGAAGGGCTAATGTGTAGTCGCTCTATTTTGGCACAAGTGTAACGGTTTGTAAACTACTTTTGGTTGGACTCGCTTCGGCGTTGGTCGTGCAAAAGTTCGAGTTGTGCATGAACGTCGTGAAGCTGTTGGAGGATTTCTGTTGTCCCCTCGAGCTTCCCAAGATTCAACAGCATCGTTTCAAGTTGCTCCTTGCTGCTGATCAACACACGGCATTCGCCGGAGCCTGGTTCGTAAGACATCAATTCGATACCCTTAAGATCCTTATGAAAGGTCGGAACTGGTTTTTTGACGAGTGAATGCCATGAGATGCAACAAATTAAAGGCTTGTTGAAGCTTCGTTAAGGCAGCACTCACCACGTCGATATATTTCACGTGCATAGTCTGTCCAGTTCCCTTGCCCCCAGTAACGAAAACAGCTGGTTTCAGTGAGTAATAAATGAACCAAAGCTTCTTGGTAATGAGGTGTTTGGGTTAATCCAGGATTTTTGGAAAGTTCGAGGTCGTAGCGCATATGGAACAGAGCACTCAATTGTTTCATCGGTTCGAGAACATTTTCATATCCTTCAACCCAGCTTAAATTGTTGGTCCATGATGCGCCTTCAATATTGAAATTAGAATCAGAGCTTGTAAGCGAAGCAATGGCAGTAGACACCGCCTCGCGTCCCGAATTTTGACCCATTTCTTTCCAAATCCGATATTGATGTACTGCTTGAATTTTTGGAAGATCCGATTCATTGATGCCTGATGTGGCAATAAGTTCAAGATATTCACTTCCATTGATAGCCATAACAGCTTTGCCATTGTCTCTGCTTCGACGATTGGCTTGTAAATAAGCCTCTGGGAATTCATTCATCATGACACCACCATTTTCACCATCTGCAATTTGTGTAACTAAGGATGGAATCTTTTTGCTGTTTATTTCCTGTCGATCAAGTCCTTGTGCTTCATAAAAAGGTTGCATTTGACCGACTAACTTTGTGTCTGATCCTTGTGTTTTTATTAGTGCTGTGATGCTGATAATTTCCCCATGAGAATTTTTAGCGATCAATTGATTCGGTATATATTTTTGTTCATGGTTGAGTGGAGTGCCGTTTAGTTGCTCGACACTGTGCTCTTGAACTAATAACCATTGATATCCACACTCCTTTAAGGCTTTTATGAATTCATACAGGGTGTCAGGATGGTTTGGTAGATGCATCTCTGGGGGAGAAAATCCTTTTACTCGTTGAAGTGCTGCTGTCCCAAACAAGTTTGCAAATTGATGTTGCCACGCACTGATCTGAAGCTTGAGATCTGGAATTGGTGTTGATGGTGCGACTGCATGGCTCCAAAATGTACCTAGCCACTCAACATGAGTTTGCATTTGAGTATCGCAAGCTAAAAATCTAAGTGCTTCTGTAATATCAGTTCTGCCCATTTGCTTGACCCCCCAAAGCAAATTTCCGGAGTAATCAAGCATGATACGAGGATTACAACCCTCTTTAATTAGGTTTGGAATTATGTCAGCGAGACGTTTATAGCATTGTGCAAATGGTTCAGCATTGTGATTATCGCCTTCGCCTAAATTGTTAAACATATGCTGAAGATGCGAAATTAATTCGCCTTGATCTCCAGTAGGAATGGTTGGTTGGTGCATGTGTAATGCACAGGCATAACCAGCATTGAGCTGATCGATTCTGATATTCGTAGATCCTTTCCAGTTATCTGAAGCTTGATTGACCTGTTCCAGTAATTCTGACTCACGCCCGCTGATCGCAGGGCAATCTTTGAGGACAGGTAAATGTGCGGCGAAACCCAAGTTAGTTAAAACATTGACATTGCTTTGATTTTGGCAAGCTTTTTCGGATCTAGCCCTTTAAGCTCGTCCAATGTTATCAATTGCTGTTTTAGCAAATCTGCGAGTGTAAAGAGAATATTGTTGTAATCGAATTCTGATCTTCCCTCAAATGTATGCCTTTCGGTGCTGAGATAATCATGCATATTCCACACCGATTCATCAGTACTCAAAGCTTTGCATTTGTTTTGGAGCGTTGAAATCAGCAGTTCGATGGAACGCTTTCTCCCATTGTCAAACACGTGGCGTGCAACTTGTTCTTCTTGGGATGACCAGTCAGCGGGCGTCATAAAAAGCTCTGGGTGTAGTGAGAATGTTTAATCTTGGCTCGATCACGTTGGAGTGGTTCGACGCGCAGATTTGGAAGTTTGAACCAGGGTGTGTTTGGACTCAAATGGTGTTCTAGATGGTAGCCAAAGTGATAGCAAGCTGCGAACGAAATCAATGGATGTAATGAAAGACTTCGTGGAAATTGCCTGCCTGGCTCCTCTTTTGATATTTGATGAGGAAGGCATGTGCCCACCAAAAAGAGCTGAAATGAACTGAGGATTAGCGGTAGTGGGCAAAAAATAATAATATTCTCGAAGGCATTTGGATTCACTAAAGTTGTTATTTGCAGCATGAGCAACCAAACCAAGGCTAACGTACAAAACTGCCTCCAATTAAGATAGTTACTTAGAAATCTGAAGTACCAAATAATTGGTTTGGAGTTTTGTGGTGAATGAAAATCTGGATCTGCTTCGGATTCTGGGTATCGATGGTGAAGACCATGTTTCTTTGAACAAGACTTGTAAGAAAGTCCTGCATATAAAAATAAACAGAGCCTACCGAGATTGTTATTCAGCTTGTCGTTGAGTGGGGCCAAGCTGTGATGCATGGCATCATGGGCAACGATGAACAGACCAGTATGAAGGAAAGATCTCAGCAAAATTAAACCAAGAATGCCAGATGTCGTCCATGAATGGACGTTAATCTGCATGGATACCACTAATGTGGCAATCCATGCTGAGCAAATCACGGCCGCTAAAAATAGGCCTTGACGTTGATTCTTCGCTAGTTCGGCCTTAATTGCCACCAAGCTTTAGTAGTTCTGCGGGAGATGCGAGTAAGTCGATCGCGACAAAATAAATTTTGTCGTTTTCGTCCAACAAGAACCGCCAAGCTACATTCATGCCAACTTCCTGGCCAAACCAGGGTGTTTGGACCTTGCCAGTCACTTTGATTTGATTGAACCCGCTGTCGGCTGGTTCTCCAAAACCACCCTGCGGCATCAACCTGAGATTTTGGCAATCGCGGCGGAAGAATTTCAAAATGGCTTCCCGACCCACGATCGGACGTTGGAAGGGTGGTTGTAAGGCACCGTCATCAAGAAATAGTTCGATTAACTGATCGAAATCATTTGAATTTAGTAGCTCCATGTAGCTCAGAATTGTCTGGTTAAGTACACCAGGTATGAAGACTTTCTCCCTTTCATCTTTCGGTGTTGGAGCAACAATCGGTTCTGCAATGATTTGATCTTCAACGACTTCTGGATCAAATCCCATATCGGATACGAAATTTCGCAGCAAGCTGATTTGTTGACCTTGCTCAACTTTTTTAACAGCATCTAAGACAGATGACGCGTTGGCTGAGAGCTTGTATCCAGGTGGAATAGGCGCAACCTTTCCAGCGCGCATGAGCTCTCCAAGCTCATACCAGAAGCCAAGCTTCACGTTGATCGACCAAAAGGCGTAGCGCGTCGAGATTGGTGCATTGATTTTGCTGGCCAAGTCGCACATCACCTTCGTCTGCTCGTCGAAGCTCAATGCGACGATTTCGTCGAGCGTTGGTTTGGCCAAAGCCATCCTTGCTGCCCCAGGCGCGGCGACTGTGATCGTTTGTCCCATCTCGAGATAGGCAAACCAGATCAAGGCCAGCTGATCTTCAGCGCTCAGCAGCTTGAAGCGGGCTGTAATGGCTGGTACAGCATCTGCCGTTTGCGTGTCAGGGAAAATTTGTCGCGCTTTATCGATCGTGTACATCGCTTCCCGGTGATGTGATGTGACGAGGCTATCACCATGTAAACGCTTGTTTCTTGTTTTGGTTAATTTCTGGCTTTTGAGAGTGTTTTGTGCTATGCGCTAGCATATTGAAAGGTCCTTGTGGTGGCGGCGGCTGAGGGCAGCGATTGGGTTTTGTGCGGGTGAAGTCGGTTTGTTGCAGTAGCTGTTTGTTGTTGTGAGAATTACAAAGTGAATTGTTTTTCGACCTGTTGAGTGGAGATCGGAACCAGTCTCGACATCAGTCGTTCCATTGCAGACACCCTGCGGCCTAGGAGAACCGAACTGACGAGAAGGGCTTTGCTTGTGCTGCTCGGGATCGGCTTAATCCGGCCTCATATGGTCTTATTGACGCTTTAGGCTCAAAATTTGCTCCCCTGAATAACACTTTCTTGTTGATCTGGACTTAGATATTCATGATAGTTCAACGTTAATTTTTTTACTTTTCTTTAGGACTTTTGATCTATTTCAGCCTCAACTTATTCGTTGTTCTTGCATACGCAGTGCCTCATAGGCTTGCCAAAGACCGACGACTTCGGCGCAATGGGATTGTTTATTGCACACCCGATAGCGGCCGTTGCCAACGGCATCAATGGTGGAACCCTTTGACGTTGCACAAATTCTGCTGATAAACGACATTGGACCTCGTGCTCTGTTCTTTGGTTTAAGTCTGATTGGTGGCCTGCTGCCAGAAAATGTCTCAGTTCGATATGACTACCAAGAATTAAAAAAGTTTTGTTGAGATTTTCTGGGTTTTGCGTCGTTTTCAGAAGCTTGGGAACAGGTTTCGATGAATCGTGCTGAGCTCTGATTTTTCTGAGCCCTCCTCTGGTTGCTCTTGTGTTTAAATCCCTTGAATGACCGACTCGTCTGGCACTGATCCGTCTGGAACGGAGCTCAGTCGGTTCCTTGGGGTCTTAGGGCACGATTTCAAGCTTCAGGCTCTAGTGCGAGCTTGCGTCACTGCTGACGAGGTTGCTGTAATCGCACAGCAATGTGGATTTGCCGTGACGGGTGATCAACTCTTGTTGTGTTCGGGTCGACATGAGTACGGTGTAACGATCACCCGTGTTGATCATCCGGGTGAATATCCTGGTCGTTATTACTAGTTAATAATGTATTGGTTGTTGCATTGGAATTTTGGCACTATACAATTTTGGCCTTTTTTTATCGCCTGATCCGGTTAACTAGTGCAGATTCGATTTGACTTGATGATTTGTGTATTGTGATCTCATTGGAATTCGCTTGCCTTTGTTTCATACGCGATGTGTTTGGGCCACTTCAAGGACATCATTGCTTATTGATCCACTTTTATCAATATAAAAATATTTACAAACAAGGGGTTTTTGTTTTCATAGGCTGAATTTTGTTTATCTATCCCTGATGTATTTGGTCTCGGCGTAGCAATACCTTTTCATAATGTAATTATTAATGCGAGAACTTAAAGCCCAAGGTTTATTGCCTGTCCTGCTCTCTGCTCAAGAGATTCGTGGTCTATTGATAAGTTTTCTTATTTCGATGGCGGTTGGTTGGATAGTGTTTTTGCGAATTCGCTGAGGGCTGTTGCGGCCAAATCTGGGGGCGTTCCGTACTTGGCAGTCCATTGTTCGATCAGTTGGTGGAGGTCTTGCCACATCTCGATCATGGACAGAGGGTCAAAGCTGGTCTCAGTCCCTGTCTCATCTCCGTCAGTGGTCATCGTTCTGTCTTGATTTCTCCGTCCATGATCGTAAGTCGACGTCAGGAGAAGATGTTCTTCGTTCAAAGGATTACCTATGGCAACGGTTCTCGTGACGGGTGCGAATCGTGGGATTGGTCTTGAGTATTGCCGACAACTGAGTGTTCGTGGTGACGACGTCATTGCCGTTTGCCGTGAGGCCAGCCCAGAACTTGAATCTCTAGGGATACGCATCCAGGCCGGAATCGAGCTCACTGATTCGTTAGCGATCGATGAACTGATGTCCCGTCTGCTGCATCAGTCCCTTGATGGTGCGATCCTCAACGCCGGCATCTCGCATTCCACGGGTTTAAACGATTTGGACGCTGATGCCATACGTCAGCAGTTTGAGGTCAACGCTCTTGCTCCTCTGCGGCTTGCCAGTGTCTTGACGCGCCTTCTTTCATCAGGCTCTTGGATTGCATTGATGACTAGTCGTATGGGATCGATTGCCGACAACACCTCTGGTGGTTCCTATGGATATCGGATGTCCAAGGCTGCCTTGAATATGGCAGGTCGGTCTTTGGCGGTTGATCTCAAACCAAAGGGCATCGCAGTCGCCATTCTTCATCCAGGTTTGGTGGCGACTCGGATGATTAATTTCAATCCCAATGGCATTAGCCCTCAACAGTCGGTTGAAGGTCTTTTAAAGCGAATTGA
>QCVM01000026.1:0-23389 GCA_003210375.1 Synechococcus sp. AG-686-B21 | reverse complement strand
GTAAGTAGCACCACTACTTACACTTAAGGCCGTATCGGCAAGTGCACCGGTAACTTTTAATGTTCCAGCCGATACTGATGTCGTTCCAGTAAATGTATTTGTACCAGACAATGTTGTTGTACTACTTCCAGTCTTCGCTAAAGAACCAGACCCTGAAATTACACCAGAAAACTCCTTATCGACGCTCCCACCAGCCGTCAGAGTGATCCCTGATGCAAGATCTATTGTGCCCGATCCTTCAATTGAACTAATCTCATCAGTTGAATCAACATCGTAAGTAGCGCCACTAGTTACGGTTAAGTGTGTATCTGCAAGTGAGCCAGTAACTTGCAATATTCCGGCCGTTATTGTTGTCGCACCTGTATACGTATTTGCACCTGACAATGTCATCGTCCCGCTTCCATCCTTAGTGAAAGCGCCAGCACCAGAGATCACTCCAGAGAATGTAGTATCACCAGCTTGATCAACATCCAACACTGTTCCCGACGCAACCACGACTCCACCAGCTCCAGTCACGCCACCAGAGTCAGAGGCAGTAACAAAAACATTAGATGCTGATCCTGGATTCCAATCGATTGACGAATTGATCGCAACACCTGTCTTAGAAGTAAGTGTCAGATCATTACTACTTGCTGTTCCATCACTAATAATTGATGCATTAATTACAATATCTTTGTCGGCAATTAACGACAAGCTACCGCCAGTGCCAGAGTCAACATTAATTTCGCTTGAAACAGTGATCGTTCCCCCCGTTGGGCCCCCTGAAGATGAAGCGACCGAGCCACTCCCGACATAAACAGCGTTTGTTGCAGTTGATATAGAGACATTATTTCCAGCCTCTAGAGCATCAACAATTAGCGTCGCATCAGAACTATCCAAGTTGTAATTAGCCGGATCCAAAAGCCATAAACCCTGCTTTCCTTTTCTTGCAGTGGCATCAATTTCTATTCCTGCAACATCCAGCTCAAATCCAGACGTTTCAATATCACCACCATCTCCTCCTTTGCTTCCGCCTTTCGCCAACAAAGTTCCTGCCACAGACGTCAATGATTCCGCGTTGCTGATATCACTCCACACCACAATTTCACCCCCATCTCCAGCACCATTTGCTGATGCATCAAGCACTGCTCCTTTCTCAATCTTGCTGCTTAATGCCTGCCGCACCGATGCATCACTGTTCTGCCAACTTCCTCCAACCTCAATTAAGCCACCACCATTCCTTCCTTTCGCAATCAATTCAGATTCACCATCAACTTTGATCGTTTCACCGGTCAATGCAATCCGGCCGCCAATCTCTTCTGTTCCAATATCCAATCGGCTGCCCGTGACATCTGCCCTGCCTCCGGGCGCATCCACCAGCAATTCTTCATCCAAGCTGATATTGATGCCATCAAGGTGAATCCCAGGCAACTCTCCAGCAGCCAACTCCACTGGTTCTTCCAGCGCACTCCGCCGCATCCCAAAGACCCCAGGCAACGGATTTGTCCTGAAATCTTGAACTTTGCTGGGCGTACTCCCAAATACATCAAACACTCCCTCTGAAAACTTCAGTTGATCCGCCGTACTCAGCGATAACTTCGGCATATTGATGAAATCAACCCCCTTACCCACATGGAGCCCTCCAGGAGATAAGAAAAATAGATTCGCCTTCGAGGAAAGACTCAGTGATTTATTAATCCAAGACCCCGTTGGTGAGGTCACTCCAACAATTAAATTTCGCTTCCCACCAGTATCAAATTCAACCCGTTTAATCGCTCCTCGAGTATCAAAATCTTGGAAACGGTGAAACTTATTTTTCCCTGAATTCGTACCACCACCAATCTGGCAAATCCCCTGATTACAAACGCCGCCGCGCAAGCCGTTCACCTCCGTTCTCAGCCCGTTCGTCCCAGCCGCACGGATCTCTGCCAACGCCGATGGGGCACTCCCTGCCGCAATGGCAGCCAGGAGCAATCCCAGCCCAAATCCATTGAAACGAAAGGCAGAACTCATCTACGAATCAGCACCACAGTTCATGGTTGTGTAAATACGATATCCAGTCCGCCTTTAAAAATCATCCGACATCTGGGCGGAATAATTCTAACACTCATTCAGTGTCGATTATTGACAACTATTGTTTAGCCATTATTACCAAAAACCCCTTGATCAGACAAGAGAGAGAGTCGCCTTCTCTGTATATTTAGACGTGGATACTCTTGTGTCGGACTCAGAAAAAAGACCGATAAGTCCCACACTGCAGAGTAAGGTAAAAACAATCCAACGCTTTTTCATTATTTGGTGTGCTCCTTGATCTGTCTATATGGAAATAATAACGTCATTATTGGATCTCGTCCTGGCTCCGTCTGAGTGATTTAATTCCACACATCTTTCTCTATTTGGGTGCGCATTCATTAGCGGGCTATGGAATCAAGCCTGATAGTCAAGGAGCAACACTTGCAAACTTCAGCTCACCAAGTGGAAGCCAGAGCAATGCTGACGGCCTTGAAGCGAGGAATTGTTTCACTTCCCTTTTAGCCACTAACGCATCCAGCTATCCAACCTTTCCCAGATTGGTGTCATTGCAGTCCTCATTGAGTCAACGCTGAACCCATCGCCATACGTAGCCGCCATTTCACTGCGAACGGTCTTACCAACCTTGTGACCTGTTGCTGCCTCGATGACCGTTGGTTCACCACCAAGGTCGCGGTTCACCCGGATCAGACCGTGGCGGAAGCTATGTGATGTGAGCTCAGGATTCAGCAGCTTCGTCTTTTTATTGACCTGATTGGTGCACGGCCAATCCATATCCCAACCCCGCAGCTCTCTGGATAACCACGCGGGTAGCGGAACCGTTCGTATTGAATGCTTATTTTTCACACGCTGACCCTTCTCCAAGTCTCTTACGACAGACATCGTGCAAGCCTCAAAGTCAAAGTCCTCACGCTTCCTTCGCTGCAGTTCGCTGATACGTGTGCCGCAGTAAGCCTGCAAAAGGATCGGTAAGCGTTCACGTTGCGGCAGCTTGGGAAGCAAAGCTTTGAGCCCTCGATAGTCAGACTCGATAGCCGTGTAGATGTGCTGCACCTCATCAGGATCAGACCCGAAGTCCACCAATGAGAAGGGGTTGCTGTAGCCCTCGAGCATCCCGCTACGAATGCAGGTGGTGATAAGAGATCGAAAGACTCCGCAATGCATCTCGATACTGCGACCACCTAACCCTTCGGTTTGCATCGAGTGCATCCACGCCCTGATCGCCTTGGGTGTTGCTTCCTCGAATTGGAAGGGAACCTTATCCAGTGCAATCCGAGTGTTCGTATACCAAGCCGGTGAGTAATCAGCTCCACCCTTCTTCCGCTTGCGGACAGCGATGGCTTCGTTCACAAGGTCACGCCATTCAGTCCACTTCAGTTGGTGAGGCTCGAGAACATCTGCAGCAGTGATTGGTGTGGCTACTGCATTGGCATAGTCGTTCGTTCCATCAGGCTTGCTTGGGATGTACCACTCAACGCCAGGCTCATCGGCTCGCCAGCGTTGTTGAGATGGGCCATCAATTATTGACTGCAGCTCCTCAAGTGCTTCGTGTGCTCGCTTGGCAGCAACTACTGCATCCCTGGTCTCAAGTGATTTGGTTAGTCGCTTGCCATCGGCACCACGCAGCCGGACGAAATACATCCCATTCGGACGGCGCTGTATTGGTTGGCTCGGTCTGGCCACAGCAAAGGGTTTAGCAACGGTATTTTGCAGCAACGTCGCTCTATGAATAGAGAAACCAGTCGCTACCTATCCATTACATCAACGGAACATTGAGCTCACAGAACTTTCTTCATGAATCCGCAGGATTGCCTCACCCAACATGTTGGCCGCAGAAAGAACTTTGAGCTGCGGGAAACTTCTACCCAACTTAATGGGTAGGCTATTTGTGACAACAACCTGTTCAAAAAGTCCCTCTGCCGATAAACGTTCGCAAGCTGGTGGTGAAAAAACAGCATGGGTTGCACAGGCAATCACGCGTTGCGCCCCTTCTTGACGAAGCAGCTTCGCACCAGCGCAAATCGTGCCACCGGTATCGATCATATCGTCGATCAAAACAGCCGTTTTACCAGCCACATCACCGATCACGGTGAGACTTTCAGCCTGGTTGTGACCGGTTCGCCTCTTATCGATAATCGCTAGGGGCGCATCGTTCATCTGCTTTGCAAAAGCTCGCGCCCGTGCCACTCCACCCACATCGGGCGACACCACAACAATGTCTCCAAGATTTTGGGTTGATAAATAATCCACCAGAACGGGTGATCCATAAATGTGATCACACGGAATATCGAAATAACCCTGGATTTGAGCCGAATGGAGATCCATCGCCAGCACGCGATCGACTCCGGAGGTCACCAACAGGTTTGCTGTGAGCTTGGCAGTGATCGACTCGCGACCAGCTGTTTTGCGATCAGCCCTCGCATAGCCGTAGTAAGGAACTACCGCTGTGATTTGTCGGGCAGAGGCGCGTCGACACGCATCCACCATGATCAACAGCTCCATCAAGTGATCGTTCACCGGAGCACAGGTGGGCTGGATCAGAAAGACATCACAGCCACGGATCGACTCTTGGATCTGGACGTAGAGCTCTCCATCAGCAAACCGCTTGACAATCCGAGGGCCGTCAGGAACCCCGAGATAAGCGGCAATCTCCCGGGCCAAGCCAGGGTTGGAGGTACCGCTGAACAATCGCAGCCTCGGGCTCTCGCCAGAAAGCTTCTCCTGCTCGGCCCGCGGTGCTGTCAGGAAACTGGTCACGGCGGCCGCGGCACGAGTTCTGCTGTAATCCGATGGTAGTGGTGAATGCGCCCCCCATGTCCAAAGGTTTTCCGCTGATCCTGGGAGCAGGGCCGATCCCGGAGTTGGCCATGCGGCAAGCTTGTGAAGCCATTGCCCAGTCCTGTGGCTGTGGCCTATTGAGTTATGCGTGTGGAGAATCTCCTCACGAGGTGTTGGCCTCAACAGAGTCGGCAAGAGATTTGCTCCGACTTTGTGGAGATGCCGCTCGGTTCCATCGTGACGGAGGCAGCTGGTTAGAAGCCCTGGCCGACTGGCGCCAACCCGTGCTGCTTCTGGTCCCAGGAGAAGCCGACGGCGGAATCCCTGGCGTCGGCCAGGCCTATGCCGCGCTCTGCCGCGAACTCAAAGTGCCCCTGGTTGGCTTGGCGCAGCTTCACGGGGCCTGGGATGCATCCGCACGCCGCAAAGATGGATTGCCCTGGCGCGGCTGGATTCCAGCTGCAGAGCATGTCGATCACAACGAAGCAGTGGAGGCGTTGAGCCTCTGGCTGCGCCGATCAATCCTTAGTCCTTCGGCCACAGGGGCAAGGTCTGACCAGGCTTGACTTGGCGCAAGATCTGATTGCCCTCTCGCTTGGCCAGGGGAACCTGGGTGATGCGAGCGGGTGGCGGACTAGCCATCAAAGCTACCGCCAAACTCAATTGCTCAGCACGGCTGAGATTCGTTTCCAACTCAGACTCCAAACGGTTCACCAGGGACGGCAGCGTGGCGATCACACTCGAATCCTTCAGCTGCTCGACCAAAGCCAAGATCAAAGTCTGCTGCCGAGTTCGTCGGTTGGCGTTGTCTAGAGGAGTTTGTCGGTAACGCGCGAATTGTTCGGCCTTCTCCCCGTTGAGCCGTTGCCGTCCCGCCTGAAGATTGATGCTGTACTCCTGAGATTTGTCGTTGCGCTGATAGATCCGATTGAGGATCAAATCCAAGTCTCCCAGACCATTAACAACAGTGCGTAAGGCCATGCGAGGCATCACGACATATCGCTGAGGTGACTGTTGCGTTGACCCAAGAATAATTTCTTGAATGGCATCGTTCAACAACGCCACGCCACCGCTTTGCCACAGGCTGGACAAGCTTGTTGGTGGGTCGTTCCCTGGCAACTGCACGGCAAGCTCGCTTGGAATTTGCAGAACCTGCAACGGCTCATCCGCGCTAATACGAAACAGCATTAGGGCATCGGCATTGGCTCGACCCAAAGGTGCGGCTTGGTTCGACGTTTCACCAAGCTGATCGGCATCAATTCCCACCACAAGCACCGTCACAGGAGCGGAGGGCAAGGGAGCCAAGCTGGTGAGGGCATCCCTGTTGGCTGAGCCATCATTGGCAACGCGATCTGGCTCGGGCCAAAGCACGTTGAGCAGCCAACCTGTCGCTCCCACACCCAAGGCGATTGAGCCAAGACGCAGGACAGTCCGCCAGGGACGACATCCAAACCAGCGCGTCAGGCGCGTCTCTTTGGAGGAAGTCATCGTCCGCCGCTTCATGGGTTACAGCAGAATTATCTTCACCCAGATGTCCATTCCTTAGCGTTTGGCCATTGCATGATGTCCTCTATGTCCTTGCGCCACGACTATCAAGAACGGCCACCCGCAGACGTTCGCATCGTGGTGTTTGGTGCTACGGGCTACATCGGTCGGTTCGTGGTGAAGGAACTGGTCAAGCGGGGCTATCAAGTGGTGGCTTTTTGTCGTGAACGCAGTGGCGTTGCCGGACGTCAGAGCCAAGATCAAGTGGTGGCAGACTTTCCTGGAGCGGAGGTGCGCTTTGGTGATGTCACAGACGTGGACTCCCTGAACCGAAGCGCTTTCAAGCAGCCGATTGATGTTGTTGTGAGCTGCCTGGCCTCTCGCACTGGAGGGCGCCAAGACTCCTGGGCGATTGACCATCAGGCCACCTTGAACACCTACAGGGAAGGTCGGAAGGCTGGGGCTGCCCACTACGTTTTGCTCTCAGCCATCTGTGTGCAGAAGCCACTATTGGAATTCCAAAAAGCCAAGTTGGCCTTCGAAACAGAGCTGCAGGCCGACGGGGAGATGAGTTATTCCATCGTCCGCCCCACAGCTTTTTTTAAAAGCTTGGGCGGACAGGTGGAAAGCTGCCGCAAAGGTGGTCCTTACGTGATGTTCGGCGGCGGAACACTCGCCAGCTGTAAGCCCATCAGCGAGGCAGATCTGGCTCGGTTCATGGCCGACTGCATTACGGACCCCGACAAGCGCAACCAGGTTCTTCCCATTGGCGGCCCGGGTCCAGCCATGAGTGCCCGTGAGCAGGGTGAAATGCTGTTTCGTGCCCTCGGACGCCAACAACGCATGCTTTCAGTGCCAATCGCCCTTATGGACGGTCCGATTGCGCTTTTGGAGGGTTTGTCGAGGCTGTTCCCAGGTCTACAAGACACCGCTGAATTCGGGCGGATTGGCCGTTACTACGCCAGCGAATCGATGCTGGTTTGGAATGCGCAAGAGGAGCGATACGACGCAGATGCCACCCCGTCCTATGGCGAAGACACCTTGGAGCAGTTCTTCGAGCGGGTGGTGCGCGACGGAATGGCAGGTCAAGACCTTGGGGATGCCAGCGTGTTCTGAAGCCGCCATCCTGCAGCGAGAGAGGAAGCAACACCGTTAATGACCAAGGCAGCCACCCAGCGGGCACGTACGAGCGGTGTGTTGCTCCATCCCACAGCACTGCCTGACAGTCCAGTCTGCGGAACTTTTGGCGAGCCCAGTCGACGCTGGCTCCACGAACTGGCCAACAGCGGAATCGGGGTTTGGCAAATGTTGCCGTTTGCACCTCCAGATTCAACGGGGTCCCCCTACAGCTCCCCCTCCTGCTTTGCCATCAACGCCTGGTTCCTCGACGCCTCAGATCTCGCGAATGAACAATTCATCAGCCAAGACGCTCTGAATGGACTGCCCGGAGCATCCATAGCCATGGCCGGGGCAACGCTTGTTGATTTCCAACTCGCCAACCACCGCAGCGAGGCCCTTGCCGATGCGCTCCTCGCGGATTGGCCGCAACAGTCCTCAGAACGCCAAGACGCCTTCCAGCACTGGTGCAGCCAACAATCCTGGCTGGAAGACCACGTGTTGTTCAGTGTTTTGCATGCCCAACACAACAAAGCCTGGTGGACCTGGCCAAAGCCATTAGCCCAGCATCAACGCGGAGCTCTGAAAGCCTGGGCAGCGGACAATCAAGCGTCGCTGCTGAAAGAGCGCCTGATCCAGTGGCAGCTTGATCGCCAATGGCAGGAGATCAGACGACTCGCCAGCGACCTCGGCGTTGTGTTGTTTGGCGATTTGCCCTTCTACGTCAGCACCGATAGCGCTGATGTTTGGAGCCATCGCAGGCTGTTCACCGTGAAGGAATCCGGAGAACTCACACTCCAGAGCGGGGTTCCTCCGGATTACTTCTCCGAAACGGGGCAACTCTGGGGGTCCCCCGTCTATCTCTGGGGAAGACACCGCATCACACGCTTTCAGTGGTGGCGCAAACGCATTAGCCGCCAACGCGATTTAGTCGATCTGCTGCGATTGGATCATTTTCGTGCTCTCGCCGCTTTTTGGGCGGTGCCAGGGGGTGATACGACCGCGCAAAACGGCCAATGGCAATCATCTCCAGGCCACGCCTTGCTCGCCAAATTGCAAAAAGATGCGGGAGGTAATTTGCCTTTAATTGCCGAGGATCTTGGTGTAATTACGCCGGATGTCGAAGAACTACGTGATCGATTCTCCTTACCGGGAATGAAAGTGCTTCAGTTCGCTTTTGATGGCCAGTGCGACAATCCCTATCTTCCAGAAAACATCAATGGCACCCGCTGGGTGGTCTACACAGGCACCCATGACAACCCAACAACCCTGGGCTGGTGGCAACGTCTCGATAGCAGTAGCAGGGAGCGAATTACGAACCGCATTAACGGCGAAGTATCAGCACCCGCATGGCATTTATTCGATATGGCATTTGCAACACCCGCCACACTTGTTGTGGCTCCGCTCCAAGACTTAATGCATCTCGATGATCGGGCGCGATTCAATACTCCCGGAACATCCACGGGAAATTGGAATTGGCGACTCAATCAGTTTGACCACAACCTAGAGGGCTCTCTGAGGGGCTTTGGAGAACGGGCCAAGATTTGGGGTCGCAACCTAGAGAGCGCTACAGCACTGTTGGATCAAGCTTGAGAGAAGGACAAGCTAGTGATGTTCAGACTCGCCTTAACTCGAGCGCACACAGCACGTTCAGCCATGGAAATGTGCGCCCAGAGCAATCGTTAGAAGCCAAAAAGATTGGCCCAAGAACCGGGAATTAGAAGCGCATAAAAACAAAATATCGATTATCATTGCTACCCAAATCAATCAGGTCTTTCTGGCATTGAAGTATCTAGAAGAAGCTGAGTAATTACGCCGATACCAAGGCAGCGGGGCCAGCCATAAAATTTGACCAAGGGAATGCACCAGCAGCGACCTCACTCAAAGGTCGCTTTTTTATGGGCCGTACTTGTCAAATAGTGAGAACAATTCAAAAGCTCAAAGCGAAGACTTTTCCACCCGATATACCCCAGCAAGCTTGGCAACTTGTTGTAAGGGAACGCCATTCCACATCACCTGCTTGCCATCTTCAGGGGGTGGTGCGATTATCAGGTTGATGGGTGCCCTCAGCTGCAAGGTGAGCTGGCCTTTCCCAACCTCAAGCTCTACACGATCACCACCCTCGCTGTAGATCTTCAGTTGACTCGGCTCGTTTAACAACAGTTGCAACACTCCATCGTTTGAACTGACGGAATACGCAAAACCTTTCAGCCAGTCCTGAGGCAAATGCTGGCGAGCCGGTTCGAGCGGACGCAAACTTTCCAGAGTGAACCCAGCATCAGAGGCTGAAGGATTGGACGCAGATGGGATGGCCTGAACATTGGCTCGCACGGGCTCTAAGGCGAGAATGTTTTGACGGGCGAGCGTTTGCTGTTGGCGATTGATCGCCACAAGGCTAAAAAGCATAACTACGCCATAGACGACACTCCCCTGCCAGGTAGTAAATACATCAATACTTCCAGGGGTAAATCGACCAAAACCGCGAACGGGTTTCCGTCGTGAATGGGACACGGCAAAAGGAAGAACCGGATCCAAGCAACCGGAGGGAAGCTCGAGGCGCCTCTCGATCTTAGGAAGCATGGAAGCTAAATAGGCTCGCTCGGGCAAACGATCGATCCAGCCAAGCTCTAAAGCTTCGAGAACTGGCGTTGTAATCCTGATCTGAGTCGCCAGATCTCTCAGTGTTAATCCCAATAACTCTCGTTGTTCACGAATCATGGCCCCAAGAATCCGAGCATGGTCTTCACGACTCACCGATTCACGATTAGCCCCTTTCAAAGCAAGCCCAGAACGCATCCACCAACGCCTTGGGAATCGCAATCGCAGATTCATGATTGGCCCAATGATCGACTGACGCTGTCATCAACAATGTGCGCCCACTCTCGCGTGTCAAGACGACGCCATGAGCCTTCCGCCAAATCATCGAGCTGAATATCGTCAATGGCAACGCGCTGCAAATCGATCACAGGATGACCAAGCAACTCAGCAACCCTTCGAATTTGACGATTCCGCCCCTCCCTTAGCTCCACCTCTAATAGAGACGATGCACCCCGCGATTGAAGACAAAGCACACGAGCAGCTCGGGTCACACGTCCGTCTAACTCCAGACCGTCACGCCAATAACGCAAGGCTTTTGAACTGGGAACACCCCTCACCAAGACGCGGTAGGTCTTGGCGTGGCTGTAACGGGGATGGGTCAACTTCAGCGTGAGTTCACCTTGATCGGTGAGCAGCAGAGCACCACGACTATTCGCATCCAATCTACCAACAGGGTGCATTCCTGGCCGTTCTTGAGGGGGTAGACAATCCAACACCGTGGCCCGTCCCTGGGGATCACGACAACTACAAATCACGCCCACTGGCTTGTTGAGTAACAACACCCGTGGTTCTTGGGTTGAGGTGAGCGGAACGCCATCCACTTCAATCAGCTGATGATCGGGATCAGCCTGATCCCCAAGGGTCGCGACACGCCCATCCACTGTCACGCGACCATCTTGAAGCCACTCTTCTCCGCGCCGACGGGAACAGAGTCCGGCAGCAGCGATCAATTTTTGAAGCCGCTGACGGGTCACGCTACGAAATCAAACCGTAAGTAAGTTTCAGATCTCCGTTTTGAATTTACAAGACAAACACCGAACAAACGACAAGGGACACACCGAAATAGAAATCAGTGCCTGCTAAAAATTTCATAACGGCACGGGCCTAATAATTCACAAAATTGATCATCAACGGAGGCACTCAAATCAAAAGAAGAGAGGATAAACATCCCTAAAAAGCGAGAACCAAACAGCACATAAGTGACTGAGATATCGGATACAAATGCAATCAATCAATCAATCAGTCAGTCAATCAATCAGTCAATCCATTCACAATAGATGCATTCACCAGAAGCAGCATCTCAATAATAAACAATGCAAGGCCAGACATCTATTGGGCGATCAAGGCAAAAACTCTATTAATGTCTTGCAATGATGACTTAGAAGAATTCATCAAAATTGTCAAAATCGACAGCTTTGAAATTGCCATCTTCAACTTGTTGCATAAGACGCTCGAGTTGTGCGAACAAGGCCCCGCCAGTTAGCAGCGACATCACGAAAGCAACGAGGAGGGCGGCACCCGCAGCAAACCCAAAAATCTGCAAACAACAACCGATGAACAGCGTTACACCTATCAAGGTTCCTGAGAAACTCAACAAGATTTCAGCGGTGGCTAATGGCAAAAGAGGTAAACGATCCTCCTTCCAACCATCCAGCTTGTTCTGCACAAGACGACCAAACGTCAATCCACAAAGAACACCCATCAACAAGCCGATACCTGCCATCAAGTAGGGCGGCTGGGGGAGAACCGCCATCATCAAGTACTGCTCAATCTCCTCGGCGGTGATCTCCTCAAGCATTGACGCAATTCTCGGAACGAGTCATCGACCTTAGTGGATTGATCAGGCTGCAACAAGGGGATTGAGCCGTTGCAAAAAGCCTCCTGCGATTCGACCCGGACCAAACGTTCTGCCAATCAAACCTGCCAGAGCACGCACATCATCAATATGGAGGCGATCGTCACGGATCAAGGTGAGCAAAAGACGCTTACGCAGATCAGCACCATCCCGGCTGAAGAGGAGACGAAGACCGGCGCCTGCAACGGGTAATAGTTCCACTCCCGGAGACGGCGCGCCTTGACCAACAACCTCCAAAAGACTTTCCAAACGTTCGAGACGCAGGCGACCCGACTCATCAAAGATCACTTCCAACAACTTCTCCCTCATTTCGCGGGTGTCCCCAGCGAGCAAGCGCTTTGCCACATAGGGATAGGCAACGGAAATAATTTTAAATTCGGGATCGAGGCGGAGGGCGAGTCCTTCTTGACTCACAACCGCACGAATGATTAATGCAAAACGCGCTGGAACACGAAAGGGATAATCAAACATCAACTCTGAAAAGCGGTCTGTAATGGCTTTGAAGTTGAACGAACCGACAGACTCACCAAGACTTCCACCAAGTACTTCTTCAAGGGCAGGAATTATCGAAGACAGATCTGCTGTTGGACTTAAAAAGCCAAGGTTTTGGAAGTCTTCAGCGAGTCCGGCGAAATCGCGATTGATCAAATGAACCACTGCACCGGTGAGCGTTAGCCGATCGCTATCACTGATCGAATCCATCATTCCAAAGTCAACATACCCCACATGACCCATGTCGCCGCTGCGACCCTGCAGTGCAAAAAGGTTGCCGGGATGGGGATCAGCATGGAAATATCCGAATTCAAGCAATTGCTGTAATCCGCAGATCACACCAGTACGGATCAAAGCGGCCGGATCTAAGCGTTGCTCAATCAACTCCTGACTATCTCTCATTTTCGAGCCTGCAATCCACGTGGTCGTTAGAACACACGTTGAGCTGAGCATGCGCTCGACACGGGGCACATAGACTGCTGGATTATCAACGAAAAGGCTTGCAAAGCGTTCAGCATTATCGGCCTCCTGCTCATAATCAATTTCTTCAAACAAGCTCCGACCAAACTCATCAATAATGCTTCCCAAACCAAAGCCAAGGTTGAGTGGAAGAAACGGCGCGGTGAGCACCCCAAGGGCTCGGATCAAGACAAGATCACGACGCAGAATAAATATGAGATTGGGCCGCTGAACCTTGACCGCTACCCAGGATTGACCTTCAAGTCGCGCTTTATAAACCTGTCCCAGACTGGCGGCGGCAATCGGTGCTGAGGGGAATTCCTCAAAGAGTTGATCCGCTGGAGCGCCAAGCTCCTTCTCGATGCGGGATAAAGCGATCGAATGCGGAAACGCGGGAAGGTCGTCCTGCAACCTGGTGAGCTCCTCAAGCCAATCGCGTCGAACAAGATCTGGTCGAGTGGAAAGGGCCTGACCGAGCTTGATAAAACAGGGTCCAAGACCGGTGAGGGTGTTAAGTATGCGACGCGCCAAACCGCGCTGAACGTCGGCATCGGAGCTCGAACCACGCAACAGCAAAACAATCACTAAACCAATGAGGGTCCAAAGCACTTGAATTAATCGAGGTATCGCGATCCATGGACGCAAAAACAACCACCAAAAATCGCGCCCTGAGTTGTATTGCATCGAGGCGCTCAATCACTGCAGCAGACTCTAAGGACAATTACTGCGGGCAATGGCACTTTTGCCACTGTTGAAAAAGCGGCTTGGCATGAGCTTGTTTTTGCCAGCACACGGCAGAGGACGAGCACTACCGGAAGAGTTCAAAACTCTTTTGAGGCAGCGGGCTGGAGTATGGGACTTACCGGAATTGGCGGAGATTGGTGGACCACTAGAAACAGAGGGAGCTGTCGGACAGAGTCAACGAGACTCGGCATCCGCCATGAACGCCGACCACTGCTGGTATGGCGTCAACGGTGCAACGGGCTTGCTGCAGGCAGCCTTGCTGGCCGTGGCTCAACCGGGTGAAGCCGTTCTCATGCCAAGGAACGTGCACAAAAGTTTGATTCAGGCCTGTGTACTCGGCGATATCAAACCCATTCTGTACAACGTTCCCTACCAAACAAAACAGGGGCATTCAGCACCTCCAAATCACGCCTGGATTCAAAAAGTCCTGGCGGAACTGCCCGGCAATCGAGGTGAAATTAAGGCGGCAGTTTTAGTTCACCCGACGTATCAGGGCTACGCCAATGATCCAACAGAAATCATCGCAACTCTGCAAGAACAAGGCTTTTCCGTGCTTGTTGATGAGGCCCATGGAAGCCATTTAGCCGCAGCAATCGATCCTGATCTTCCACCATCTTCACTCCATTGTGGAGCCGATCTTGTTGTTCACTCACTCCATAAATCTGCGGCAGGGCTTGCACAAACAGCAGTGTTATGGCACCAGGGGCAGCGGGTTGACCCAGAACGAGTCGAACGTTGCCTGGGCTGGGTTCAAACAACGAGTCCAAGTGCTTTGCTACTCGCCTCATGCGAATCAGCACTTCAACAACTGGCCAATCCTCGAGGCAGAAGAGATTTAGCCAATCGAATCAACGAGGCTCGCTTATTGAAATCACGTCTTACTCAATCAGGGGTACCTCTCATCGACACACAAGATCCGCTTCGGATCATTTTACACACTGGTTCGGCAGGAATTAGCGGAATTTATGCAGATGAATGGTTTATCAAGAATGGACTTATCGCCGAATTACCTGAACCAGGCACATTAACATTTTGCCTTGGATTATCAAGGCATCGATATTTACATTCAAAGCTAACAAAGGCCTGGAAAAAGTTAAAACAAACCAACCAGAATCAATCCGCTCAACTAGACTTTGAGGAACCTCCTTTGCCGCTCGTTGCGAGCCCAGAAGTCAAGCTAACGAAGGCCTGGAATGCACCTAACAAAGTCGTGACTTTTGAGCAATCAGAAGGAGAGGTTGCCAGTGAACTTGCCTGCCCTTACCCACCCGGGATACCACTGCTCATCCCGGGCGAAAGAGTCGACCATGCTCGAGCAGTTTGGATGGCAAAACAAAGCCTGCTTTGGAGCGATGTACTACCAAATGAAATCAAGGTGATGAAGATATGAGCCACGGAGAGCGGTTGATAAGCTGATGGTCAACATGGGTCTGGGTGATCATCGAGGTCTATCCATCAGTTGATCAACCAAGATCGACAGAATCCTCACGCAAGCGACTGTTAAGCGGATTAGCCGCCGGTGGATTTGGCCTCGTTGTTGTCTTTCTCGGTGGATGGTGGTTCACGGCCGCCGTCGGGATTCTTGTGCATCTCGGCCTGTTGGAATTTTTCCGGATGGCGCAATTCAAGGGCATGCGACCGGCCACGAAAACCACCCTGGTGGCCTGCCAATTGCTGCTTTTCAGCACCCAATGGGCGGCCGTTTCTGGAGGGTTGCCAGGAGAACTTTCATCAGCGATTTTGCCGTTATCTGGAGCAGCCATTTGTGCATGGTTGCTGCTGCAGCCAGTGACGGGCTCCATCGCCGATGTGGCAGCGTCAATCTTTGGCTTGTTTTACCTGGGCTTTCTACCGAGCCACTGGCTGTCGTTGCGGAATCTCACAGTGACGCAACTAGCGCCAGGTACATCAGATCTTTGTACAAGTGGGCTTGCGATCACATTGTCAGCTTGTCTGATGATTGTGTGCAGCGACATCGGCTCTTGGGCCTTTGGTCGCCGCTGGGGTCGACGCCCCCTGTCGCCAATCTCCCCTGGGAAAACAGTGGAAGGTGCCCTAGGCGGATGCCTTTGTGCAATGGCCATGGGGGAAGTTTGCGCCCTTGTGATGGGCTGGCCTTTCCTCGGTTTACCCGGACTTCTTCTTGGCGCCCTCGTGGCCCTCATCGCCATGGTCGGCGACCTCACCGAATCAATGATGAAACGCGATGCTGGAATTAAAGATTCTGGTGACGTTTTGCCCGGCCATGGAGGAATCCTTGATCGCATTGATAGCTATCTATTCACCCCAGCAGTGGTGTATTACGTCATCGCACTGATCCAGCCCGTACTGGTTCGCTGAATCCCGGTTGTAGAGCGCAAGGATTAGGGCGTGACATCAGCGCAACCTTGGATGTGCAGTTGACCCCCCTGAAGGGAAGCATCGGTGATCTTAATTCCAGGATCCATGGGCAACAAGATTGATGCATCGTGAGCCGAATCTTGCGATCGAAACCGCAGGGTGTTGCCTGAGGCATCGATCCTGAAGCAACGGCTCACCGGTTCCCGATGGGCAACCACTGAAGATTGAAGCGCCATCACATCGTTCTGGATGCTCAAACCACCCAGGGTTGTGAGCCCCATGAGCTGTTCAGCAAGCCAATCACCAAGCCAACGCCATGGCTCCGCCAGCAAGGCGTCATTCAAAGCACTGCCACTGATCGAAACCTCACCCTCCACCTGAAAAGGGTGCTGGAGAGACAGCACTTGGCCCGGGCTCAGAACATTCACATCAACAGCGATCGGACCACTCCGCAGTTGAACGTGCTGAAGCGGTAGGCCTTTAAACCCCACATCACACGCCATCAAGGTGACCCCTTGAAGTTGACCACGCATCATCGTGAATGCCGATCCGTGCAGAGTGAGTTCCAAACTGCCAAGCCGATCACAACGACTCCGGATCCAAAGCTTCAGAGCTCCGGCAAGGAGGGTCATCAAAGGATTAGCCATGATCAAACAAGGAGAAGCAGCGCTCGGCGACCCGTTGGGGGTGATCAAGGTGGGGCAAATGCCCACAGGATTCAAACGTTTCCACGGGCTCAGCCAAAATCTCGAGAGCCGCCCGTTTTTGTGGTTCCCGCAAGATTCTGTCTTGCGCCCCCCAGATCACATGAAGTGGTTGAGAGGGAAGAGGTGAACCACTCCCTGCGAATCCACCGCTGCGGGCAAAAGCTGCCAAAGCTTCTGCCCAACCGGGGCATTGCAGATGCAGTGACGCAATTTGTTCTTCCGGAGCTCCCACTGAAGACTCTGGATCAGCGAAGGCCTGTCGACAGAGCCCACGCCGCACCCCTGGCCGACTCAAGAACCAAGCTCCAAAACGATCAAGAAGAGGCGGTACGGGCATGCGCCGACCCGACAATCCTGCGGGGGCGAGGAGGAGGAGAGATTGCACACGCTGGGGACAACGACGGGCCAACTCCACAGCGACCGAGCCTCCCATCGACGCCCCAATCACCGATACAGGCGACGATGGCGGCAACTTGTTCAACAAAGCCTCTAAATGCAGCATCACCGGCTCAGTACCGTAGGTAGCGTTCAAGGGTCGCGGCGAGAAACCAAAGCCAAATAAATCTGGAATGATCAATTGAAAGCGATCCGATAACAACGGCGACAGCCGCCTGTACTCCAAAAAGCTGCTGTCGAAACCATGCAGAAGAAGCAGTGGGGCACCTTGTCCCAATACCGCCACAGGGAACGGGTCTTCCACTCCCAAGGACGGAAGAGACCACCATTCCACGGCATCTGTTAGGGCTCCGGCTTGGGGATCCAACAAGCCTGGGCGAAGCGCATCTAGAAGACGTTTCAAGAGGGAACTGGGCTGCGTTCAGGGAGTCCAACCAAAGCATCAAGCAGCGCGGCAGGAGTCACCGTAAAAGGCAGATGGTGGATATCGGACCCGTCTTGGCAGGCAAACTCACACACCGTTAGAAGATCCCTGGAGCTGGCATCTGCAAGTCCCAAATCTTCGAGACAAACGGGAAGACCGAGATTCTCGAGAACACCCTTGAGCTGACGATGGGCCTGAGCGGCAAGACGATTGTTGCCAAGACGCTCTTCTAGACGAAGCTGCACAAGAATTCCAAATCCCACCTTTTCTCCATGCAGAACGTGATGGCAGGCAGGCAGTTGGGTCAGGCCGTTGTGCACAGCATGGGCTGCAACAGTGCGGCAGCGAGCACCGCCGAGTCCTCCCATCACCCCTGCAGTTAAGCCACAAGCTTCCGCAGTGCGCTCCCAAGCAGCACTTGTGGGATCTTCAACAGCCAGAGGACTATCGATCAACAACTGATCGCGGAGTACCCGAGCCATTTGCACCGCTTGCTGAACTAATCCATCGCTGCTATCTGCACTGCTCACCGATGCTTCGTACCATTTAGCAAGTGCATCTCCAATGCCGCTTGCCAACGTTCGAGGGGGTGCTTGTCGTACAAAAGCGTGGTCGAAGACCAATAAATCTGGACAACGGTCTAGAACAACATCGCTCTCAAAAGCACCATCGGGTGAATAGAGATTGGCCAATGCTGTCCAGCCGGCGCACGTCGCAGCACTCAACGGAACTGTGATGCAGGGAAGATTCAATCGATAGGCAATAAGTTTGCCTGCATCAAGAACTTTTCCACCCCCTGCCGCCAGGATGGCGTCGCAAGCTTGAGCTTCACCAGCAAGACGTTGCAGATCAATCTCGCAGCAATCAAATTGAAGATTCGCCGCTGTAACGGAAAGGCCAAGAGACTCGAGATCACTGCTTAGCTGATCTCGCAGTGGTTGTGTAGAGATTGAGCGACCCAACAAGAAGGGGCGCTGATACAACTGGGGCAGGCGAGTAAGGGCTTCACCCCAAGCGCCCTGCCCCCGCAACAAGGTTGCTGGGGCAATGGCTTGGGAAGAAATAGTCGACACCATCAGACAGCCGCACCGGCTAACTCGGGTTGCGCTTCAACACGGCCTTTATGGCGGACGACAACCTTTTTGTTCTCGTCAATATCAACCTCGGCTTTATCACCATCTTTGAGGCGACCAGTGAGGAATTCCTCGGCGAGGGAGTCTTCCAAGAGACGCATCACGGCACGACGGAGTGGTCGTGCGCCGTAGGCAGGGTTGTAACCCTCTTCCACCAAGCGTTCTTTGAAAGCTTCCGAAACGGTGAGAGTGATACCTTTCTCTCCCATGCGGCCAAACACTTCCTTGAGCATGATCTCGGCGATCTCTTTGACTTCCTCACGATTGAGTTGGCGGAAGACGATGATTTCATCGAGACGGTTGAGAAACTCAGGGCGGAAGTATTGCTTGAGCTCTTCATTCACAAGGGAACGAATTCTTGTGTATTGAGAGTCTTCAGCACTTTCACCAGAGAATTCAAAGCCAAGACCTCCGCCACCTTTTTCAATCACCTTCGAACCAATATTCGAGGTCATGATCACCAACGTATTCTTAAAATCGACTGTGCGACCTTTTGAATCGGTTAGGCGGCCATCTTCAAGAAGTTGGAGCAAGAGATTGAAAACATCGGGGTGCGCTTTCTCAATTTCATCGAACAAGACAACTGTATAAGGACGACGGCGTACAGCCTCAGTGAGTTGACCACCTTCGTTGAAGCCCACGTATCCCGGAGGAGAGCCAATCAATTTGCTGACGGTATGACGCTCCATGAATTCAGACATGTCCAGACGGATCATGGACTCTTCACTGCCAAAGAAATAGGCAGCCAAAGCCTTAGTTAGCTCTGTTTTACCTACACCTGTTGGACCCGAGAAGATGAAACTAGCAATCGGACGATTTGGATTCTTCAAACCAACCCGAGCACGACGAATGGCCTTCGAAACAGCCTTAACGGCCTCGTCTTGACCAATCAAACGCTGGTGAAGTGTTTCCTCCATATTGAGTAACTTCACCGACTCACTTTCCGTAAGTTTCTGAACAGGCACGCCGGTCCATGAAGCCACAATATGAGCAATATCCTCTTCATTCACCATTGGAGTGGTGTCAATGACGGATGGGATGGTTGCCACAGAGCCTGTAGAAGAAACTGCTTCTGAAGAATCTCCTTCTGAAGACGTTGCTTCAGCCGTGGATCGGGAGTTTTGCAGAAGAGCACGAATTTTTTCGCGAAGTTCCACTTCCTTTTCTCGTAACTCACCCGCCTTGGCAAAATCCTGATCACGTACAGCGTCTTCTTTGTCCTTTTGGACGACGCGCAATTCCTTGTCAACTTCCTTCGCTTCAGGAGGAAGTTTTGAGTTCATTAAGCGAACTCTGGAGCCGGCTTCGTCAATCAAATCAATCGCTTTATCTGGAAGGAAGCGGTCGGAGATATAACGATCACCAAGAGTTGCCGCAGCAACTAAAGCTTCATCAGTGATCTTGAGGCGATGGTGTTGCTCATAACGCTCACGCAAGCCCCGAAGAATTTCGATGGTTTCATCTATGGAGGGCTCACCAACGGTGACGGGCTGAAAACGTCGCTCTAACGCGGCATCACGCTCAATGTGCTTTCTGTATTCATCAAGGGTTGTGGCTCCGATGCATTGCAACTCGCCTCGGGCGAGTGCTGGCTTAAGAATATTGGCGGCATCGATGGCACCTTCAGCGGCACCTGCACCAATCAATGTGTGCACCTCGTCAATCACCAGAATCACATTTCCGGCAGATTTGATTTCCTCCATGATCTTTTTGAGGCGCTCCTCAAATTCACCTCGGTACTTCGTACCCGCAACCAACAATCCGATGTCAAGGGTCAAGACCCGCTTGTCTTCAAGGATGTCTGGGATGTCTCCCTGCTGAATGCGTTGAGCTAGACCCTCTGCAATAGCTGTTTTACCTACTCCAGGTTCACCAATGAGAACTGGATTGTTTTTGGTGCGGCGACCAAGAATTTGGATCACACGATCGATTTCGTTCTGGCGACCCACCACTGGATCGAGCTTCGACTCGGTGGCGAGCTGGGTGAGATTGTTGCCGAACTCATCCAAGGTTGGAGTTTTGGTGGAACCCTTCGCACCACCGCCACCACCAGAGGTGACTTCGGCAGTTTCGCCTAGCATGCGAATCACCTGGGTGCGAACCTTTGCCAGGTCGACGCCAAGATTTTCAAGGACACGGGCTGCAACCCCTTCACCTTCTCGGATCAGGCCGAGCAAAAGATGCTCAGTACCTATGTAGTTATGACCAAGTTGACGAGCTTCTTCTAAAGACAGCTCCAACACGCGCTTGGCGCGGGGGGTGAAGGGAATTTCAACCGCTACAAAACCAGAGCCGCGCCCGATAATTTTTTCAACTTCAATTCGAGCATCTTTGAGGTTGACGCCCATCGACTTCAAAACTTTGGCCGCTACGCCAGTGCCTTCTCCAATTAAACCGAGCAGGATTTGCTCGGTACCCACGAAGTTGTGACCAAGCCGTCGAGCTTCCTCTTGGGCAAGCATGATCACCTTGATGGCCTTTTCGGTAAACCGTTCGAACATCGCTAGGCCGATGTGAAGATGACACCAAGCTATCAGGACTTGGTGTCACCTGCGAGGAATCACTCCAATCATCAACCTGCTTGTCCACAACTGGGTTCTACCCGCACAAAAGTATCAACGAACCCGAAACAATTGACGGTTTCTTTGACTGTCGAAGCCGGTAAACCGAACAACAAAAATGGATGATATGTAGCTATATCTACGAGCAAATCCGACACCACTGAATCAGGGCATCACTTCCATCGCTGTAGTACTTCAACCGAGTACCCGCGAATTGAAATCCAGCATCTGAATAAAGGGCTATGGCAGCAGGGTTATTGCTCGCTACTTCCAAAGTGGCGTGAATGGCACCTTGTTGCCGTGCCTGTTGCAACAGAGCCAACAACAATCGTTTGCCGTGGCCTCGCTGCCTTTCGGAAGGATCAACAGCGATCACTGTGATGTGCAATTCATCAGCGATGAGCCAGCCACAGGCCACGCCTAACAATCGCTTGGCATCGGTCCAGCCAAGACATAAACGTCTTGGATCCTCCAATTCACGGCGCCATTGCTCTTCGGTCCAAAGACCCTGAAGAGCACAACGATCGAGATCCAGGCATTCAGCTAACCACGATGGATCAATTGTGATGACAGCCATACCAGAACCAACCGGTTCGGGATCAATCCCTACATTGCCTTCCTCTGCGAAACATCCGTGACCCAGACCATCACCAATGCAAAGCCCTACGAGGCGGATCTGGATCCGAACAGTCCCAACCGAAATCTCACACCGCTAACTACCGCATTGGATGCGGACGATCGTCTCGCCGTGGGAGGCTGTCTGCTGAGTGATCTCGCCCAGCGCTATGGCACTCCGCTGTATGTGCTCGATGAGCAAACCCTGCGCGGCACTTGCCGTGCCTACCGGGACGCTTTGAAGCGTCACTATCCCGGACCGTCTCTACCGATTTATGCCTCGAAAGCCAACAGCTCACTCGTGATGAGCAGTTTGGTGGCATCCGAAGGACTCGGCTTGGATGCGGTGTCCGCCGGAGAGTTGCTCACCGCGTTACGCGGCGGAATGCCTGGCGATCGGATGGTGTTGCACGGCAACAACAAGTCCGATGAAGAGCTACTGCTTGCTTACACCAACAACGTGACGGTGGTGGTGGACAACCAGCACGACCTAGACCGCCTCTCAACTCTCATTCCCAAGGAAGGCGACCCCGTTCGGTTGATGTTGCGCTTCACCCCCGGCATCGAATGTCACACGCACGAATACATCCGCACAGGCCATCTCGACAGCAAATTTGGTTTTGATCCCGACCAGGTGGAACCCGTCCTGCGCGGTTTGGTGGGTCAGTCCTGGGCCAGATTGACGGGCTTGCATGCCCACATCGGCTCACAAATTTTTGAACTCGAACCCCACCGCGACCTCGCTGCGGTGATGGCCGATGCCTTAAAGCTGGCCCGCGACCTAGGGCATCCCGTCGAAGACCTCAATGTGGGGGGCGGACTCGGAATTCGCTATGTGCACTCCGACGATCCGCCAAGCATCGACCGCTGGGTTCAAGTGGTATCCGAAGCAGTGATTGCCGCGTGCAAAAAACGAAGCCTCAACTTGCCCCGACTGATGTGTGAGCCAGGCCGATCCTTAGTTGCCACCGCCGGGGTGACCTTGTACAGCGTCGGCTCCAGGAAAACGATTCCCGGCATTCGCACCTACGTGGCTGTTGATGGCGGCATGAGTGACAACCCACGGCCCATTACCTATCAATCGCTATACACCTGCTGCGTCGCCGATCGCCCGCTAGCCGAAGCTGATGAAACGGTGAATCTCGTCGGCAAACACTGTGAATCGGGCGATGTGTTGCTGAAAGACCTCCCCCTTCCCAGCACCCGAAGCGGAGATGTGATAGCTGTTTTCGCCACCGGCGCCTACAACGCCTCGATGAGCTCGAACTACAACCGCATTCCACGACCGGCGGCCGTGCTCGTCCACGACGGAGCTGCAGAGCTGGTGCAAAAACGAGAGCAGCCGGATGATTTGCTGCGCTACGACGTGCTGCCGCAACGGTTTCACGAGGTACGTTAAAAGGAGAAGGGTTTTGAGGGGTTGGACGTTTTCGCAGTTGAGAACCTGCGCATCGTCCTCGACGTTTTGTTCGCCTCTGCCATTGGCTTTTTAATGTTGTCCAGGGTTCGTGAGGCACGAACCCTTTGGTTGCTAAGGGGATACCTTTTTCTTGTTGCGACAGCCTGGTTTGTCCAACGTTTCGCCAACCTTCCACTTACCACCCAATTGGTGGATGCGTTGGTGCTGGCTTGTTCCTTGTCTCTGGCCATCCTTTGGCAGGGAGAGTTGCGCCGCT
>QCVM01000025.1:0-25667 GCA_003210375.1 Synechococcus sp. AG-686-B21 | reverse complement strand
GGGCGCCAACGTCCGCGAGGAAGGGGCCAAGCCATAGCAGGTGGTTGGCGATCCGGTTGAGTTCCAGCATCAGCACACGGATGTAGCTGGCGCGCTTTGGAACGGGGATGTTGGCCAGTTTTTCCGGCGCGTTCACGACGACAGCTTCGTAAAACATGCCAGCTGCGTAGTCCATACGGCTGACGTACGGCACGAACATCACGTTCGTGCGGTTCTCTGCAATCTTCTCCATGCCGCGGTGTAAGTAGCCGATCACTGGCTCGCAATCCACCACATCTTCGCCATCAAGGGTGACCACCAGCCGCAACACCCCATGCATGGATGGGTGATGGGGGCCGAAGTTCACCACCATGGGCTCCGTGCGCGTTTCCAGCTGCGTCATGGGGAGCCCGGGTGCAATCGATGTATAGATCTTAGGTAGTCCTCGCCGATGGCCTGTGCCTCCCTTTAGCCACGTGCCTGTTTTGGCCGACGCCGTGGTGGCTGGAGCCGAGCACTTGCCGCATCACAACGGCGTATTGATCGATGCCACCCTTGGCGGTGGCGGCCACAGCGCCCTTTTGCTGGAGCGTTTTCCTGGCCTTCGTTTGATTGGGCTCGACCAAGACCCCACGGCCAGGGCTGCCGCGGCGGAGCGATTGGCCGCTTTTGGTGACCGCGTTGAAATTTTGGCCACCAACTTCGCCAGCTACATCCCATCCGGCCCGGCTCTGATGGTGCTCGCCGATCTGGGGGTGAGCAGTCCGCAGCTGGATGTGGCGGAGCGGGGTTTCAGCTTTCGCTTGGATGGCCCCCTCGACATGAGAATGAGTCCCGACAGTGATGTCGAAACCGCTGCTGAGCTGATCCATCGGTTGGAGGAGAACGCTTTGGCCGATCTGATCTATGGCTACGGAGAAGAGCGCTTGTCTCGCCGAATCGCCCGACGCATTAAGGCCGATCTGGCTGCCCAGGGTGCCTATGAAGGCACTGCAGCGTTGGCCTACGCCGTGGCCGGTTGCTACCCGCCGAAGGCTCGTAGGGGTCGTATTCATCCAGCTACTCGGACGTTTCAGGCGTTGCGGATAGCGGTGAATGATGAGCTTGCCGTTCTGGATCGCTTGCTGGAACAAGTGCCGGACTGGCTTGAGCCTGGAGGGCTGATGGGGGTGATCAGTTTCCACTCGCTCGAGGATCGGCGCGTTAAGACGGCGTTTCTGCGGGATGAGCGGTTCGAGCGCATCACGCGCAAACCCACCGTGGCTTCGCAGGATGAGCAGGACAGCAACCCCCGTAGCCGCAGCGCCAAATGGCGACTGGCCCGTCGAGTTATCGGTTGCTGAGCAAGCCTGTTTGGTCGTCGTCGTTGAATAGTTGCCGGTAAGCAGCACCGGTGATGCACAGGCACACAGGCGCTGCGGCGACGAGGCCGACGAAGCATGCCAAAACGCCCAGAAGCAAAATGAGCGCCTGCAGCACTAATAGGCCGAACACCTGCCACCACTGGCTCTGTACCACCACCAATCCATGACGGATGGTGGCGAGGGGCCCCCGACCGTCGAGCAGGGCGATGAAGCCAAGAAAGCTTTGGTTCACTTGGATATACAGGCCTCCAAGGGCAGTGAATAGAACAATCACCACCGCGAAGGGATTGGTGCCCAACTGCTGCAGCAAGCGCTGGCTGACGTGGCCGAAGGCCTCTGTCAACCGAGGATCTGTGGGATCCACGGTGAGAGCCAGGTTGGCGATTGGGGTGAATAAACCCCAGGCATCGGCGGCGGTGAGGCTGGCGAACATCAAACCAAAAACAATCGGTACCAGCAGCAGTGTGAGCAGGATTTGGCTGCTGAATAGGCGCCAAATGGCAGCCCAGTTCACCTGAAGGAAGTCTTGGAAGCTGGGGGTTTCACCGTTGAGGGCAATCCAAGATCCACGAATTAAACCCACTGCTCCCCAAAGGTTCACGAAGGCGCTCAACAAGCCGCCCACGCCTGGGAGTGGCAGATACGCCACCAGCTGGCTGAGCACACCACTGAGCAGAACGAAACCAACAAAGGTCCAGGGCGCTCGGCGGAACGCGGTCCATCCCTCCTGAAGGGCAGTGCCTATTGATAATTGGGCACGTTCGCTGCTCATGCTGGAGAGGCGGTGAGAGGGGTCTGGGCGGACCGTAGGGAGATCAGCTTTGTTGTGCAGCCACGGCCTCAACGATGGTTGCGATGGCTTGTTCGACCGCGTTTTCAGTGGTGGAACGCCCCAGGCTGAGGCGAAGGGACGCCTCTGCGTCGGCGCGCGAACGTCCGAGGGCCTGGAGCACATGGGAGGGGGCGCCGTTGCTGCAGGCGGAACCGCTGCTGCAGGCGAGATGAGGCCGAAGGCTGCGATGCAGGCGGCTGCCGCTCATGCCTGGAAAGGTGATGTTGAGGTTGTGGGCTAAGCGCGGCTCGGCGGCTCCATTGCGCTCTACGGCGGGGAGTTGATCGTTGAGCCCGTTCCAAAGTTGATCCCTTAGCCCTGCAAGCCGTTTGTCGCGTTCGTGTCGATCCGCCATCGCCTCCTGCACGGCCGCCGCAAAGCCCACGATTAAGGGGGTGGGCAGCGTGCCGGCGCGAAGGTCCGCCTCCTGACCACCACCCCATTGCAGGGGTTGCAGGCGGACCCCCTCGCGCATCACCAGGGCGCCGATGCCTTTAGGGCCATAGAGCTTGTGAGCGCTGAGGCTGACGAGATCAATCCCCAGGTTGTCGGGTTCGAGCGGGATGTGGCCAAAGGCTTGGGCCGCATCGCTGTGAAGGATGATTCCGCGGTCTCGGCAGATCGCTGCGAGTTCCTTCAGGGGCTGTAAGACACCGATTTCGTTGTTAGCGGCCATGACGCTCACCAGCCGAGTCTCCGGCGTGATCGCCGCCGCGAGTTGGGATGGTTTGATCAGACCATCGGGCTCAGGCCGTAGCAGTGAAACCTGGAAGCCTTCGCGCTGGAGTTGGGCGAGGGGATCCAACACAGCGTGGTGTTCTGTCATCACGCTGATCAAATGACCGCAACCCTGGGCTCGGGCATGGCCGAGCAGGGCCAAATTGTTGGCTTCGGTGGCGCCGCTGGTGAAGATCAGCCGATCGGAATCGAGGCCAAGGGCCTCTGCGATCTGGCGACGGGCTAGTGCAACGGCAGCCGCTGCGGTGAGGCCTTGGCGATGCTGACGGCTGGATGGATTGCCCCAATGGTCGCTCCAGTAGGGCGCCATCGCTTTCACCACCTCCGCTGAGCAGGGGGTGGTGGCTTGGAAATCAAAAGCGAGGGGGGCGCCGTTCAGCGGGGGATGGCAACTGTTGCGATCATGATTGACGTTCTTGTCCCTCCTCGTATGGGTCTGCGTTTCCCGATGGCTCGGTTGGGTTTGGGCCTCGGCCTTGGGCTGGCGCTGCTGCTGGCCCCATGGGCGGCACAGGCGATCAGCCGGAAAGAGGTTTTGGAACAGATGAAACAGTCGAGACCCAAAGATCTAAAGGTGCTGATGGAGGTGCCGGATGCTGGTGGCCCTCGCATGATTGGCATCTATGGGATTAAGCCCGGAGGGGCAGACGGAACCTTGCGCAGCTACAGCCTTTGGGAAGAGTCGCCGTCCGATCTGAATGTCTATGTGGAATCAGTGAATTGTGGGGTGAACAATCCCTTACGAGTGAAGCGCACGCTTTTAGCGGTGTTCGTTCGGCATTTGAATCCCGGTGGCCCGATCCTGGAAGGAAATCGAGAAGATCATCTGGTGTGGTGGGCCGCTTGTGTGCCGGAGGTCGCGGGAACCGATCCTGCAACTTTGCGTGACAAAGCCCTGAAACTGGGCTTTTCCACCCTCCGCACCGAACGCCAGGAGCAGTTACCCGCACTGGCCCCTTAGGCGCAACCTTCATACATTGACGGTAGAGCGAATCCAGTCATGAGCGACGCCCCGATTCCAACCACAGAAGAGCAAGAGGCGCCGCCCCCGGCGCCAAGGTTGCTTCTGGTGGACGACGAGCCTGGGTTGCGTACGGCGGTTCAGGCCTACCTCGAGGACGAGGGTTTCGATGTCACCACCGCGGTGGATGGAGAGGAAGGATTTACCAAGGCACAGCAGATGCTGCCCGATGTGGTGATCAGCGACGTGATGATGCCTCGCCTGGATGGCTACGGCTTGCTGAAGAAATTACGGGATGACGAACGGCTTGGCGGAACCCCCGTAATTTTCCTAACGGCGAAGGGCATGACGGCTGATCGCACCCAGGGCTATATGGCTGGGGTGGATGACTACATTCCGAAGCCGTTTGATCCCGATGAGTTAGTGGCCCGGGTTCGCAATGTGGCGCAACGCCAGCAGCGGTTGTTGCAGGAAGCGGCCCGCTTTGCGGATACGGATATGGGTCAGATGGCGAAGCAGATCACTGAGATCCGCTCTTTGTTGGCCCAAGCCGAGGCCTTGCCTTCCAAGGATCCGGTGGCGCACAGCTTCACGCCGCGGGAAGCGAGCGTGCTGCAGTTGGTGGCTGAGGGGTTGATGAACAAGGAGATTGCTCGTCAGCTGGAAACGTCGATCCGCAATGTGGAGAAGTACGTGAGCCGTTTGTTCAACAAGACGGGTACGTCCAGTCGCACGGAACTGGTGCGCTACGCCTTGGAACATCGCCTGGTTACTTGATGGTGGATGGGGTTGTCTCTTCGAGGCTGGGCTGGCGGCCAGCGGCATTCAATGCAGGTTGGGCCCATCACGATCGTGTGCAGTCCCATGGCGAAGGTGAATGGTTAAGCCAGTGGATGGCGAACCGCCACCAGCACTCCGCTGCAGCTGTTTGGTTGGAGCGGATTGCAGCGGGTGAACTGCATCGCAACGGTGATCCGTTGGGCGGAGATATGCAGCTGGCCAGTGGCGACGACATCTGTTGGCAAAGGCCACCGTGGCTTGAGGAGGCCATTCCGGATCAATGGGACACCATTCATGACGATGGTGATTTGTTGGTGATCAACAAGCCATTGGGGCTGCCGGTTATGCCTGGTGGGGGGTTTTTGGAGCACACGCTCACGGCATTGCTGGCCACCACTGGCGCCAAACCGGTGCATCGGCTGGGCCGTTTTACATCGGGATTACAGGTCTGTGCGAGGACTGCAGCAACTAGGGCGGCGCTGTCAAAACAGTTTCGACCACAGAGTCGCTGTCAGAAGATTTATCAGGCGTGGGCGCGTCGGGTGGAGAGGTTGGAACTCGGCCAAAGCTTGGTGGTGAGTAGTGATGTGGTGGAGCGGCAGCATCCACTGCTGGGTTGGATTTGGGGGCCAGAACCGTGGGGAAAGGAGCCGATGCGGAAGCGTCTAACGGCTCACTCCACGGTGCGATTGTTAGAGCGTTGCTCTGCTGGAGATCGGCTCGAGGTAACGATCCGCACGGGGCGACCGCATCAGATCCGTATTCATTTGGCCCAACTGGGTAGCCCGCTGCTGGGAGATCCTTTGTATCTGCTCAATCGGGAGATTTCTGACCATGCAACACCGGGGGATGGAGGATATCGCTTGCATTCCTGGCGGTTGGAAGGTCTCATCGCTGGTGGTTTGTCATTGCTGGCACCCTTCCCTAAAGGATTTAGTGATTAGCGAGTAACCCTGATTAGTTTTTCTTTCTAGGAACATCAAAAGCGTAAATATTGACAAAGCACTTTAATGCTTCCCATTTGCGTATTCGCTGAGTGGTCGCGCCTTTGCTGTCGAAATGCTGCTCTTTGAAGAAATATTTACCTTTAAATGTTTATTTGTATTGTTATTTATGAGCCTCAAGTTTCGACATTTGATTCAAGGATCAAGATAATTCACGGCCTTGGGATACTTATTACTTGGTGAATTCAATCAACCGGGAGAAGTAAAAGGGGGCCTTGTTCAGGCTGCGACGCACCAGCTTGAAGCCACAGGCTTCGGCTGCCTTCACGATTCCGTCTTCTCGCAAGGTGTAGGCACGCGTCGTTTTGCTTGGTCCTGGAAAGAGTTGGCCAATTCCTTTTAATAACGCCAGCAGCGGTGTGTAAGGCGCAAAGCTCACAATCAGCCGTTGTTCCGTTAGGCCGCAGAGATGCCTCACCATCTCCTCTGCAGGTTTCTGGGGGTAGTGGATGAAAACATCTAGGCAGCACACCGTGTGAAAGGAGCCGTTCAGGCTTTCCAAATCACTGGCGAAGAAGTTCAGCTTGGCCATATCCAGACCGGCGTCACGGGCGCGGCGCTCGGCTTCCTGGGCCATCGCCTCTGAAATGTCACTGGCTTGAATCGAACCGGCGCCCATGGCAGCGAGCGGCAAGCTGAGGCTGCCGACGCCGCAGCCGGCATCACAAAAGCTCGCGTTGTTGAGTTCGCCGCTCTCCTTAATCCAGGCCAGTACCTCATCCACGGTCTTTTGATGGCCGATGCGGATGTTGCGCTGCACTTTGTTGACGTTGTCGCTTTCGCTGTAGATGCGATTCCAGCGATCAAAGCCGGTGGTTTCGAAGTAGCCTTTCACCTCCTGCTTCTCGGCTTGTTTCTGCTCCAGAAGCTCTTCGGGGGCCATTGTGCGAACGGTCTGTAACCGCGAGATCCTAAGCAGCGTCGGCCCAGTGCAAATCACCGGCATCGTTTTGCGTCCATCGCAACAGCTGTGACAGCGGTTGTCCCATTAGGGCCTCTTGAATGCCATCGGCGATGTGGATTACTCGGCGTGGAGCAACCGTCGCACTCCAGATTGCTGGCCCAACCTCTTGGCTCCAGTGAGCCAGGCGTTTCACTCCCTCGAGTTGCGGCAGTGTGACCCCCGCCAACGTGCCGTCCTCGAGTCGGCAGGTGCCGTTGTTCACCAGCAAGACCCGTTCGTCCCAGCGGTGCTCACCATCCGCCAAGCCGTAGGGGGCCAGTGCATCGCTCACCAGCACTGTCTGCTCCGGTGCCAGCCGTTGCAGCAGCACAGCCATCGTCGGATGAACGTGAACACCGTCGGCGATCAGCCCCAGGGCGATGTCACCGCGGCGGCAGGCTTCACCCAACGGTCCAGGAGCCCTGTGGTGCAGACCCGGCATCGCATTGAAGGCGTGGGTGAGCATGCCCACGCCGTGCTCAAAGGCTTTGGCAGCCCCATCCGCTTTCGCGGCGCTGTGGCCGAGGGCCACCGTGATCCCCAAATACCGCAGCCGTTGAATCACTGCATCGGCTCCCACCAGTTCTGGGGCCAAGGTCATCAGGGCAATCTCGGACTCGAAGCCGCCGATGCGTTCCTCCAAGGCCGCCAGGCTTGGGCTGGCAAGGTGCTCCCGCGGATGGGCTCCTCGCCGTGACTCCGCCAGAAATGGACCTTCAAGGTGGGCACCCAACAGCTGACAGCGACCAGCGCAATGCTGCGTCCTGGCCTCTCGTAAAACGGCCATCGCAGCTCGAAGTGGCTTGATTCCGCAAGTCACCAAGGTTGGAGAAATGGCCTCGACGCCATCACTCCAGAGCCAATCCAGCAGCTCCAACAGTCTGGGTAGGTCTGTTGGCACCAGTTCTGGAAAGGCAAGCCCGAGCCCGCCATTGATTTGTAAATCGATGCCACGAGGGCTGATCCAGTCGCCGTTCCAGCTTTCGGCGTCAGGTTTTCGATGGCCCTGGCTGTTTGAGCTGTCCTCACTTCCCATCGGGCCGATCCCAGTGATCCTGCCCTCCGTGCTGAGGTCCAACCAGTGCTGATGTTCGGTCGCGCCACCCAAGGGTGCGGGCAGGCGCACATTGGTGATCCGTCGCATTAGGGCTGGCGCTGCAGGCCGGTGGGGGAGACGATGGCAGTCTCGCCGGAATGTGACGTGACAGCACCCTCTCTTTCTGCTCGTGTTGCCGTGGTGATGGGCAGCGATTCCGACCTGCCAACAATGGAGCCGGCCGCCGCGATTTTGCGTCAGCTCGGCGTCACGGTGGAGGTACGGGTGTTGTCTGCCCATCGCACCCCTCTGGAAATGGTGGCCTTCGCGGAGCAAGCCCGTGGCCGTGGATATCGCGTCATCGTGGCGGGTGCAGGTGGTGCAGCCCACCTCCCCGGCATGGTGGCGGCTCTCACAACTCTTCCCGTTATCGGAGTGCCGGTGCAGAGCCGTGCGTTGTCCGGGGTGGATTCACTTCATTCGATTGTGCAGATGCCCGCTGGTATTCCCGTGGCCACGGTGGCGATTGGAGGAGGGCTCAATGCGGGCTTATTGGCGGCTCAAATCTTGGCCACGTCCGATGACACCCTGACCCAACGGCTGGCGGAATATCGCAGCAGCCTGCACGATGTCGTGGTGGCAAAAGATGCGCGTTTACTCGATCTGGGCAGCAGCGCTTACTTGGAGCAAATGAGTTGATGCAGCGATCAATCGTGACGTCCACCCTCGGCTCCACGATTCGGTGGACATTGGTTCCAGCCGCGTTCCTGTACGCCATTTCTCTGTCCTGGAGTTCGGCTGAAGGGATCAACCTTCAACTGGTGGTGCGTGATCTGGCGCAGACATGCGACGCGCCCTTGGGCTTGGGCTTCATCTCCAGCGTCGGTTATCTGCTCTGGATGGCAGCTGCTGCAATTGCCCTATTTGCAGCTGGGTCTGGTCAAATAAGAGGTCCAGTTGCGTGGCGGCAGTTTGCTTTTTGCGGTGGAGGCTTTTCGCTTTGGTTGTGCTTGGACGACATGTTTCTCGTCCATGACCGCTATCTCGGGGAGGCCACGCTCTACATCACCTACATCGTGTTCAGCCTGGTGCTGTTGGTCTGCTTTCGTAAACCCTTACGGCAATTTGGAGGGGACTCTTTCCTGTTGTCGGTACTGCTCCTCGGTGCTTCCGTGTTGATCGATGCCGTGCAGAGCTATTTGCCATTTCCCCCAACAACGATTCAACTCACGGAGGAGGGGTTCAAGTTGCTTGGAATTGCCGCTTGGCTTGGTTTTTGGTGTCAATACGTCGCTGGTGCTGCAACCGCTTCGCTTGTTAGAGAGACCCGCTAAGTGAACACTTGGCCCGCCTGGTTTCGGATTGGTTTGGTGCTTCCAGTGATCGGGTTGAACGTATTTGTGCTGAAACGGGTTCTGGTGCAGTTCGCTCCATTTCCAGGCCTGTTTATTACGGCAGCGTTGATTGCATTTTTGCTGGACATCCCCTGCCGATGGCTGATGGGGCGTGGATTGCCGCGCTCACCGGCACTCACCTTGGTGTGCTTGCTCACTGCAGGATTGCTTGGATTCGCGGTCGTTGAGCTGTTGCCTTTGCTAATCGTGCAGCTCAGCCAATTGATCAGTGCTGCACCGTCGTTACTAACAGCGGCTGAACAGGGAATTAACCAAGGACAGTCATGGGCAATCGCCCATGGGCTCCCTGCGGACTTTGCTGATCTCAGCAGCGACTTGGTCTCTCAAATCAGTCGGGTGGCGACCCAGCTCAGCCAACGTTTGCTCAGCATCCTTGGAGCCACCGTCGGTACGTCGATCAACATCGTGATCGTGTTGGTCTTAGCGGTATTCCTTCTTGTGGGGGCCGACTCGATCACGGCCGGTCTCGCCCAATGGTTGCCAGAGCGATGGCGTGAGCTGGTCACCACCACTCTGGGACGGACGTTTCGTGGGTATTTCGCTGGTCAGGTCGTCCTGGCCTTGATCCTCAGCGGTGGCCAACTACTGGTGTTCACCGTTTTGGAGATTCCCTACGGGGTGTTGTTTGCCGTGTTGATCGGCTTCAGCACACTCATCCCCTATGCCAGCGCTCTCACGATTGTGTTTGTGAGCGCCATCCTTGGAGTTCAAGATATCCGGACAGGTTTGGAGCTCTTAGCCGCCGCCATTGCGGTGGGACAAATCGTGGATCAGGTGATTCAGCCCCGTTTAATGGGCAGCATTGTGGGTCTGCAACCGGCCTGGCTGCTCATTGCACTTCCGATCGGTGCCCGATTGGCTGGGCTGTTGGGGTTGGGCGAACTCTTGGGGTTGCTGTTGGCGGTGCCGGTGGCCAGTTGCATCAAAACGCTGGCCGACGCAGCACGCGCGGATCTCGGTGTGGCGGAGGTCAAGCAGCCGGAATCACTCCCTTGTCCTGTAGAACCTTGATCACCACATTCACAGACTCCGCCAGATCTTGAGCACCGGTGTCGATCTTCAGTTCAGGGGTGTCAGGCGCCTCATAGGGGCTGGAGATGCCGGTGAATTCTTTGATGGCTCCAGAGCGGGCCTTCGCATACAAACCTTTGGGATCGCGGGACTCGCAAACGTCTAAATCTGCAGCGCAGAAAATCTCGAAAAAATCACCCGCTTCCACGAGGTCACGTGCATTGTCTCGGTCGGCCCGGAACGGTGAAACAAAAGCGGTGAGAACGATGACCCCGGCATCAAGGAATAATTTTGCGACTTCGCCAATGCGACGAATATTTTCTTCACGGTCGGCGTCGGAGAAGCCCAGGTCTTTGCAGAGGCCATGGCGAACGTTGTCTCCGTCCAGCACATAGGTGCCTAGCCCGCGCTCAAACAGAGCAGCATTCACGGCATTGGCCAGGGTGCTTTTGCCTGAGCCAGAGAGCCCTGTAAACCAAAGAATGGCGCTGCGATGCCCGCGTTTGTCCGCCCTGGCAGCCCGATCGACTGAGGCCTCATGCCAGACGATGTTGGTGGCTTTAGGAGTGGACGCGGTCATAACAAGGGGTAAGAAGGAACTCATTCTCACCCAGATGCATGCTGTTCATTAACCACCCGCACGTTTAGGTCGATAGCCCTCCTGGGTGAGCAGGGTCAGGCTCAAATCCACCTGGTCTCCCTGGAGTTCGATCACACCGTCTTTTGTCGTGCCACCACTGCCGATGCGGCTCTTCAGTTTCTTCAGCAGTGCCTTGAAGCCATCCGGCTCGAGCTCTAAGCCACGAATCACGGTGACCGTTTTGCCCCCTTTCCCACCACGGGTCGGCTGTACCCGCACGATTTGATCGGCTTTCGGGGTCGGTGCTGCGGCAGGCCCCTTGGGCCGCTGCAGACTGTGGGCGCTGCTGAATTCCTGCCAGCCGCCCTTCGGCATCACCCGTTGCCCGCTACGTCGTTCCATTGTCGATGACGAACATGCCTGCCCCTGGCGAGCTGTCTTTCGACTTGTCTTCGATGGCCGCGATCGAGGTGCCAGGATTTTTGGGATCTCAGGATCAAAGCTTGCGACCCACGTCATCGCTTGATTTGTTGCTTACGCTGAATGAACGCGACCACCTGGATCCGTGACCAGCACTCTGCCAAAAGCTTCCCAACCGGATCCTGCCAGCCTTCAGCCAACTGCTCGTCCAGGTGCCCATGGACGTTTCGGACGTTTCGGTGGCCAGTACGTCCCAGAAACTCTCATGCCAGCCTTGGCTGAGTTGGAGCAGTCGGCAGCTCAAGCTTGGGCAGACCCTGCCTTTACGGGGAAACTCAACCATCTCCTCAAGACCTACGTGGGTCGGGCCACCCCCCTCTACGAAGCCGAGCGACTCACGACTCATTACCGCCGAGACGATGGTGGTCCGCGCATTTGGCTGAAGCGTGAGGATCTGAACCACACCGGCGCTCACAAAATCAACAATGCCCTCGGCCAGGCGCTTTTGGCCCTGCGGATGGGCAAAAAGCGAATCATTGCTGAAACCGGAGCTGGCCAGCATGGTGTCGCCACAGCAACGGTTTGCGCCCGATTTGGCCTCGATTGTGTGATCTATATGGGCGCAGAGGACATGCGCCGACAAGCCCTCAATGTGTTCCGTATGCGCCTTCTCGGCGCAACCGTGGAACCTGTGACAGCCGGTTCAGCCACATTGAAAGACGCTACCAGTGAAGCGATTCGCGACTGGGTGACGAACGTGGAAACCACCCACTACATCCTGGGTTCTGTGGCTGGTCCGCACCCCTATCCAATGTTGGTTCGCGATTTTCACGCGGTCATCGGGCAAGAAGCGAAACAGCAGTGTCAGGAAGCCTTTGGCCGCCTGCCAGATGTGTTGATGGCCTGTGTGGGTGGGGGATCGAATGCCATGGGGCTGTTCCATCCCTTTGTGCAAGACACCACCGTTCGTCTTATTGGTGTAGAAGCCGCTGGTGACGGTGTGAACACGCCCCGCCACGCCGCCACCATCACCGAAGGCCGGCCCGGTGTATTGCATGGTGCCATGAGCTTGCTGTTGCAAGACAGTGATGGTCAGGTGCAAGAAGCCCATTCAATTAGTGCTGGTTTGGACTACCCCGGTGTTGGCCCTGAGCACAGCTATCTCAAGGAGATTGGTCGGGCTGAATACGCTGCAGTCACCGACGACCAGGCCCTTGATGCGTTGCGTTTGGTGAGTGAGTTGGAGGGGATTATTCCTGCCCTTGAAACAGCCCATGCCTTTGCGTGGTTGGAGCAGCTCTGCCCAACCCTCCCCCAGGGCTGTGAAGTGGTGATCAACTGTTCTGGGCGTGGCGACAAAGATGTGAACACAGTTGCTGAGAAGCTCGGCGACAAGCTCTGAGTTCCTATGGCATTGGTGGCTAGTTATTCGGAGCGGTTGTTGCCCGTTAGCTGAGCAGTAGCTCCAGGTGGCGAGCGACCCGTTCCACAGCTGAACATGCCGTGGCGTAAGCCATCCGCATCGGTCCGATCAGAGCTACGTGGCCTGTCCCCTCTTGGCCACATCGGTAGGGAGCCTGCACTACAGAACAGGCCCCTAGCGCCGATTCGGGATGCTCTTGGCCGATCAAGACCCGCGCTTCCGCGCCAGGGCTTATCAGGGCCATGGGTTCATCGTCAATGAGCTGAAGTAAGGGGCCAAGGTCTTGGGCACTTTGGAATTCTGGTTCAGCCACCAGTCGCGATATTCCGTGCACCAAGGTTGTTGGTTCGGACGTGATCGAAGGATGTTCGAGGGCATGACGAAGCACATCGCCACTGCGTTGGAGTTGGGTGGGCAACTTCTCCCAATTCAAGGAACCACCTCGCAATTGCTGTTCCGCCCAGCGTTCCATGGCTTCCAGCTCGTCGCTGGTTGCATGGGGTAGCCGCAAATTCAGATGACTGGCGTGACCGCTGTTCTCCACCAGCATCACCAGCAAGCGTTCGCCGCTTTGCACAAGTCGAATCGCTGCGAGTTGGGGTTGTGGCCGTTCTGGACGGGTGATCAGGCTCATCAAACCGGTGAAATCCGTCAGTCGGCGCGCGAGCTGTAGGAGCAGATCATCGAGGGCTGCCCAGCCAAGGCTCAATCCAGTGAGCTCCCGTTCCAAATGTTGAACGGTGGCTGCAGGTTCAGGAAGAAGGCAGTCCACGTAGTGGCGATATCCCAGCGCGCTTGGAATCCGGCCTGAGGAGGTGTGGGGTTGGGTGAGAAGTCCGCGTTGTTCCAGGGCACCCATCGCCGACCGAATGGTGGCTGAGCTAGCTGGCATCGAGAAGCGTTGCACCAGCGTTCGGCTTCCGACCGGCTCCATCGTGTCGACGTAGTGATGCACCGTGGCCTGCAGCACTTGCTCTTGACGACGCGATAAAGGCTTCATCAGTAGCGGGGGACGGTGTCATCCACCTGGGTACTCCAGGCGTCGATTCCTCCTTCCAGATTCCACACCTCTAGGCCCCAGCCTTGATCTAAGAGCCACAGACCGAAGTGATGGCTGCGCACACCGGCATGACACAGCACCACGACGGGTTGGTCTGGTCCAAGCCGCGATTGCAGTGTGGCGATCCATTCAGAAGACGCGCTCAAAGGTAAGTGGAGCACGTCTCTCGGAAATTTGGCCATGGCCAACTCCTGGGCTTCTCGCACATCCACAACTTGTGGTGAAGGGGCATCCCCCTGAAGCCAAAGCTCTAAATCAGGGGCGCTGATTGGATGTGGTTGATCAAGGCTCATGGCGCCATTCTGCGGTGATGGACAAAGATGAGGTGACTCGCGATCGCAGGCCCATGAAGGCCCGCCCCTTTCTTACCGCGGTTGGTGCCGCCCTGTTGTCGCTAGTGCTGCTAGCCATGGGTCTGATCTGGACAATGGATCGGCATAGCCCGCTTCACCTTGCTGAGCAGCCATTGCAGTTGCCGCGATCGGCTCGCTTTGTGCCCCGCGATGCTGCTGTGTCGTTGCATTGGCTGGCTGATCCCTCACGCTTGCCGGCCTATGCCCAGGCTGTGGCGCCCGCCTCTCAACGTCGTGCGGCCCGAGATGGAGCACGCGCTTGGCGCAACGGTGCTTTTGCGTTGGCTGGCCTTGAGTTCGAGGCAGAACTCGCACCTTGGATTGGCTCGGAAATCAGCCTTACTTTGCTTGACGGTGTGTCGCTTGATGGTGCATCAGATCCTGGATGGGTGCTGGCCCTCACCAGTCGTGATAGCGACGGGGCCCGCCGCTTTTTGCAGCGCTTTTGGCAAACCCGAAGCTTGGCTGGCACCGATTTGCAGATCAGCAGCTATCGCGGCATTGGTGTGATTAGTGGTCGTGGTGCCTTGATCGGTCGCGATCCCCAGCCGTTAGCGACCGCGCTCATCGATGACGATCTCTTGTTGCTGGCTTCAGGCCGCGGCGTGCTCGAGCAATCCCTCGATGTGTCCCAGCTGAAGGATCAACATCAGTTGGGCGATCAAAGGCTGCAGCAGAACGTGGCTGATCTTGGTGATGGCGTCGCGGTCCTGACGGCTTCGCCTGCTGCGATGCAGCGATGGTTGCAGCTCCCTGCGGTGCTCACCGAGCGTTCCGACCTGGCGGGGTTGGTGGCATCGCTGCGTCCGGACGGTGCCACGTTGGCTGCGGATGCGGTCATTGCGTTCCGCGACAAGCTTTCGCCAGAGCCATGGCAACCCCTCAACGATTTATCGGAGACGGCCGGTGGTCGGGCTCTCTGGCTGGCTCAGCTTCAGAATCCATCTAGGTTGCTGGATTCCGACGACCAACACCCTTTGGCGCAGTGGTTGGGGCCGCTGTTGCGATCCCATTTGCAAGGTCAATCTGCTGCCGCAACGGTTGTGGAGCTCGACGATGGCCCTTTGCTTTGGCAACACCAATCCGATGGATGGCTTCTCACCACATCCCGGGAGCAGCCTCAGCAGGCTCTGGTGGATGTTCAGCTCCAGGAGCAGGGCTTATCTCGATCAGAGTTGGATGGCGATGGAGAAAGGCTTGCAGTTTGGACACGCCTGGTGCGTCAGCGTGGTCGAACGGCTGGCCTCGAGGCGCAGTTGGCCATAGCCCAAGCGCATGCTGCCTCGGTGGATTGGTGGGGTGAGAGCCTGATCGCTCTGAAGCATCGTCAGGACACCCGTGGGGTGCAACCGCGGCTGCGGCAATGGCAGGCCATCAGCAGCGATGGTCGTCCGGCCCAAGCTCTGCTTTTGGCCGCTGAACCCTCCCAGGATCTGCTGGCGGCCTGGCAACCCTGGGCCTTCGTTCAGGCCCTGGCTGGTCAATCCATGAAAGGGAAAGTTCAAGGACTCAGCCTTGTGGTGGATGTTGATCAACAAGATCACGTCGGCAGCAAGCTCCCCCTTCATGTGCGGCTCGACCTTGGCTGAACTGCTGATGGCTGAACTGGTGATGGTTGAGCTGGTGCCCTTGCTGCTTGGGTTCGCTTAATCGTCGTGATGCACTTCTTTGGTGCCTCTCACCTGAATCGGAAGTTCAAGCAGACCAGTGCCGATGGTTTGGGCGTTGGCAACAGACGAGATCTTGGCTTCGATTCCGAATTCCTTGAAGGCTGTTTCCATCTCTTGCATCAAGGCTTCTTCCACCTGCTTTTCCGGATCGACCACTTTCCCAATGAGTCGAGCGCCGAGTTTTCCCATGCGTTGTTGCACAACTTCGCGTGCGTTGGTGACCTCGATTAGCAGCACGGAGGAACCCTGTCGTCATGCGACTTTATGGGATCTACCTTCCGTAGCCCTCGCAACATGGTTCCGAACTGCTGTGCCGCATGCTTCGGCTAGCAGTACGGCTGGAGGATGTCCTCAAGGTCTCTGAGTTGGGCTGGCGGCATCAAGCGCGCTAGCGGCAGCTGACTGGCGCCTCCTGCCACAGGAACTTTCACTGCTTCGATGGCTTGCCTTGCTGCGACAGCGGCCCCTTGGTTAACGAGGGCGCTGCATTCAACGGCAAGAGCCTCAGCGAGACCAGCATCGCCGAGGTAGAGGTGCCATCCATTGATTTGCAGGTAAAGGCGATCAGCCACAGCGGCTTGTAGATCTTTCAAGTCGGATGCGGGTAATGACATGTCGCAGATCAGATCGTTCTCATGGTGGCTCTAATCGGACTCCCTTGGGCGACGGGCAATCACGCTGATCAATTGAATGGCGAGAGCGCCAGCCCATATCCCTGTGATCCAGCTGAGTGATGGCTCAGGGAATGGATGTTTCATTTCTTGGAAAAACCATGCGCCGCTGTTGATTGCAGCGAACGCGCCAGCGTGCAAACAAAAGTTGACGATGCGTTCAAAGTGCCGATAAGTCGGGTCTTCAGGGTTGGCAGGGCCATACCAGCGAATCGGCATTGCATCAAAAATGTCGTGCTGTGATCCTGGCTCGGCCGCGCCCCAGTTGACGATCGGCACCCTGATGGAGTCTCATGGATTCACGCAAGCGCTTGTAGCTCAGCGGATTAGAGCATCTGACTACGGATCAGAGGGTCGGGAGTTCGAATCTCTCCAGGCGCGCTTGAAAACTGCCGAATAGGCAGTTTTTTTTTGTTTTGGCCCATCCCGAGCGAAGAATCGTTTCTTACGATTGGGCTATCGGTTATGTCCTTTCCCCATGAGCCAGGTCTCCGAACGGGCCATCAATGCAGGTCTGGCTTCGGCTGACCCGGAAATTTCTCGTCTGATCGACCAGGAGCGTCATCGTCAGGAAACCCATCTTGAGCTCATTGCCAGCGAGAACTTTGCCTCGCAGGCTGTGATGCAAGCGCAGGGTTCTGTGCTCACGAACAAATATGCCGAGGGCTTACCCGCCAAGCGGTATTACGGCGGTTGTGAGCATGTCGATGCCATCGAAACCTTGGCGATTGAACGAGCCAAGCAGTTGTTTGATGCCGCATGGGCCAATGTTCAACCCCACAGTGGTGCACAGGCGAACTTCGCGGTGTTCCTTGCGTTGTTGAAGCCTGGCGACACGATCATGGGGCTTGACCTTTCCCATGGCGGTCACCTCACCCATGGCTCTCACGTCAACGTGAGCGGCAAATGGTTCAACGTTGTTCAATACGGCGTTGACCCGAAAACCCAGCGCCTCGACTTGGAGGCGATTCGGAAACTTGCCGTCGAGCACAAACCAAAATTAATTATTTGCGGTTACTCGGCTTATCCACGCACGATTGATTTCGCGTCCTTCCGGTCCATCGCTGACGAGGTGGGGGCTTTTCTGTTGGCTGATATGGCACATATCGCTGGACTCGTGGCAGCTGGTGTCCATCCCAGCCCTGTTCCCCATTGCGATGTTGTGACCACCACGACTCACAAAACGCTGCGCGGGCCCAGGGGTGGTTTGATCCTGTGCAGAGATGCGGAGTTCGCCAAGAAATTCGATAAAGCTGTCTTTCCAGGGACGCAGGGTGGACCCTTGGAGCATGTGATCGCAGCCAAGGCCGTTGCCTTTGGTGAGGCACTTCAACCGTCGTTTAAAACCTATAGCCAGCACGTAGTAGCCAATGCTGGAGCCTTGGCAGAGCAACTGATCTCCAGGGGAATCGATGTGGTGAGTGGGGGAACCGATAACCACGTTGTGTTGCTCGATTTACGGTCGATTGGCATGACGGGCAAGGTGGCCGACTTGCTGGTGAGCGATGTGCACATCACTGCCAACAAGAACACGGTGCCCTTTGATCCAGAGTCCCCATTTGTGACGAGTGGACTTCGTCTAGGGACTGCTGCGCTCACCACACGCGGCTTTGATGTCGTTGCTTTCAAGGAGGTGGCTGATGTGATCGCTGACCGCCTGCATCAGCCTGAGGACGATGCGGTTCGTCAGCATTGCCTCGAGCGAGTCTCGGCCCTTTGCGCTCGCTTCCCTCTCTACGCCAACAGCAAAGAGCCAGCGCTCGTATGACGTGTGTAGATGTGATGTCATCCAATCGTGATGGTGTCCCAATTGAAGTTCTCTAAGATCCGGTCAACTCTCTGAACCCAGAGAGGAGTTTCATTTCAGGAGCCAAAGTGAACCTCCCAGCCAGCCCGATTGTGGTTGCCACGGTGAGTTTCTTTGTGGCAGCTGGATTCACGATCGGGTTAGTTCCTCTCGTTAGACGTCTCGGTCTTCACTTTGGTTTTACTGACCAGCCCGATGCCCGCAAGCAACACAGCAAGCCGATTGTGCGTGTTGGTGGCATCGCGATGGTCATCGGATTTGTTCTGTCGTTGTCGGCCATTTGGGTCTTGGGAGGCTTTGGCCTCTTGGCTCCCGAACGAGATCAATTGATTTGGTGCACCCTCGCTGGCTCGCTCTGCTTTTTTCTGATTGGTTTGGCCGACGATTTGTACGCTCTTTCGCCATGGCCCCGCTTGGCGGGTCAGATCTGTGTAGCGGCTGCAATCTGGAGCCAAGGGGTTCGCATTGGAGCCATTGATTTGCCCTGGCTTACCTCCAACGGATCAGCGATCCAGCTCTCTGATGGCCTCAGTTTATTGGCCACGGTGATTTGGCTCGTGGGCATCACTAATGCGATTAATTGGCTTGATGGTTTGGATGGCCTTGCCGCAGGCGTTGCTGGAATTGCGGCCATTGGATTGGTGTCCGTCAGCTTTTCTCTGCACCAGGTTGCTGCAGGTTTCCTGGCAGCCGCATTGGCTGGATGTTCGTTGGGATTTTTGCGGGATAACTCTAATCCGGCCAGGATTTTTATGGGAGATGGAGGTTCTTACTTCCTTGGCTTCACCCTCGCCTCCATCAGCATTGTGGGCCCAGCGAAGGGCCTTACGACTGTGAGTTTGTTGTTGCCATTGCTGATTCTTTCGTTGCCTCTAGCGGATATGTCGGCAGTGATCATGGGGCGCTTGCGGGCAGGGAGATCACCGTTTTACCCAGATCGCCGTCATCTTCATCACCGCTTACTACGGGCCGGTTTCAGTCATCGACGCACCGTCCTCCTGATCTGCGTGTTTACCCAGTGGTTGGCATCCATCGCGTTGGTGGTGGCGAATGCAGAAATGCGCTTTCTCTGGTTGGCTCTTGCTACGGCGATTCTTGTTGCCACGGTGGTCGTGAGCCGTCGTCAACTTCAGACTGAAAAGGCTTTGCGAGAGCACACATCGCAGGACTTAGTCGGCGGATCAACCCTGCTCGGAAATCGCCATGGCTAAAAACGGCGTCGAAATTCTTTGTGTGGGGACGGAACTCCTATTGGGTGACATTCTCAATGGCAATGCACGTTGGATTGCGCAGAAGCTGGCGGATCTAGGCCTTCCCCATTTCCGTCAGACCGTTGTGGGCGACAACACCGATCGGCTGATGGCCGCTGTGCGTGAGGCGGCTGGGCGGTGTCGAATTTTGATCACCACAGGAGGCTTGGGGCCTACTCCCGATGACCTCACCACTGCGGCCTTGGCTGCGGCGTTTGATACCCCCCTTGAAGAGCGTCCAGAGCTCTGGCAGGAGATACAGGAAAAGTTGTCTGCGGGAGGCCGTGCTGTGGCTTCCAGCAATCGATCGCAGGCGTTGTTGCCGATTGGTGCAGATGTTCTGCCCAATTCTCTGGGTTCTGCTCCAGGGATGATTTGGTCTCCTTGCTCCGATTTCACAATTCTCACGTTTCCTGGAGTCCCTTCGGAGATGCGGAGCATGTGGGTGGAGACAGCTGAACCTTGGTTGCGTCAGAACGGAGGTGCTTCCTCTGCGTTTGTGAGTCGAAGGCTGCATTTTACTGGAATTGGAGAGTCTGATTTGGCAGAGCAGGTGGGGGATCTATTCGACTCTGTAAACCCCACCGTGGCTCCCTATGCCGCGCTGGGTGATGTGACCTTGCGGCTGACCGCCTCGGGGTCGTCGCCAGTTCAAGCGGAGGCGCTGTTGAATCCCATGGAGGAGCAGTTGCTCCAGCACACAGCACTCTTCTGTTACGGACGCGACGATGACACCTTGGCGGCTGTGGTGTTGCGCTTGCTCGGGGATGCTGGGCAAACCCTGGCTGTTGCTGAATCCTGTACGGGGGGTGCCCTCGGTGCTGCTCTTACAGCGGTGGCAGGCTCATCAGCAGTGTTTGCTGGTGGCGTGATTGCCTACAGCAATGCTGTTAAACAACAGCTTTTGGGGGTGCCAGAGGCGCTGCTTGTTCAGCATGGTGCTGTGTCAGAGGCTGTGGCGAAGGCGATGGCAGAGGGGCTGCGCTCGCGGCTGCACTGCGACTGGGGTATCGCGATTAGCGGTGTGGCTGGCCCAGGGGGTGGAACCGTTGAGAAGCCTGTTGGCATGGTTTGCTTGGCGTTGGCTGGGCCAGAGGGTTGTGATGCTTGGGTGCAGCGATTTGGCGCTCGTCGAGGTCGATTGGCCGTGCAGCAGCTCAGCGTGATTCGTGCCCTCGACCATTTACGCCAGCGCCTTCTGTCCCAGTCGTAAGGTCATTTGTCATTGCAGCAGCACTGTTGAGTTCCGGCACCCTCTACGACAAGGTGTGGGACCTTCATCGGGTGGCAGATCTGCCCGGGGGGTCCACACAACTGTTCGTGGGTCTCCATTTGATTCACGAAGTCACCAGCCCTCAAGCATTTTCGGGTCTGCGTGACAAGGGCCTCACCGTTGCTTGCCCCGAAAGGACTGTTGCCACGGTGGACCACATCGTGCCTACCACCTCTCAAGCGCGTCCGTTTGCGGATCCTTTGGCGGAGGAAATGCTCAGCACTTTGGAACGCAATTGCGCTGAGAGCGGGATTACTTTGAACGGCATTGGTACTGGCCGACAGGGCATTGTTCATGTGATCGCCCCGGAGCTCGGCTTGAGCCAGCCCGGCATGACCGTAGCTTGTGGTGACTCACATACATCCACCCATGGCGCGTTTGGTGCGATCGCCTTCGGTATCGGGACGAGTCAGGTGAGGGACGTTCTAGCCAGCCAGAGCTTGGCCATGAACAAACTCAAGGTTCGACGGATTTTGGTAAATGGACACCTGTCCGCTGGGGTTTCTGCGAAAGATCTGATCCTGCACGTGATCCGCACGCTGGGTGTCAAGGGTGGGGTTGGATACGCATATGAGTTCTCGGGTTCTGCCATCGAAGCGTTGTCGATGGAAGAGAGAATGACGCTCTGCAACATGGCCATCGAGGGTGGGGCGCGTTGTGGATATGTGAATCCAGATCAGATCACCTTCGATTACCTCAAGGGACGTCCCCATGCTCCGTGCGGTGCGGCTTGGGACGCTGCAGTGGATTGGTGGCGGTCTCTTGCCACGGATGCCAAAGCGGTGGTGGACGACGAGGTTGTGTTCGATGCAACGGCGATTGCACCAACGGTGACCTGGGGTATTACGCCGGGTCAGGGCTTAGGGATTGATGAGTGCGTCCCAAGCCTGACGATGCTGAACCCCGGTGAGCGTCCGATTGCAACGGAGGCTTATCGCTACATGGATCTCCAACCCGGCACTCCCATCGCTGGAGTGCCCATTGATGTGTGTTTCATTGGTAGTTGCACGAATGGTCGATTAAGCGACCTGCGTGCCGCGGCAGCCGTCGCTCGTGGGCGACATGTGGCCACTGGAGTGAAGGCTTTCGTCGTACCTGGTTCGGAACAGGTGGCCCGGGCTGCTGAGTCTGAAGGCTTGGATCAGGTGTTTTGTGCGGCTGGTTTCGAATGGCGGGAGCCTGGATGTTCCATGTGTTTGGCCATGAATCCGGACCGCTTGGAAGGGCGGCAGATCAGTGCCAGCTCTAGCAATCGTAATTTCAAGGGCCGGCAGGGATCAGCCAATGGCAGGACCCTGCTGATGAGTCCGGCGATGGTTGTGGCTGCGGCTGTCCATGGTCGGGTTACTGATGTCCGCACCCTCGCTCTTCACCCAGCGTCTTGATGTTTGCTTTCCCGAATGGCGTTGTTCAGAAGATTTCTGGCACTGCTCTCATGATCCAAGGTGAAGATATTGATACCGATCGAATCATCCCTGCTCGTTTCCTGAAATGCGTCAGCTTTGATGCCCTTGGCGATCAAGTTTTTGCTGATGATCGACTCGAGTTGGCTGGGGAGCATCCCTTCGATCAAGAGCGTTTTAAAGACGCTTCCATTTTGATTGTGAATGGTAATTTTGGCTGTGGATCCAGTCGGGAACACGCACCTCAGGCGTTGATGCGATGGGGCATTCGTGCTGTTGTAGGTGTCAGTTTTGCGGAGATTTTCTTCGGTAATTGCCTTGCGCTGGGCATTCCTTGTGCCTCAGCATCGCCAGATCAAATTCTGGCTATTCAGGCAGCAGTGAATGGTGATGCAACGCGTCATTGGGCGCTTGATCTTGAGGTGATGACGCTTGCTTCGGATCAAGAGCGCTGGGACGTGACCATTGATGCCGGTCCGAGGGACATGCTGCGGAGTGGGAGATGGGATGCCACATCCCAGTTGCTCGACAACAGCTCCAAGGTGGAGGGCTTGATGAATCGGCTTCCTTATCTCAATAATTTCGCCACGCGCTAACTGAAGGCTTGATCTCTTTCGTCTATGAATGAGAAAAGGTTTCTAGGTTGGGTTGTGGAAGGGTTTCTGTGGAGTGTTCGGTTGTGTGTGGTCGCCCTGTTTGCGGCCTTGCCTGCTGTGTCATCCCCGCTGCAGCTGTTGGTTCAGCCCTACGAGGCGTTTGACCGCCACTGTCCGGGCTGTGATCTCCGCTCTAAAGACCTGCAGGATGCCCATCTGATTGGCGCTGATCTTCGGGAGGCTGATCTGCGGGGCGCGGATTTGCGTACTGCCAACCTTGAAGGAGCTGATCTCAGTGGTGCTCAGCTTTCTGGTGCTGATTTGCGCGGAGCCAACCTCACGAATGCTGAGCTCTCAGGTGTTGACTTTCGAGGCGCAGATCTTCGAGATGCTGTTGTGATTAACGCGTTTGCTCCAGATGTGCGTGTTGAAGGCGTTCGATTTGCAGGTGCTAACTTAAGAGGAAGTCATTTAGTTATTGGTGGAGGAGATTGATTAGTACGGTTGATTCTTGTTGTTGTGGTTTAGCCAGTCTGTTGGGCTGTAGGGCACGAAGGGAACACCTGTTCCTTTAAATTTGAAATCGTTTAACCGGAATCGCACGCCCCCAATTCCCTCATAGGGATTAAAATAAATGCCAATATCGTAGCTACGGCGCTGCCATCGCAATTCGAAATTGGAGTCGATCACGTCTCCGTAGTAAGCAGAGCCAGGGTCAACGTTCAGATTGACTCCAGTGCTGAACATCAATGGCCCAACGATCTGCTGTGTAATCCCCAATCCGAGGGTGCCAAAATCAACAATTCTGTCGAATTCGAACGGGCTTAATCCGCTCTGCAGGGTGCCACCTCCGATTACAGAGATCTGGGTGAAATCCAGGAATGGCTTGCTGAATGTGCCCAGAGTTATGGTGGGTCCACCACTAAAGCTGAGACTCGACTGCTGCGACCCTTGTGCGTACATCGCCACTGTGCTGTTGATGTTTGTGGCCAGGCTGATGCCAGGAACAATCGCAACGGGCGAATAGCGATAGGCCTGCGTTGGTGTTAATTCGGCGGTTTGTCCTTTCCAGAGTGGGAAGTTGCTTGTGAGTGAGGCGAACAAACTTCCTCGTCCACTGCGCAACATCCTTTGCTTCTTAAACCGATCTGCGTAGTAATCACCAACAGCACCTCGAACCAAATAGCGATGTTTGATGTCTCCTTGCGACCACTCACCACTCTTTTCTCCATAGATGCCATAGGCGGCTTGGATGTCAGTTTCACCAAGCGAACCATTCCAGGTTCGATAGCGGTAAGCACCGAATAGTTTTGTTTTGACCTCTCCAAGAAATCCCAGATCAACGTTGCGACCTAAGTCCACCCAGTAACGACTGTTATTAAGAAATGAGTCGCCGTCAAATGAGCTGATGTCGGCCTCTGAATTGAGGCGATATTCGCCAAACCGACTCGTTAATTTGGCTTCAAGACCAAAAACGTCCCCCAGGCTTTCGCCACCATCACTGGCTGCACGTTGCACAAGGACCTGTGGCTCGAGCGCCAGTTCCGTGTTTTTGCCAATTTTGAGGGGTTGAAGCGTTCGACCAATGAAGAGGCCATCGCGATCGTCGTTGTCAATGCCGAGCACCCAGCGGTTCTCTACTTCCTCCTCTTTCTGGATCAGTTGGCGCCTTGTGACTGAGATGGGCAGCCGTTCATCAATGATCAATCGATTGCGACGCGCTGAGATCAGAAGGTCGCCATTTGATTTTTCTCTAGCAACCACACCCTCGGCATCGATTCGAGATTGTGTTGGCGTGAAGGGGTCGTTGCTAAATCCCATGCGATCTGATTGCCAGCCATTGGCGGTAATACGGATGCGATTGGCTTGGATTCGCCAGCGACTGATTGTTCCATTGAGGAGTTGTGTACTCCCGAGCCGTTTCAGCTGCGGCACTTTCACAACGCCGAAGCGATTCTCATCTTGAACGGATGAGTTCAGGCGACGGATTGGGACGCCGCTGCGGCGTTCGATTGAAAAACCACCGGTGAGATCAATGTCGGAGACACGCTGATCGATTGTCTGAATAGCTGCTGTTCTCAGTGCCTGTTGCTCGGCGGGAGTAACACCGGAAGGCTCTGTGCTCTTCGGCAGTGGCACAGGCTGTTGCGGCTCGCCCCCATCTCCAAGTGAAATCGATTCGAGGCGTTCGGACAACGAACTTGGATGGATGTGCTGATCTCGATCGGGATCTGGACATCCGTCTGGCGGTGGCATGACGGCCACATCGAAGTTGGGGAGATCACGCCCCCAGCGGTAGCGCAAGCCAAAAAGGTAGGCATTGCTTCCCTCCGTTACGCCGTTGTAAGTGCCGAAAGCTCCCGATCGGTGATGAATGCGTCCAACCAGTGAAAGATCTTGAGAGACGGCTGCTTCTAATTCAAAAGCCATGTAATTCAGAAGTTGGGAGTAGTTCTTTCTGAAAGTTTTTTCATAAAGGCTTTGGTCAGTGTTGTAGCTGACGCCTTCCATCAAGCTGAAGCTGAGCCAAGGCTGAACCCAGAGGCGGGCACCAATACCAAGTACACCTTCCCCGAAACTTTGGGCGGGTAAGTCGGCGTAAGGGGTGCCCTGGTTGTATTCGCCGCCCTGCTGTTTTTTAGCAACGTGACTAAACAAATCAGCTTCGAGTTCCAAGGCAATCGGGCCAGCACGTGCAATGCGTTTTTGCAGTCCAACGCCCATCACAGCCTCGGGGCGCATCCTGCCGTTAAACAAAAATGTGTCGCCAAAGGCGGCATCGATCATCTGACCACCCCATGCGGTCACTGCCCATGGCTGTGGGTTCCAATCCGGTACGGGAGGCAAGAACGGAGGGCAGGCCATTCTGCTGTCAGGTTTGGCTTGGCTTAATTGGCTCGTTTGTTCCGTTGAAGAGGGGCCGACCCTTGGCTTTTTTGCAGCGTTTTGAGGAGTTGTGGGAGTGCCCTCGAGGTCGATCACGCCATAGACATCGTCGAGCTCGCCCTCGTTTTGGACAAGGTTGTAACGAAGAGCCGAGGCTTGAAAAAACTGGCTTCCGCGTTGTAGTCGAACAGAACCGCTAGCAAACAGTGTGC
>QCVM01000024.1:0-26398 GCA_003210375.1 Synechococcus sp. AG-686-B21 | reverse complement strand
GTCAAACAGGAACCCGAAGAGGGGGATGGCCTTTGGAGCAAGTGCCCTGAGTGCGCACTTGTTGTGTATCTCAAGGACCTTCGCTTGAACGCCAGTGTCTGTGCAGGCTGTGGATACCACCACCGCATCGATAGCTCCGAACGGATTGCTCTGATTGCTGATTCGGAGAGTTTTCAACCGCTGAATGAGCATCTGGCTCCCATCGATCCGCTGGAATTTAAAGATCGTCGTGCCTACGCAGACCGCTTGCGGGAAAGTCAGGCTGCGACGGGATTGAACGACGGGGTGGTCACCGGATTGTGCCTCGTGGATGGGATTGGAATGGGTTTGGCGGTCATGGATTTTCGCTTCATGGGCGGGTCCATGGGCTCTGTGGTGGGGGAAAAAATCACCCGTTTGGTGGAGGAATGCACCAAACGCAAGCTCCCCCTGTTGATCGTGTGTGCATCCGGAGGTGCGCGCATGCAGGAGGGGATGTTGAGCCTGATGCAGATGGCCAAAATTTCTGGAGCTCTGGAACGTCACCGGGAGGCTGAGCTGCTGTATTTACCGCTGCTCACCCACCCAACCACGGGTGGAGTTACCGCAAGCTTTGCGATGCTGGGTGATCTAATTTTGGCTGAGCCGAAGGCCTTGATTGGGTTTGCCGGTCGTCGGGTGATTGAACAGACATTGCGTGAGAAATTGCCCGATAACTTTCAAACGGCTGAATATCTCCAAGACCACGGTTTCGTCGACACCATCGTTCCGCGGACCCAATTCCGCAGCACGCTGGCATCTCTCCTCCGCCTGCATGGATCGAAGTCGTTGGAGCTCACTAACGCATGATTCGTCGCTTTCTCGTTCTGTTCATCGCCCTGTTCTGTTTTGTGGGAATCAGCTGGGCTGGACCCGTGGAATGGATTGAAGTGCCTGCCACCGATGCGGGTCAGCAGTGGTGGGACCGCGGCAGTATTCGGGACAATAAAAACGGTATGCGCACTGTGCTCAGTCGGTTTACGCCAGCTCCATCCGAGGATGGAGAACAGCGTCAGGGGGAGCTTTACGTGATGGAGCTTGATTGTGGGCAGTCGCTGTATCGCGACAAACAAGTCAACGGAATTCCCCGATTTCGTTCCACCTTTCAGGCTGCAGAGAACGATGGTTTGATCGTTTCGGTGATCGAAGCTGTCTGCAACGAACCTCTCAGCAGCTGACATGTCCACACAACCCATTGGAGTTGCTGTTGCCGGACTTGGCTTCGGTGAAAAGGTGCATCTGCCTGCCTTAGAGGCCAATCAGGACTTAGAGGCGGTGGCGATTTGGCATCCCCGCCGTGAGCGTTTGGACCAGGCCTGTGCGGAGTTTGGGCTTAAGGGTTACGACAACTGGGATGCGTTGCTGGCTGATCCCGTGGTGGATGCGGTGATTGTGGCGACGCCCCCGGGGCCGCGTTTCGATTTGGCCCGTGCAGCGCTTCAAGCGGGCAAACATGTGTTGTTGGAAAAACCGATCGCGCTGCATGCAGATGAGGCAATGGAATTGCAGCGGTTAGCGCTGCGGCAACAGCGAAGCGTCGCTGTGGATTACGAGTACAGAGCGGTGCCTTTATTCATGCAGGCCGAGCGCTTGTTGCGCTCGGGCGCCGTGGGGACCCCTTGGTTGGTCAAGTTGGATTGGTTGATGAGTAGCCGGGCCGATGCCAGCCGTGGCTGGAACTGGTATTCCGATCGCAAAGCCGGCGGTGGCGTGATCGGCGCCTTGGGGACCCATGCTTTCGATACGTTGGCTTGGTTGATTGGCCCGGTGGGGGCGGTCCAAGCGCTGAACAGCGTCTCAATTCCTGAGCGCCCTGGCGCGGATGGTGCGATGAAAGCCGTTGATGCAGAAGACGTCGCCTTGATTCAGACCACCCTGAACTGGCAAGGGCGTTCTGATTGTGCAGTGCCAGCGCAGTTGAATCTTGCGTCGGTCGCTCGCCAAGGCCGCGGCTGCTGGTTGGAAGTGTATGGATCCAGGGGAACCCTGATCCTGGGTAGCGAGAACCAAAAGGACTATGTCCATGGTTTTTCCCTTTGGCATGCATCCTCTGGAGAACCGCTGCGATCGATCCAGGCTGATGCGGATTTGGCCTTCTCCACCACCTGGAGTGATGGTCGCGTGGCTCCCGTGGCAAGGATTCAGGGATGGTGGACGGAGAGTATGCGCAGCGGGCAACCGATGGTTCCAGGATTGATGGAAGGCGTGGCGAGCCGGCTTGCTTGTGATGCAGCGGTATCGAAATAGCCTGAATTCCAAAGTCTTGGTCTTGGTCTTGGACGCTATGAATCAATGATTTGTCGCAATTGACACGATGGCTTGTTAGCGAATGACAAGCCGTCGAAATTTTCCGACTAGACAGCTACTTCCTTTTTGGTTAAGTATGTCGCTTACTGACTTTTCTCAAGAGCTCATTGCAACAGCACGTGCTCTCGCTGAGTCTGGGAAAGGAATTCTTGCTGTGGATGAATCCACCAAGACAGTTGGCAAGAGATTGGGCTCAATAAATGTTGAAAATACAGAGGCAAATCGCCAGGCCTATCGCGGCATGCTGTTTACATCAGCAGGCCTGGGGCAATACATCAGTGGTGCGATTCTCTACGAAGAGACGTTGTTCCAAAACCATGCAGATGGTGAGTCGATGGTTAAAAAGTTGCAGAAGCTGGGTGTGATCCCAGGAATCAAAGTTGATCAGGGTCTTCGCCCTCTTCCTGGCGCAGGATCTGTGGAAACCCTTTGCACTGGTCTCGACGGCTTGGTGGAGCGTGCTGCCGACTACTACGCCCAAGGTGCTCGCTTTGCTAAGTGGCGCGCAGTTCTCCAGATCACAGCCGATGGCTGTCCTTCTGATCTCTCGGTTCGTGAGAATGCCTGGGGTCTAGCCCGTTATGCCAGAAGTGTTCAGGAGTCGGGTTTAGTCCCAATTATTGAGCCTGAAATTTTGATGGATGGCGACCATACGATTGAGGTGACTGCAGCTGTTCAAGAGCGAGTTATCCAAGAGGTCTATCACGCTTGCCATGCCAATGGTGTTCTTTTAGAAGGCACATTGCTTAAGCCATCGATGACGGTGCAGGGGGCTGATTGTCCCCAGAAGGCCGATCCAAAGATTGTTGCTGAAATGACAGTCCGAACCTTGGAGAGAAGTGTTCCTGCCAGTGTCCCAGGAATTGTTTTTCTCTCCGGTGGCTTGAGTGAAGAAGCCGCATCTATTTATCTCAATACGATGAATAGTCTCCCTAAAAAAGCAAGCTGGAATCTCGGCTTTTCCTATGGACGGGCACTCCAACATTCATGCTTGAAAGCATGGAAAGGATCGGAGACGGAAAAGGGTCAAGCCGCTCTTCTTGCACGAGCACAAGCCAATTCAGAAGCGTCTCAAGGTCGTTATGTCGCGGGGTCGCAACCGTCGTCTGATGAACAGCTATTTGTGGCTGGTTACACCTACTAAGCGATTGCATTTGACACTCCCGCGTCGTTTAGGCAACGGAGTGTCGTGACATTTCACACGACTCAAAGGTAAAGTCTCGCGGCTACGGACTTTTGTCCGTTTATTGGCCTTCACTGAGATTTCACTATGGCGCTCGTACCGCTCCGTCTACTGCTAGACCACGCCGCTGAAAACGGCTACGGCATTCCTGCGTTCAACGTGAACAACCTTGAGCAGGTGCAGTCGATCATGGAAGCGGCTAACGAGACCGATTCCCCAGTGATACTGCAGGCCTCCCGCGGTGCGCGGACCTACGCGGGCGAAAACTTTCTTCGCCACCTGATCCTGGCTGCGGTTGAGACCTACCCCAACATCCCGGTGGTGATGCACCAGGATCACGGCAATAGCCCCGCTACCTGCTTCGGTGCTGCGGCTAACGGCTTCACCTCCGTGATGATGGACGGTTCCCTCGAAGCTGATGCAAAGACACCTGCCAGCTACGACTACAACGTCAATGTCACCAAAGATGTGGTGGATGTTGCCCATGCCATCGGCGTGAGTGTGGAAGGTGAACTGGGTTGCCTCGGCTCCCTAGAGACAGGCAAAGGTGAAGCCGAAGATGGCCATGGCTTTGAGGGTGAACTCTCTAAAGATCAGCTCCTCACCGACCCAGCAGAAGCTGCTGATTTTGTCGCCAAAACAAAGGTGGATGCACTGGCCATCGCCATCGGCACAAGCCATGGTGCGTACAAATTCACCCGCAAGCCCACAGGTGAAGTGCTGGCGATCAGTCGCATCGCTGAAATCCACAAAGCCATCCCCAACACCCACCTGGTGATGCATGGTTCCTCCTCCGTTCCTCAGGAATGGCTAGAGATGATCAACAAGTACGGCGGTGCTATCCCTGAGACCTACGGCGTTCCTGTCGAAGAGATCCAGGAAGGCATTCGTAATGGTGTTCGCAAGGTAAATATCGACACCGATAACCGCCTCGCCTTCACCGCTGCTGTTCGTGAAGCAGCCATGGCTGATCCGGCCAATTTCGACCCACGCCACTTCAACAAGCCGGCTAGAAAGTACATGAAGCAGGTTTGCCTTGATCGTTATCAGCAGTTCTGGGCTGCCGGTAACGCCAGCAAGATCAAGCAAAGCGACATCAACTACTACGCCGGCTTGTACGCCAAGGGTGTTCTTGATCCCAAAACGGCTGTTGCTGCCTGATCAGCACTAAGCAATTAATCGCTTGGGGCCTACTGGGCCCCATTTTTTTTGTTTGTGCAATGTGCTGTGGGCACCACAAGCTTCAGTTGCAACCGGTTGTTCTCTCGACCACGCGCGGCTTCGATCACCCGTTCTTCGGGATCAGCGATCACCTCGATCTGATGTGCACCAGGCGTGAGCTCCCAGGCCCAGCACATCTCCTGCCAAGGGAATGTGCGTCATCGGCAGGTGTTCTTGGATGTCCCCTTGGATGAGATTGACAACGGAATGGGCAATGGTGAGATCAGCCACGGTTCCATCCTTCGGTTTTTGACTCTTAGCTTCTGTTTCAAGGAAGGGCTATCGCGGTGCCCTCCCTCCGAGGATCCGCGACGCCATGCCAGCGCCCTTGGATCAGATGAAGCAGGGCAATGCCGCTGTTCAGCGGTTGGGATTTGATCTCCTGATCTCCCCCACTGAGCTCTGTCCAAGCAAATGGCCAGGGGATGGGTGAATCTCGTTCAGCCACCAGCCCATTGCCGCGGATCGAGAGATGGGGCATGGCAACGGACTGTTCAGGGGTGAGTCCCCAGAACAGCGATGCAATCAGCACGCGACTGATGAAGTGGGGAATGGTTCGTCCTCCAGGGGATCCCACGGCCAAGACGGGTTGTCCCTGTTCGAACACGATGAGCGGTGCCATAGATGACATCGGGCGTTTGCCTGGACGGCGACGGTTCGCGACTGGTCGCCCCTGGATGACTGGCCGAAAGGCGAAGTCCGTGAGCTGATTGTTCATCACCATTCCGGCGACGACGTGGCGACTTCCAAAGACTGTTTCCACCGATCCTGTGTACACAGCCATGTTTCCGTGTCGATCAACGATGGAAATATGGGTTGTCCCTTGCTCAACGCCAGGACTTGTTCTGGCAAAGGGGTAATGGCTGCGCCCCGGTGGTAACCCTGGACCTGGAAGGGAGTCCGGCTCATCCAGCATGGCCTTGGCTCGTCCCCGGAGGTATTGCGGAGCTAGCAATCCCTGCATCGGTACAGGCCAGTCGTCTGGGTCGTTGACCCAATAAGAGCGATCTGCATCGGCCCATTGGAGGGCCGTGGCAAACCGTTGCCATGCTTTTGGGAGTCGAGGAGTGGAGATCGCTCCAGTGGCATCCAACAGTGCCAGGGTTTGGAGGATGGCGAGCCCACCACCACTTGGTGGTGGCACAGTACAGAGCTTCCAGCGCTGGATGGGGTGGCATACCGGACTCCGTCGAATGACGGAGTAGTTCTTGAGATCTGCTGACGACCATCCCTGAAAGGTCTGCTCATTCGAGCCAAGATCGGCGATGCCATTCAGGATTTGAGCGGCCAGCACCCCGTCGTAAAACGTGGGACCTCCGTCCCGTGCAATCTGCGCAAGGGTGTCTCCGAGTACCGGATTTCGAAACACCTGATCCAGGCTTGGCCGTTCACCACCAGGTCGATAGAGCTGATCAAATCCGGGGCTGTGGCCTGTGCCAATCCGTTTGGCCAGGCTGATCGAGCGCAAGAGCCGTGGGGTGGGTCGAAACCCATCTCGGGCCAAGTTGATGGCCGGTTGAAACGTTCTGTCCCATGGGAGGCGACCAAAGCGCTGATGGGCATCCCACAGCAGAGCCACGGTGCCTGGGATGCCAATGGAGCGGAGTTGGCTGGAGGCCTCACGCCACGGAATGGGACGTCCGTCAGGTCTCAGTAGATCGGCTGGTTGGCTCGAACTTGGTGCCTGTTCTCGACCATCGAGCACGTCTAACGTCTGTTGTTGAGCATTCCAATGCAACAGAAATCCGCCACCTCCCAGGCCTGAGCTTTGCGGTTCCACCACGGCCAGCACGGTTTGTGCTGCCACGAGGGCATCCACTGCATCGCCTCCTTGCTTCAACATCTCCCGGGCAGCATCCGTTGCGAGTGGGTGGGCTGTCACCACCACTGCTAAACCTGCGGCTGAGGAGATCGCCCGATGACTACTTTCAGTATCCTCGGGGTCATCCCGGCTCACGGAAGCAGCGCCCACGAGCTCAGGGCAGCTGAGGTCAGTGCAAAGAATCAGCAGAAGAACAAGGGCGCGAATCAAGGAAGGAGCGAAAGCCTCCCGCATCGACCATCCAGGCGTGCCCGTTCACCCAACGGCAGCGCCTGGTTGGGAAGGTCGTGGCCGATGGGTAAGTTCAAGACCAAGTGCACTCCCAGGCCTCCCAGGCGGTTTTCGAGAACCTCTTCCATGCTGAAATAACTCGGCAAGATCTTGGATTCCATCCAGCTGAACCGACCACAAGCCACCCCGGCCAACTTGTCTAACAGCCCGAAGCTTCTCCATTGGGTCAACATCGGTCCACTCGATAAGGGGCTTCCCCAACGTCCTCAAACACCACAATGGATCCGCCGAGATGGGGCATCATCCAGGGGGTGCCGATCAGATGGGGTCCCACGGTGAGGTTGGTCACCACGAGAAGGCCTTCTCCAATGCCTTGCACCAGCCCTCGTCCATCAAGGGGAGCGACGGGCAGTCCTTTGAGCAGGGCAACGGTTCGTTGCCATTGCTCTGCTGGCCCACTTGTTGAGCCATGAATGGTCTCAGGCAGACCCGCGGACCATTGAGCAAGCAGATAGTAAGAACTGTCTGAAAAGCCAAGGCTCCATTTGGGCAGGCGGGGGAACTGAAAGTCAGCCTCCAAGACTCGAGCGCTGCTCCATCCCCATCGAGAGACATCACAGTATCAATGTTGGCATCTGTCCAAGCCCTCGATAGCTCGACTGCCCATTCATGGTCACAGTCCGAACAATATCGCCATTGCTCTGTCACTGAGGGGGGATCTCCAAGGTCTAACCCTCGAAAGCGCAGAGGTAGACCATGGCAGCAAATGTTGTGTCTGGCTCGATCCAAGTGCCCGGATTGACGGCGCGTAAGCGGGATCCCTTTCGGAGGGGTGGAAGTTTGGGGGTGGATGCTCTGGCTCGAGCGTTGGTTTGTCCGCCGATGAGCGCACCTAGCGCAGTGGCTGCCCCAGAGATCAGCAGCGAACGACGCTGGATCATCAGCTCAGCAGGGCTTGCAGCAAGCTGCGGCCGTCGGTGCCACCGGTGGCTGGGTCACATGCGCGCTCTGGATGAGGCATTAATCCCAGAACATTGCCAGAAGCATTGGTGATTCCAGCAATGTCTTCAACTGACCCATTGGGATTTGACCCGTATCGAAGCGCAATGCAGTCGTCATCCTGGAGTTGTTTCAAGGTGTCGTTGCTGCACTGATAACGACCTTCTCCATGGGCGATGGGCAGCACAAGGGAGGCCTCGTTGCCATAGGCCTTCAGCCAGCCTGTGCGGGCGCTCGAGACATGTAGTGATGCGTCTTCGCAAATGAAGTGGAGATTTTGATTGCGTGTCAGTGCTCCAGGGAGCAATCCCAATTCCGTCAGCACCTGGAAGCCATTGCAGATCCCCAAAACCTTTCCGCCTTTCGACACGAAGTCCATCAGGGACTGGAGCACTGGAGCAAATCGGGCGATGGCTCCGCAACGCAGGTAATCGCCGTAACTGAACCCCCCTGGCAAGACGACAGCATCCAACCCACTGAGATCGGTTTCCTCATGCCACAAACGGCGTGTGGGCAGGTTGAGGCATCCCTCGATCGCCCATTGCACATCCCGGTCGCAGTTTGAACCAGGAAAAACAACAACCCCAATCGTCATGAATCCGTGAGCTCAAGGGACCAGTTCTCGATGACTGGGTTGGCGAGAAGCCGATCGCTCAGGAGTTCGAGCCGACGTCGGGCCTCCTTTTCGTTCGGTGCATCAATGTCCAACTCAACGGCTTTTCCGATGCGCAGTTTGCTGATCCCGTCCACGCCCAGACGGATTGCGGCACCTTTTGTGGCTTCCCCAGCAGGATCCAGCACAGATGGGCGCAGGTGGACCAGAACGCGGGCTTGATAACGCGGCACGATCACCAGCAGGGCTAGTGGAATCCTGCCAGACCCCCCACCTTTTGGTTGAGCTGCGTCACTCCTGAATGGGTGGAAGGTGGTAAACCGGTTTCGGCGTTCCTGGCCAAGACTGTGTTCACCCTCAATTGCAGAAGTTGTGGGACTCCCGTTGAGATCATCGGGCGTTTTGGCTTCAAGTTGAAAGGCAGTGGCATCAACAGCACGCTGTGCGACCGATGCCGTCAAATTCAATTTCGAGAAGCGAGAGCCAATGAACTCGCTTCAGTTGATGACCAACATCGAGGTGCCCCCTTTGGGCTATCGACCTCAAGACGCTTGTTGCCGACTGCTGCTGTAGGTCTTGCGCTGTTGTTGTTGATCGGCAGTGTCTGGCTGGGACGTCGCTCAAACGATCAGGGACAGCGTCCTCAAGAGGACGCTGTCCCTGTGGATAAGCCATTACTCTCGAGATAGAGCGTCTGCCTTGGGAACGCAAATTCAATCCCCTGCTCTTCGAACCGACGCATAATGCTTAAGTTGATTGATTGTTGAATGTCCATGGCACTGGTGTAATTAGGGTTGTCGATGTAATAAACAATCTCAAAATTTAAGCTGAAATCACCAAAGCCTGTGAAATGGCAGCGATTAAATATGGCATTAGTTGTGTTTGTAACGATAGTTTCGATTGTGGTCGGAATTGATTTAATCTGATCTGCTGATGTTTGATATGTAACCCCGATTGAGTAAATCATTCGGCGTTGTTGCATGGTGGCGAAATTCTGGATATTGGAAGTGGTCAGTTTTGAATTGTTGATGACGACAATTTCACCTCCCAAGCTGCGGAGATGAGTGGATCGAACTCCAATTCTTTCCACGGTTGCCGATACGGAATCGACCGCAATGAATTGTCCGATGCTAAATGGCTTGTCGATAAGAATCATCAGATAAGCGAATAATTCTTGGGCTGGTTCTTTTAAAGCAAGGCCTAATCCGATTCCACCAGCACTCAATAAACCCCAAACAACCGCAAGCTTGACTCCTTGACTTTGTAGAATAATAAGGGTCACTAAAACCCAAGTGAGTGCTTTTAAGAGAGGGAAAAGAGTTTTGATCAGTTGCTGAATGTCTTCTCTGCCGCTGCGACGTGCAACGCTTTGCAACAGCCGTATACCGATTCGATTGATTAGACGAATTATAACAATAGCCGCTGCGATTGTTATAATGATTTCGTAGGGCCTATTCAGCCCTCCTGGGAGCTGAAACTTGTCTTCGACCAGGCGTAGAACAGCAAGGCTTCCAAGCGGAAAGATTAAATTAGTAAATTCTTTTAAAACAAAATCATCGAAATCTGATGTTGTTCTTTTGGCTAATCGCGGAAGAACTTTTTTGAATATAAATGAGATTAAGAATGTTAATGCGATTCCTCCGACGATCTCAATGAGGGCATTAGGCACGTGACTTTGTTTTGACTGCTGTAATTGTGCAGCTTGATTGTGTTGATGGCAAGATTATTCATGAATCAAGATCAGCATTTGATTATTGGCAGGCATGGTTTTGCATCTCATCAGCTGCAGGGGCAGTGTTGTGATTAATGATTCAATCCACTCGATGTCACGCACTCCCCAATCGATATTGCGTTCTCGCAGGTTTGCATCGAAATTCGCATTGCTCAGACTTGTATGTGCTCCGTATCGTTTAAACGGTCCATAGATCATCAAAGGAGCCTGCGTAGGGAGACGTTCGGCGGCGTGCTGGAGAAGTGCTGTGGTGCATTTTTTGCTGCTGATATGAAGCAAGTTGATACAAATGATGGCGGACAGGCATGCTTGGACATCCTTTGGAAGTGGCCAGGGATGTTGTGCAACATCGATGTCCAGTGCCCTGGGCATTGTGTTGGTTTGGTGGGTATGACGAATCCATGCATTGATGCTGTCGCGGTGCTGAGGATCTGGATCACTCGCCTGCCATCTCAGATGGGAAAACCTTCGTTGAAACTCCACTGCATGTTCGCCGCTTCCGCTGGCGATTTCCAAAATGGTTCCCCAATTCGGAAGCCACTTTTGAAGTACGTCTGCAATGGGTTCGAGATTTCTTGCTGCGGCTGGGAAATGCAACCGTTGGTCTGGATTTGTCGCTGTCACTGGTGATGGTATTGGGAATGTCTCTGAGGTGAATTTGCAGGAAAATTTGCGTGACTTAGTCTCCTTCGGAATGTTGTATCTGATTGGCGATTAGCGATAATTTAGCATGCCTAAATTAGCCATTTTAGATTCAGAATTTGACGGATGTCTTTTTCGAAATTGTAATTGATTTGTAATTCGGGTTGTTCAATTACTGGACTTAGGTGCCCTCGTACATTTTATTGCAAGTATTGAGATCTTGGCATGCACAAAGAGATTCAAGCTCTTGCGCTGAGAAGTTGCTGTTTGGCTTGTTTCGACTCAGGCTTTGATCTCAAACAGAAGAACGTGATGAGATATGTCCTAGTTGCTTTGATGATCACAATCCTTGGACCGATGGTAGATCATATGCAACAAAAGCCAGTGAAAGTTCTATCCAATACGAATGGTCAGCAGCTCCTTGCCAAGGCGGAAGACCATGGTCGTGCAGTTCGTTTGGCATGGCTTCAGGCGCCTTTTTTTCTTCAGGAACGCTGTGTAGAGTTTGCTCAATCGGTTTTGGGGAGAAACGTTAGACGAGATGATCATGCATCATTTGAGCCTCGATCAAGGGATATGTATGGGCGTTTGGTTGGACGCCTGTTTGTGAATGGCATAGATATTGGCGCTCAGCTTGTGCGGTAGGTGAGCGTGATGGCTTGGGATGGCTTTGTGGGTCGTTGTGATGATCTGGATTATTCAAAACTCCAGAAGATAGCCAAGGATGCGGGTATTGGCCTTTGATGGGGCATCTCCAGCATTAGAGCGACAGTGGGATGTGATGGAGGCCGCAGGTGGCGTAGAGGCTTATGTTTTTTGGAAGCGTTTTTCGACTTTGGTATGGATCAAGACAATTGAATCGAAGTATTTATAGCTAAATAGGCAAACAATGAAATGTACCGATGCCTGATGAAGCTGGAAGTCTTGATTGTCGTGTGGTGATTGACGCTAAGCGTTCGCTCGAGGATGTTTTGCGGTTGCTCTCAGATCTTCCCCATACTGATCACATTCGCCGACAGGTTCTGGCGGTTTATAACCAACTCGAGGGTATGCACGATCTAAAGCGCTCAGCAGGGTCAAAAGTCTCCTTCCGGTCGTCGAACTGGAGTTCTGCAATCCGTTAATGGACATTCGGGCAGTGCATAACTATATAGGGTTAAGTAATTTTAGGTGTGTATTGATCTGGTTTGTTGCTAATATTTGTTTGCTGGTTATCGCCGCATACCACTGGTATGCGGTTGCTTTGGTATCTCAATCTGATACACAGCAGCAACAATGGGCCTCTCTTGGTGGAGGCGCAGGTTTTGCGTATGTGTTTGTCCATCTTCTTCTCGAACTCGCATATGGTTGCAGTGAATTATCTGAGACGGTCGGTATGATTGCTTATACGCCTACCCATTTGGTTGATGCTCTGTTATTTTGGTCATACTTTTAGAGGGTTTAGTAGTCTTTAGTATTAATATTTTGGCCCAATGCCTAACGTCATTGTCTTCGATCTCGTTATAGCTCCATCTAAGTAGTTTTGCTGCAATGAATTGTCTTTATGCTTATTCACTACCTTCCTTGATTAGTGGGAAAGTTCTGTATGGAGATTTATTTACAGTTGTGCTAGCAGGTCATGCTTTGATTGCAGATCGTTTCTCGGTGATTCGCCGTCCCAAGCTATCCCGTCTGCGTAATCGTTGGATCGGTGGTTTTGCTTATGCCTTAGGTCTCTTAAATGCATTTTTTCCATCAAATTTCAGAACTAACCCTGGCTTTTGCAACAGCATTTCTTGGTATTGGCTCACTAACGACTGTTTTTCGTGAGGAATTAACTGCTGTAAATAGCACTCGTCTTGTATGGTTTCCGTCTGGAAGTGGCGGTATGGCCATACTCTTGGTTATTCCGATGTTTAGAAATGCATAAGGCCGATATAGTGATGTAGCTGCTTGCGCACATGTTTGAAAATGATCAACGTCCTGCCTGGTTGAACTGGGTTTTTCTAGCGATTTTTCTTTGGTCGTCGTGGCAGCTCCTAGGTTTTTGGCTCCCCCAGATTCAGGGTTGAGACAATATCTCTAAGACTTACGCCACCCCAACAAGTCGCACTGTCCCCCAGAGGTCAAATACGCAGAAAATGAGTCCAATGATGATGAGGTCCCAGGCTCGATGCCGAATGGCCCACGGGGCGAGAAAAAGTTCTGCTATTCCATGCAGAGCTGTTCCAATCGCAATATGCTCAAGTACGAGCAAACCATGGGCCACCAAAAAGAGGGCGCTCGCCACGCATCGCATCAGCACCTGCCAGGACCCGAGCAAAAGTGATGACCTATCAACGAATCATCACCTTAAGCGTGATTGGGTTTTGAACTCAAGAGCGGCCCCTTTAGACGCTGGGTAGTCGCCGCTCTTCGGTTCTGGAGGTCAGTGCTTTTCATCATGACCACAATCATTGTTTTTGGAATAATCGATGTCGATTGAACTTGGGATTGTCTGTATTGGTGTATCGATTGCGATCAGCATCTCGTTTGCATTTGCCGCTTGGTTTGAGCGATCGAAGACGAAAAATGATTTAGACGAGAATTAATTAAAGATTGTCTTGCTTTATCTCCCCTAAGTCTTGCAAGAATTAAATTGATTTGGGGCTGTAATAATACCGTTTTTAGGAGTATTTAAGTTGCTTTTTGTCTTGTGTTGATGATTAAATTATTGGTATCTTTCACTAACTTTGATCGAAAGGCAACGGCCTGAGGAAACTTTCTGAGGACTAATAACTGGCCGTCTATGAATTGATCGCTATGCAGCCCGACGCCCGTTCTTAAGAAATTGCCAATAAAAAAGCCAGCATTCCTGCTGGCCGAGTGATGGGGATATCCACAGCTTAATCGGAGGGGCCTGTTACTGCAAGGCTTCTCGCCAAAAGTCGATCAACTGAAGCAGCTCGTGTTTTCCACCGACCTGTGGAGAAAATTGGCGAGAAGGCTGTTGACCTGTTGATAAGTGAGTGGTGCTAGTGGGTTTTAGGCTCCTGTGTGTGGCTGGCTAACCGCGATGCATCTCGTGAGATGGATCAGGATTTCGATTAAAGGAGTTGTTTCAGAGTTGAGTTGATGCCGGACAAAACGAGTCGAGTTGCTTCATCTCCCTTGACCGAGCGCAGTTGACCCGTTTCACAGTCGCTTGCTTGGAATGTGTTGTTTGATTCAACCGCGATAGCTGCCGATCCCTCTGGCTGCATAATCCAGCCAATCCACCATTCCGTTGAAGACTCTTCAGCAGTTGGGCCACTGGGTTCGACCAGAACAAGATCACCTGGTTTCAAGGCTGGAACAACTAACGCACCTAACATGTCAACCCCCATCGGTTGGTTGTGCAGGTTTCCTGCTGGTGAATCGCCGAGCGACGTTTGCTCTCGACTCCCATGGTCTAGCTTCGCCTAACGGTGTGGCAAAGAGCACAAACGCCTAAAAGACCGATGAAATAATGGAGTTACGACAAACGTTCGGCAACTCAGCAGGGGCTGAAATCTGCATTAACGGGAGGTCCACCACCTGGAGGCGTCGAGCAGCCTTTCCCGCCCTGAGGTTGTTCTGGCTCACCTCCGTTGGAGTCGATCTCTTTGGCTTTTGTCGTTAGCTCCGTTGATGGTGGCTTTGACTTCAGCTTGGGGTCGACGTTGTCCTTTGGCCTTGGACGGACCTTTTGCTTTTGCTCCAGGTCGTACAGATCAATTTTTTTTTGCTTGAGGAATCCCATGGTGGACATGTAGGCCACAACGGCTAAAAGGGCGACGACCATGACTTGTGCACCTCTCACAAGCGCTAAGTTCGTTTTCGCTCTCATGGCCTATCGCGTGAATCACTCCATTATCGGAGAAAGAGATCCTTTTTGATTCGCACGCATTGACTGTTTGCCATTGCTATTGCCGCTGCTAACAACGCTGCTATTGCCTCTGCCAACCTTCGCAGTGCGCTTTTTCGTATTCACGTTTTGCATTTCTGTAGAGCTTGGTCTCAGTCGAGAGGGATCGACTGGCTTCATCGACGATGGTTGGTTCGCCCCCCTGCGCGATAATTAATCGATGTCTGCTCATGCTTCTGCCGAGGTTTGACAAAACCTTGTTGATGAGCTGGCAATCCTCAATGGCTTCGCTTGAAGTTGGATTTAACCCTGTGAAAGAAAGGTAAAAAAGGATTATTAAAAGCGGTTTTAGTTTCATCTATAGTTAATATTTTAATATGATTGGAAAGCCGTAGACCTCATCCGACGTCAGTCGATCATTGCTTGAGATTTTGAGCAGCTCTCTCTAGGTCTTCCCAGCATAATTCTGCATCGGGAAGTCCTTCTTTGATTTCGGCTTTGACTAACTCTGCTTGGTCTAGCAAATCCTGCTGAACCAAGTCGAGATATTTCCTGTATTGGACAAGCCAAATCAGGAGGGTAGGAGTGCTGTTTGTCATCAATCAATTATGGCGCATCGGATATCGAAATTTGGTGCCGCTGCCTCCAATTGCCTGTTCTGGAACTGCCCTTGTTGCAGGTGATGAGTGAATCGATATTTCCACATTGGTTTTTATTCATTTTCGTATGGGTAGTGATTTGGAACGAAGAACTGTTCGTTAATCGGTGGCCGCTGGTATGTCCCTTGTTTTGGACGCTTGGGTAGCTTGATAGGAGGCGGAGTCATGTCTTGGTATGGCACTTTACTAAGCACGTGTTGGAGGCAATTTAAACGCGCGCGACGTTTGTCATCGGCCTCGATGGTGAACCAAGGTGCATCGGGGCTATGAGTGTGGGCCATCATCACGTCTTTTGCTTTGGAATAGTCAACCCAACGGTTTCTGGACTCAATATCCATGGGGCTGAGTTTCCATCGGCGTTGCTCATTCTCGATCCGTTCTTGAAAACGTTTTTCTTGCTCTTTATCATTAATAGAGAACCAATACTTTAGTAGCAAGATTCCATCTTCAGCTAGCATTTGTTCGAATTGTGGGCAGGCTACATAGAATTGTTCGACTTGTTTTGCGGTTGCAAATCCCATGACCTTTTCAACCCCAGCACGGTTGTACCAGCTGCGATCAAAAATGACGATTTCGCCTGCAGAGGGTAAATGTTCGACGTAGCGTTGAAAGAACCACTGGTTTTTTTGTTGGTCTGATGGCATCCCAAGGGCGACAACTCGGCAGCCCCGTGGATTCATGGGTTCTGTTAATCGTTTGATCGCTCCACCCTTGCCTGCGGCGTCCCGACCTTCGAAGAGGATGACAATTCGATATCCAGTTGCCTTAACCCAGTACTGCATTTTGACCAGTTCTGCTTGTATTTTTCTGAGCTCTTGTTCGTAGAATTTTTTCTTTAGTCGTTGGGAATTCCTATTGGCAAATATATCGCCTTTAATATTATTGCTGTGCTTGGAGTGGTCGTATTCATTGCTGTGATCCTGCCTTGACACTTTTAGCCTATTCTTTATTGAGGTGATAATTGATCCCATCCGTCCTTGCTGTAGTTGTAATAAATTGTTTTAAACTTGATGCTGGTTATTGGTTCAGTATATCTTTGATTTATGCTTTTTTGACGAATTGGAATGCTGATTGTTACTGCAAATCGACCCGGCATTTTATTCTTATAGGAAGGATAATATTCTTCGGATTGGCCTCTCAAGAGATTAATCTTGCCGACATGTTGATCAACAACATGTCGGCAAGATGGCTATCCAAAGACTGCAATGGCCTTGGGCGCTGCGGGCTTCATCAAGGTGTTGAAATCGTAGTAAAGCTCGTTAATATCGGGCTGAGGGAATTCCGCTGGCTTGATCCCAAACCTCGATTAATGCGGAATCTTGATTGCGTTTGAGTCTCACCACCATTGGCGCTTTGGTGTAGTTGAGCCATTGCCGATCAAATTGCCGACGGCACACCCCATGGCGACAGGTCGAATTTCTGCATCGATCGAAACCAGATCATGCTTCAAGTCCTTGGCTGAATAGCCCACAGATACTTATGCCACCCTAATTGTTCAAGGGACAAATCACCATCGCCTCCCGTTCTCCTCCGCTGACGTAAAGCAGTAATTGTCCGGTGGTGATGCGCTCCAGGGAGCTGAATTTCCAGATGTTTTCCATATCGGTCTCAAACCATTTGGACCTGAGGTTCGATGAAGCAACTTGAGTGGCTCATTTAGGCGTGCGAAATAGACCATTGGCTACGTAGATATATAAATATCTACACAATTGTCTCAAAATATAGTCTCAGAATAAATTGTTATTCTAAAGTATGGCTAAGACTAATTTCACTATCAAAAGTTCTGTTGCCAGAATTATGCTTGCTCCGTTGATTTCAAAGGCAGGTTTGAATAGCATCTTTTTGGTTTTTTTTGCTTTTGTAATTGGCTCTTTGATGACAGGAGAAATTTTTAATCAAGAAAGTTTCTTTTTGGCTGCGTTTCCAGCAATTATCATCAGTTCAGCCCTCTGGTTCAACTTCACTAATCAAATTCATAGTTAATCAATGGATACAACTCTTACGTCTTCGCCCCAAAGATATAGATCATTTGGGATTCTCTTCTTTCTTAGTGGTGCTACTTTTCATTGTATTGATTTGCTTGGTGTCGAAAGAACATTTGCCTGGGGTACTGGAATGGTATTTCTCGCATCAATTATCTTGACCATATTGTTTTGGATCAAAGTAGCAATAAATAAGCGATTTTGGACTTTCTTTTTCTGATTAACATTTTACATTGCTCAATAAATTTACCGTACTGTGCCGTTAAAACTTCATTTTAAAGGGTATAAATTTTTTAGCTCTTAGCGCGAATATATATCACAACGAAAAATATAATTTGTACCTGCTCGGCATTGTTTGCGAATAGTGTTTAAAATTGCTTTGGATAAATGATCTCCAGTTCCTTCACTAATATTATTTTTTTGGTTGCAAGACTTCTTGTGTCTTTATTGATGCTTCACCATGGGCTTGAAAAGCTGGCAGATGTCGACGGATTTACCACGTATATTATTGATAAATACTTTTCCTATCTTCCATTTACTCATTCGTATTGGACTTATCTGGCTGCTTACACACAAATTATTGGTTCTTTCTTTTTGGCAATTGGGGCCTTTACTCGTCTTTCGCTCCTAGGTCTGTCTTCAACAATGTTATTTGCGTTATTGTTTCACTTTAGTGATACAGGTCTGCAGGGATTGCCTCTTGGCATAGTTGAGGCACACAACTATGAATACGAAGCATCATTACTGTATCTGCTAGTTTATTTAATATTACTTGCTGCAGGGCCTGGAAAATACTCATTAATTAATATTGTGCGTAGCAAGATTGCGGATTCAATTCTTAGATTGGTCGCATAAGTATGTTGAATAAGAATTTTCAGAAAATATTCTTCTATGTCTATTTGTCTTTGTCTGTTGGCATTTCTGCCTATTTGCTAAAAAGTTTGCTGAAGCCAATTATCAAGCTCTATCTGCCAATACATCCATCGTAGTTTATGGTTTTTATATAGATATTGATACGGTGATCTATAGACTATCCCCGTTTTGGTTTAATTTCTTGCTTGTTGGCTTGGTTCCATCTACATCCTCCTGCGGTAGCAATTGAGGCGTGCCAGCCTTCTGCTTTCAGTCAAAGTAGGTCATGGATATTCCAGTCTGGCTACTCTCGGTCGAAATTATTTACATTGTGTTGGTTGCCATGAGCTTTATTCAGCTTGATGGTGTGATGAATCGACGATTAAAGTTTGGAAAATCGAAACGTCGCCGTAACTGATATGTTTATTTGTCGTAATTCTGTAAGTATAGATGTTTGTCCTAGCCAATTCCTATCATTGGGGCGATCCATTCCGCGTGCATCGCTGTAAGTAAAGACTTGTCGAACTGATGAACAGCGGGGTCATTTTTATCGGCGAACCATAAAACTCCAAACGAAGCGTTGATAGCAATCTGTAGCCTCCAACGCCAAGTGACGATCTTTCATATCTTAAGTAGAAGTGGTTTTAGCGCCAAATCGAAATCGTTCATCATTTCGAAGTATTAGGAGTTGATTATGTCACATTTCCTTTGCCTATGATGACTTTTTAAGGCGAAAGTTCTTGCTTTGAAGTGTCTCTGCTCGTACTATTTATTCCTAGCAAATGAATATCAACTGCTTCTCGACCAGTTGCCGTTGAGGTATTGCCACCAATCAATATCAATGACGAAATGATGCTGAACATTAACAGTGTCACCGCAGCAAGCCGGTGGAGGGCTTTGTTAATGATTAAACGAAGAAGCGTATGTCTATTCCAGTAATCATATTTCTTCTCGATATATCTCTTCAGCGTACATCTCGTATTGAAGATTTGACTCAATGGCTAGACAGGAATGTTGAAACTTCCGGTAATAATTTTTATTTAGGATGAATCTTAAGTCAAAATTAGTTAAAACTATCTAGGTGGCTTTGAGAATCGCGCTGATTAGATGTGGTCTTTGGTTAAGCCCGGAATTGAACTCCATCGCTATATTCTGGGCTTCCGTGGCATTGAATGCATACACACTATCTTCATGACTTTTTCCCTCAAGATCTCTGTATCGGATCAAGTATTGGTGGACGGAATGCTGAGTATTCATGGATTAGTGATTTTAGGCCTCACATAAGTGAGGCTAAATTTTTTTGTGTTTAGCTAGCTACAGTAGAAATGCTATGGGGCGCTTCTGGAAAGCTGGTGGGCATGGGATCGAGTTTCCCTTCTGCCAATGCTTTGGCTCGGATGTACCTCTGGTTGGAAGTTGCGTTAGCTGCTTCCATTGCTGTAGCAACTAAATCACAGTTGCGGACTTCGGGAGACATTTGTGAGTGGTAGCAGATATCTAATTTTCGCTAGCCCCTCTGTCGCGTGGTGGCGGTGAAACCCGGCTCTAGGCCGAACACGCAGAATGAAAGACCATTTGGTATGCATCATGATCGAGCCTCCTTTTGTCTTTGTCCATAGTGCCAAATCTGGCTAATCACAGTTGTCGTTTGCGACGATTCATGGTGCTCTTGCGCCAATGCAAACGAACACCTTGGGATGATTTCCTAGAGGCGCTTGGCTCTTTTGCCGAAAAGTATTGCAAAAGCCATAAAGGAGGTCATCCATTCAACGGATCTATTCGTCGGATGTCACCAGCACCGAACGGTCATTGAAGAGCCTAGTCGCTTGTTCTAGCGAGGAATAAGACCAGTTTTCAATGGTATTCCGTCGGTGTTTAACCTATTTTTGCTTACAAGCTTGCGAGATTCAAGGCCATTTAGGTTGGGCACTTGTAGATCTTGAGTAGCTTCTCCTGCTCCGTACTGAACTCACTGGTCTGCATGCAACCTTCCTCTACTGGTGGAGTCCTTGAGCCGATGTGCGTTGTGTAGGTAGCACTGCTTTTAACGTTCGTTGTTAGAACAAAAGCAAAAGCTGCTATAGACACGAAAGCCGCAAGGAGAGCTAGCATTTTTTAAGGTCGTTGGTCTTAATTCTGGGGACGCCCCTCTTCAGCGGTGGGATACGACTAATCACTTTATCTTTTGATTGAGATCCTAAATCTCTATCGGCAGAAGACTTGCGATAATCACTTATCACCAAATCTTGAGACTTGCTTCTCCTGCATGCCCGCGGCTTAACTCTTGGCTTAATGCATTCCCGACCATGCATGGGAATCTCGCTCGATAAACAGATCATCGCCGGTTTTAATCAGAACCACGTCACCCATTCGGGGGATATTCATAGTCCTGCTCTCCCTCGGACTAGCATTAAATTGTGCTTAACCGCACCTGCGACTGCTACAATTTAATAAAATTATAACATCGGAATAGCCTGTTAGATTGTTGACAAGTGAGCTATTTCTTGATGTTTGTGACAAAAAAGTTGTTATGGCTGGTTGTAATATTGCTTCTCTAACTGTTGTTACTTGGTTTCCAGGGATGATTGAATCGCATGGGTTTAACCACTGCCATGAGAAGGCTCTAATGTTGTATTTTCAAAGGCCTGGAAGTGAAAGTCACAATTCTGAACATCCAGAAGGAATTTGATGTACGCATTCAACTATTGCCACGCGGTTATTGGTAGTAATGCCTCTACAGCTTCTGCTATTTCCCATTGTAGGATTAATTGCTTGCATTGCTATTTTTTGGAAAAGTAGCTTCTGGTAAATGTCATTCTATCCCGAAGATTTTTCTTTCAAATGCCTAGTATCTATACGGTAGTAATGGATGATGGAGATGGTGCCAATGAGTTGGAATCGTTTCCTACTCATAAGGAAGCTTTGGACTATTTGAAGCAACAGGTGCATGACTAGAATAATACTGATAAATGGGATAAGACGAAAAAATGTCTTGCAATGGTTATTGCTGAAAATGGCTTGGAGTTAGAACTCATTGAGGAAACTCCTTCCTCTGATTTTGAATGCCATGAGACTTGGAATTCTATTTTTGGTTGGAGTGGTGATAGCCAGTGATTGCGAGAGAAGACGCCTTGAAATTTGATTTTCAATTGGTCGAAATTGTGAGAATTCTCGCTCCGCGAACACTCCATCGCAGACATTAATTAGAACCACATCACCAATGCGTGTGTACAGCATGCGGATGGAAATCCTGTTTTATCGTCTTGATGGGAATCAGAATGGCCGCCTGGAGTTGCGTGAACTTCAAGTACTAAGGGTGCTGGAGCGCCGGTTGAAACGTCAGGACAATCGCTCTTATCTCCTCTTAAATGATTTGCGCAGTAGGGTTGTACCGCCCAGCGGTCTATGCCTGCAACGTCATTTTCAACAGGCCGATCGGAATCTTGATCGACGGTTAAATTGGAAGTAAGCTCAGGCATCTGCCTGGATTGCTCGTCATTTCAACCGTTTGGATGATGATCGCGATGGCACGGTCAGGTTTGCAGAGCTTTGGAGCATGCAGCCATCGATAGCTCCCCCTCAACGTCGTCCTTGAGGGTTTCGCTTCAGCAGCATGAGCACAAGTCGTATAAGCCGCCATACACCGCCAAAGCTGAGAACGCTTGCGAGAATCACCAACGAAGCGATTACCGCGATGGCGGCAAGACCCAGCGTGGCCTCCAGCAATTGCTGAATCCCTCGAATCAAGTCGGCGATGGCTTCGCTAACCAGCATCACAACATCAACTTGTTGAGGCAATTGCTGGAGCAAAACGGCAATGCTCAGTCCAGCAGCCAACATCAGGAGCGCAGCGAGGAGTTGCCGGAATACAATCAAGTAGGGAAAAGTCCGTTTTTGGCGGAAGACTCGCCGCTCGGATAGTTGGGACTTTCGAGCTCGTCGGTTCATGACTCGAGGGTGTGGCCTGCTCCACGCATCCAGCGTGCAAATTCAATTACCACCAGTTCGTTTGGACAGTTGATCAGGGTGAGACATCCCACAGTGCAATCGCCGTAACCACTGTGATGAAGAGTGAGGTGATAATCCAATCCACTTAGCCCACAGACCTCTGGGTCGCTGCGGACCACCACGTCTAGCGACGCTCCAATTCGGGCAACACGTCGTCTCAAGTCCGACCAGCTGTCACCCATGCTCTGGAACTGTTGTACGAATTCAGTCGATTCTGAAGGCTGAGTGACCGTCGTCAACGTTCGGCATCGGGTTGGGCTGTTTCAAGTCCCGGGGTCAAGGCTTTTGCTGACTCCTCTTCGATTGGGGGTAACGGTTGGAGCAGAGCCACGGCTACAGTTGCCGCCAGGGCAAATCCGCCAAGAACCGGAGCCGCCAATCGGCGCTGCAGGGGAATGCGATCGACTAACTGATGACGTTTCAGCGCTTGATCGGTAGGTATTGTCCAGGTCAGCTTCACGCGTTCGTCCAAGCGGAGGCGATCCAGGCAGTGCACCAGGTCAGCCAGGTCGGCATCGTCGAGATTGATCTGAAGCGGCTCGACCCCTTCACGACTGCTGCGAAGTTCCAGTTGATGCCCAGTACCAGAGTTCATGGGGCCAATCGAGACGAAACCACCGTCGGCACCAAAGCGAAGTCCGACACCCGATAGCTGGTGCCGCGCGTAGGGCAACACAGCATTCATTAATGACTCGAGATGATCTCGTGTCCCCTCGAGTTCTGGAGTTCCGATGAGCTGCAGACGCCAAGCGGACAAAATCCCAATGGCTTCTTTCCCGTGGGCGACCGATAAATCTGGGTACCCCTCCACGAGCAGAAGAGCGGCCGTTTGTTCGTAGCGGTATGTGTTTTTTTGCATGGCGGAATTCAGGGCGTGTGGTCGAGCAACGTGGCACGGAGTCTGTCGATCCCACCGGGGCCAGAACAGAGGGCCAGGGTGTTAATCAGTTGGCGGTGAAGGGGGCCGTCACTGTCGTGATGCAGAAGATGCATGACAGCGCCCCTCCGAAGATTCATGCGTTCCTCGATCAGGTCTCCCAGGCGCTCTTTGAGCAACATCCATCGCTCTTGGGTGAGTTTCTCCGGTTCACGGCTGGAGAGCAATTGGTGGAGCATTGGATACAGCCTCTCCGCCATTGCACACACCAAGCAAATCAGGGATTCGGCATCGACTGGATTGAGTTGTTCCCTGCGCGTGGTGCGGCGAAGGGGGTTGTGGCACCGCCGCTTCCAGAGTTCAACACGATTGGGAAATTGGGCCTGAAGCCCTATCTGGTGGCTTGTCCACAGCATTGCTTCTCCACCGTTGAGGTCAAGGGCCTCAATCGTGAGGAGTAGGAGGTCGAGACGTTCTACTCCTCGACGGCTGAGGCGGGCACCAGACTGCTCAGAGACTTTTGTCATTGCTGCGATGATGCCAGGGGTTATGCCTTCTCGTCACCCGGCTTTGGATCTTCAATCGCATATCCGAACGACATCGGATTGACTTTCTAAAACCCTGTTGACGACTAGAGATAAGCCCTCTAAGGTGTCTTTATAGGTATCTTTTTGGGGTGTGGGTAGGCGCAAGCACGGTCCAAGACAGCTCAAATCAGGTGGACCTTTTTTTGCTGTCCTCCACATCAAGCAGAAAGACAGACCTGCGGTAGGGAAAGAACGTCTTGTCAGGTCTCTACAGACCACAGACCACTCATTAGCGCTCAAACGGTACGGAGTAGCCCTCTCGCAGTTAGAAGCAGATCTTCAAGCCCTTCTCAAGCCCCAGGCGTTCAGAGAGCGTGTAGAAGGCGGAAGAGAAGCCGATATAACTGATGGTGATGATCCAATGTCTCCCTTAGAGCTAGCTCGCATCACACTTGGTGGCTTCAACCCGGAAGACCCAACTCACGAAGCTGTCTTTCAGTACTACGAATCAGGTCAGCCTCTCCCTATCGCCTGGGATGAAGCACTAGATCTCTGGCTCAAGGAAGCCAATAGGAACCGCTTAGAGCCTGTCTCTGCTGGAACCATCCCAAAAGTTAGAGAAGCTGTTGAAGCCTTCTCTCATAACGGTCAACCACACCAAATCACTAAACAAATAGTAAGGCAGTGGATTAATGACATGGAAGAGGAGTACAAGCCAAACTCAATAAAAACTAAAAAGGGTTACTTAACTGCTGTCTTCTCAGCACTGATCACTAATGACAGGGTCAATACGTCTAACCCTTTTAAAGACGTTAAATACAGTGCCAAAACTCCTTTGGCTGAACAACGCAGAACCTTCACTGATGAAGAGATCAGACTCATTCATCAGAAATACCCACAAGTGTTCTGGATGATCATGACCGGCTTGAGGTCAGGTGAGTACTTCTCTCGTCTTTCTCAAGACCTCCACGGTCAGATGCTGACAATTGATAGGCAGCCTTTCAAAGGTGACTGGAGACCTAAAACACCTTCTTCTTATCGAAGACTTCCTGTCCCAAAAGACTTTGAGCTAACACCTCACAAGATTATGGTCTCTTCAAAGACAACAATGCTTGCAAGGGAGTTGAGTAAAGACATCCCTGATCCAACAGCAACAGTTCATAGTGCTAGACACACCTTTTACTCAATCTCTAGACGTGCTGATTGCAATGACTCTGTTATTGAAGCAATCACAGGTCATGGCAAGAAAGAAGGTTCGCGAGTAGCTCAGTCTTATGGTCTATTTGCTGATGAAGTCTTGCTTAGAGAAGCACAAAAGGTCTGGACATTTATAGAGAACTTACTTGGTTGAACCTATTTATCGATTCTGATTAGCCTTGCTTCTCATTGCGTGATGGCTGACTCAGCTCTTGCTTTAAGTAGCCAGCTACACCAGCGATCATTGGGATTGTGAAACCAATAATGGCAATTAATGCCATCCCTTGGACAAATCATCGTTGTGAAAGAGGTTTGTCTTCCATTGCCTAAATCTAAAAAATAAATATACCAATCAAAGATGAAGAGAAGCCCAATCTCTTTGATTAGCCTCCTTCTCAGCCCTGCCAGGATGGTCTGCAATGGGTTTCTAGCGGTTGTTGACTGTGCAATAGAAAAATAGTATTCCAAGCCTTCTAGGCCTTTGAAAGAGGGAGGGGTGCCGGGGTATTTCTGTGTTCAGGTACATACGAATATGCCTTCAGGGATTTATATTATTTTTTTGGGATTTTTTGGTCACTATTATTTACGGGGAATAAGAAGTAGCAGAATGCTATCTGTCTTAATCATCAAGTAATTCAGCAGCTCTGTCATGACGTTGCTGACGTTCCTTGTAAGTGATTTTTGCCATGGATTGAATATTGCTATTGAATCAACTATGCCTAATGATTGATCATGCGATCAATGAACTGAAAGACGACAGAGAAGATCTGCTTGAATATATCCTTGAGGTTAGACAAACTCTAAATTACTAGAGGTTAAATCAGGAGCCCCTTTAAGGATGGCAATGATGCCGCCATCTCCAAAGCCTTTATCTGAACCATTTTCGTTGAAGTAGAGCCCGCCCTTCTTCTGGTCGTAGAGGAAGTCGATATCGAGCTTGGCAAGTTGTTTTTTGATTGCTTTTTTGTTCTTGCCAGCAGCAAAGGTTGCTGTGCTGTCGATGCCGTTATTGTCTATATCGCCTATTTCTGCTTTTGGATTTATTGGCTCGAATCTTTCTAATGTCTTGGTGTCTTTAAGTTTTCCCCCCTTTGTTTGTTGATATAGGAAAAGCTTTTTGGGCAGATCGCTGCTTCCTGGATACCACTCCTGAGTTAGAAAGTCTAAAAGTTGATTTCCGTTGGAATCATAAGCTTTCGATATTTTTGATCCTAGTAGGAACTTCGTTTTATTTTTGTTGGGAATCGAAAAGGTCTTTCCTGTCTATTTCCTCGGGATTGCTTGCTGTTTAAGTTTATTCTATTCTTTATCCGCATATATACTTTGATTTCTGTCTTATGATCTACGCATACTTAACCACCTCTCAAGCCTCGCTCCTCTCCTTTTTGCCTGATCAGTTCCTCTCCACCCCATCCATCGCCCAAACGGATCATTTGACATTTTGTTGATTGCATGAACGAGCAACTTGAAAAGCCTCCTTCACAACTGCCTTGCAGAAATAAACGCTTCCTCGACCTGCGATAACGAATCAGGATCAAAATCCATATCAGCGATGACTGAATCAGCTCAAACTTTCTTAGAAATAAGGCAAATCTCGGTGCACGTTGTGACTCAAGCAATCCCCATCATTGGAGCCAGCCACTCGGCATGAAGTGCTGCAAGCACTGACATGTCAAAAGCGTGA
>QCVM01000023.1:0-28770 GCA_003210375.1 Synechococcus sp. AG-686-B21 | reverse complement strand
GCTGAGCCATCCGAGCCCTTCGCCTCGACGCCAGCGCGGCACACTTTCATCGACGCAAATGCTGCAGAGAACAGTTGTTCGACCGGTTCTGACAGTGACTGAACTCAAGGCGAACCCCATCGGATCCCAATTCAGGGAAAAGGGTCGAAGAGCATTGCGGCAGCGACCATCGGCTCGGGACTGGGAAGGGTCGCTCATGGCTCAGAAGAAGTGACGTCAGCCTCGCAGTTCCCTTCATTCTGCGCTTGAGCCACCATGGGTGGTGTCGATTGGCTTGTTGAATGGCATAACGCCGCTACATTCAAGGTCTTCCGGGTTGTCCCGGCGTGACCTGATCTGATGATCTCAAGCCTGACCGACCGCCATCAATCCAAGGAGATTCACGCTCTGGACGGCGATCACCGTTCTACCGACCGTGTTGAACGTAGTGGTTTGAGGCCAGTTCCGATTGCCCCACAACCCTCACCACCGGCACTACATCTGGTGGCCCCAGAAGGTCAGCTTCAGGTCCATACAGCTCCTTACCGTGGCAGCTTTTCCAGTGTGTTGAGCGAGGCGATGCGTGCAGCTGGGCTTGGTAGCCGTGTCCTGATTAGTCAGTTTTTGAAGGGAGGCGTGCAACAGGGCCCATCGGGTCGTGTGCAGTTGTGCGGAGGGCTCGTTTGGTTGCGCCCTGATGTCCAGGCTTGCGTTGCAGAGCCGAACCTGGATGGCTGTCGCGATGCGGTGCAAGCGGTCTGGGCGATCTGTCGTCAGCACCTCATGATTGGGGATCTTGATCAACTCGTACTTGATGAGATTGGCCTGGCCATTGGTTTTGGCTACATCGACGAAGCGGAGGTGGTTTCAGCTCTTGAGCAACGACCTGGCTCGATGGATGTGATTATCACTGGGCCAGCCATCCCTCCCAATGTTGTGGGGATGGCTGATCAAGTCACGGAACTACGCCGAGGTTTCTGATGCTCAAGTGTGATCGTTGGATTACGGAACAAGCTGGGCAAGGAATGCTCGAACCATTCCAGTCGGGGTTGGTGCGTCACCTTCATCCTGAAACGCGTGAAAGCCCTGTTCTGAGTTTCGGGTGCTCGTCCTATGGCTATGACCTTCGGCTCTCGCCGCAAGAGTTTTTGATTTTCAGGCATGTGCCTGGCACGGTTATGAACCCGAAACGGTTTAATCCAGCGAACCTTGAGCCCACACCGTTGCATGAAGATGAAGACGGTTGTTACTTCATTCTTCCGGCCCATTCCTATGGTCTTGGTGTGGCCTTGGAGAAAATGAAAGTGCCAGCCAACATCACAGTGATTTGTCTTGGCAAAAGTACGTACGCTCGGCTCGGAATCATTGTGAATACGACTCCCGCAGAAGCTGGTTGGGAAGGTCACCTCACCCTCGAATTCAGTAACAGCTCAGGGGCTGATTGCCGTGTTTATGCAGACGAGGGCATCTGTCAACTGTTGTTTTTTGAAGGTGAACCTTGTTCCACGACTTACAGCGATCGTCAAGGAAAGTATCAACATCAGCCTGAGCGTGTAACCTTGGCCAAGGTTTAAATCTCGTCAATTTGCGAATAAATATGAATTAGTCGCTCTCTTTGATCGGCTCTAGGGTGCAAGCCGCGCTTTGTGGAGCCTGGTTTTTTCGTACCAGGCGGCAAACTCTGGTGTCCAGGTCTGAAGATGGGGCCACATCAGATCACAAAGTTCTCGGATTTCTTTTTGGGCATCGAGCTTGGCTCTTAGATCCATGAAATGGAGAAAGGCTCGCAAGGTGAAGCTCACCACGAAATGTTGCCGATAATCAAAGGGGAGGATTCCACGTGCGTGTTCTTCTGAGTAGCCCGCTTGGAGTAACTCCTGGTATCGATCAGCACTGATTTTGCAGTGATGCAGATCTTTGTCCCGTTCAGATTGGCTGTATTGATATCTCTTACCTTGGCGGTTGCTGTATTGCCCCAACGGGCGCAAATAAAACACCTCCTCTAGGTCGAGTTCACCAGCTGCAGCCCTGCAGATGCGATCTCCCGTGTATCGCATCGACTGCACATCAAAGCTCACGCCTACCCGGTGGGTCCGTGCTTGTTGCATCACGGAATGAGGAAACCAGCCAACGTTTAAGACGATCTGGGCATGTTCCATGGGTCCGAAATGGCCCCGCTCTCCAGCGAGTAAGCGCTTGACGCAGATTTCGCCCGCTTTGGTTTCATCTGGCCATTGCTCACGGTCTGCTGCCACAAAGCCTTCGCTGTAATCCTGGTGCATTCCCACGTACACGCACTGTTGGGGATTGGGGGTTGCCGCGATGAGGTCGACCCGGAAGCGGGGATCCATGGAGCTAGCAGGTCGTCATTGTGTACTGATCATGGCGACTCAGTCGAACTCTCTCAAGTCAGCCATGGCTGCGAGGACCTGCTTTCGCCACCGTCGCTTGAACGGCGTTCTCTCCCTCGAGGCTGCTGATGCTTCCTACGCCTCGCAGTTGAGGTAAGGGCTGATCATCAATCAGCGCTGCGCTTAAGGCTTTTAGCTCTTCTGGCTTTCGCAGCCCAATCGATTTGCCGCGGGGTTGGCCGTCTGCCGAAAACAAGTTGAGTTGGGGTATCCCATTCACCTCGTAGCGATTCACCAGGTCTTGCCACCGGGGGTTATCAACATTCACCAAAACAACATCGAGACGGTTTTGGGTCGATCGCTCAAGCTCCAGCATCGCTGGGGCCATCTCCCGACACACTTGGCACCAATCGGCGTAAAACTCGATCAGGGTTGGTTTGCCGTTAGCGAGAGCAATGTCCGGTTCAACGGAACGCCTGGCCAGTTGTTCCATCGGAGTTTCGCTTTGGATTCCTCCACGCATCAACAGCAGGCCAACGGCGAGTCCGACGGCGATCACCACGAGGACAACCTGTTGAAGCCGGCCCAGCGGCCTGGGCTGAGGGCTACCGGTCATCAGTCGTGTGCAAGTGAGTTCACTTTGGCAGCTCCTTCAAGGCAACGGGATTAGCTTGAGCTCATGGCTTTGTTGCGCTTGCTGAGCCTGCCGGTGCGGGCACCGTTTTTGACGTTGCTGTTTTGTGTTGCCGTCGTGTTGGGTAACCATTGGAATCTCGTCCAACCTCTGTTCAGCAATGCACGGGGCATTAGCCCAGCAATGTTTTGGTCTCTGGAGCTTCTGCAGGTTTTCACCGTTGTTGTGGTGTGCACGATGCCGTCCCTGGTGATGCGGCAGTTTTCATTGTTGATGGCTTATAGCCGGTTCATGACCTTGGTGGTCAACCTTTTGGTTGTGGTGACAGTGGGCATTTATGTGCTGTTTCTCAACTTGCTGAGTGATCTTCTGGTGTTGGCATCTGCGGTGCTTTTGGCGCGTCTTGATCTTGCACGCGTTGGGGTTTCCCTAAAGCCATCCACGTCTGTCGTCATGATGGCCGTCATTGTTTTTGCGGGAATTGGGCTAGGGCATGTCTTGCCTAATCCCGTCCAGGGTTGGTTTACAAAAAATCTTGTCGCTGCCTAAGTAGCCAAAAAAATTATCGAGAACTTTTTTGGTGTAATACCGCGTTTCTGGGTAGGGAATGCGTTCCACCCATAGAGCAGGAGCATCGTTGAGGGCCTGCATAGGCCAAGACCCCACAGCTCCTGGGCCGGCGTTGTAGCTCGCAATGCTGCGAAAGGCATCTCCCTGCCAATGCTGAAGGAGCTGGACTAGGTACGCAGCACCCAGCGCGGCGTTTTGCTTCGGCTCTCTGATTTCGTCCTCTGTCAGCTGAGCTCCTGCGAGTTCTCTGGCGGTAGCGGGCATCAATTGCATAAGACCAATGGCTCCCGCAGTGGAGGTCACTCCTGATGCGAATCGAGATTCTTGTTTGCTCACGGCAAAGAGCAGCTCGAGAGGCAGCTGCTGGGCATTCGCCGCTGGACGGAGTGCGTCTTCGAACAGCCGCGGGTGTTGGCTTTGTTGTAAGTCGATTCGTTCACGGCAGCTGGCTGAACGCCAGCGCAGGCTGAGCCATCGCAGTTGATCGAGAGCCATCCAACTGTCTCCAACGGCCAAGCGAAGCCTGCTTTCGACCAATTGTTCTGCCTTGGCTTGTGGGGTGCTGGGATCGATTCCGCTGCGCCAGGTTTCCCAGGCTTGTGGCTGCAGCCCAAGACGCCAAAGCGTGTTGACGAAGGATTGAGAACTGTTTAAGGGGGTCCAGGACATCACCTGCGCTTGGGTTAATGCTGCTCCTGACAACTTGAGCGGTTTGGCGTCTCCAAGTGCTGCGGTCGCGAGCCATTGGTAATAGCCGGTGGGGAATTGGCTAGCAAGCTGCTGCCAGATTGCTCTGGCCCGATTTTGATCTCCTAGCTGTGATTCGCTCCAGCCAAGCCAATACAGTCTTCGGGTTTCCAAGGGATCTGGCAAGGCTTGTGCGCTTGGTTCACGGGTGAGGAGGCTTCTGGTCTTTTCCCAGTTCTCCGATAACAGGGCCTTTCTGGCGAGGTCCCATTGCAGTTGCCACGCGTCCGGATCATCCGGCCAGCGCTGAAGAACCTCTTCGGCACCTTCACCATCGGCCAGTCGAACTCGGGCTGTCGCGATGGCGGCGGAACGCTTTTGGATGGATACCGGAATGGCATCGAGCACCTGTTTCGACGGTCGCAGAGGTTCGCTCAGCAGGCGAGCAGCCTCAATGCTGGCCGAGGCCTGCGGGTGATCACGGGTCAGGCTCAGGAGCAGTTCTGTGCCCTCTTTGATGTGGCCGCCTCGAAGTAAAGCCTGTCCAATTGCGAGTTGTGTGGAGGGTTCATTTGAACTGGGTGGCATGGAGCCAGGCGGTTTGCGCTCAAGGCACTGCAGTGCCCCTTGGCCATCCCCAAGGCTGGCAAGGCCCCGCGCAAGCCACTGCCGCTCTTTTGTCTTTGGAGCGGTCGAACTGTTGTCATTGCATGCCTGGCTGATGCGATTGAACGCTCCTGGCCAACGAGCTCCCCAACGGGCGAGGTGAATCGCTCCCTGGTGTCCAATATCGGGATGTGGATCCATCGATGCCGCCACACTCAGCGCAGCTGGATGGCTGGGCTGTTGCTTCAGTAAGTCTTGATGCAGTGCTGGGTCTTGGTTCCCCAGTACGCGGCGAGCTGATGCGGATGCAGCTGAGTGAGGAAATCGTGTGAGCAGGTCGTGCCAGAGCTCGCGGGCATCGCCTTGCTCTCCTCGCCTGGTTGCCGTCTCCGCCGCTTGTTCTAAGACCACCGCTCCCAGCTGATTAGTTCCCCAAGCCTGGCTTTGTAATCCGTCGAATGAACCCGTTTTTGCAGCCATCAACAGCGCGGCTTCACGGCGCTGTTGGGGATCGATCGCCCAGCGGTAGGTCGTCCAGAGTTGCGCTGCCGATTGATCCGGCGTTAAGGGCTGATGCCAATGCGCCAGCAGCCTCTGACCACCCCAGGTGGCGAAGCCAGTCAGGGCTGCGGTCCCAAGCAAGAGAAGGGTCCCAAGTCGGGGGCCTTGGTTCAAGCGCGTCCTAACAGTGCTGTCATTCTGTGGGTTCTACTCAGATCAGTGATGCCATCCTCTCCACCAGGGTGCTGGCAGCGAAGGTGCATAGGGTTGGCGGTGGTGTCTTGTGCAGTGCTGTGGGGAGGGCGCTGGTTATGGCCCCTTCAGCTTGTTCCAGGCTGGCTGGTGGTCAGCTCCGCCATTTGGGCTGGACTTGAACTCATCGCTTTGCTTCGCCACCCCCTTCGTTGGCGTTGAGTGTCTGAAGTGAGTATTTGGAGTGAGGGCGGCGTTTCCGTAATCTGCTCTCCACGATTGAGACCCATGGTTCAAGCGGCGTTTTCTCCTGCTGGTCCGACCCTTGGGGATGCCATCCCCGGTTTTGGTACCGATGGCATTCGTGGTCGAGTGGGCAGCGTCGTTACACCAGCCCTTTGTTTGCAAGTGGGTTACTGGGTTGGACGGGTGTTGGCCATCGAGGGGCCTGTCTTGATTGGGATGGATTCACGCACCAGCGGCAGCATGGTGGTATCAGCCTTAACGGCTGGTCTCACCGCCGCCGGGCGTGAGGTTTGGAACCTGGGTTTGTGTCCAACCCCAGCCGTACCGCTGTTGATCCGCAAATTCGGAGTAGCAGGCGGCCTGATGGTTTCGGCAAGCCACAATCCACCAGAGGACAACGGCATTAAGGTCTTTGGTGCGAATGGGGCGAAATTGGCCCCCGAGCGTCAGGCACAGATCGAGGCTGGTCTTCGTGGCGAGATCGACCCTCCCAACCATGACCACTCGATTTGTGGCGGATTGCGGCAAAGTTCCGACTTGCTTGCGGATTATCGAGAGTTACTGCTCTCAGCTGTTGGGACTCATCGCCTAGATGGTGTCCCGATCGTGCTTGACCTTTGTTGGGGGTCTGCCACAGCGTGTGCGGCCGATGCATTTCAAGCCCTCGGTGCTGATCTGACTGTTTTGCATGGTGAGCCCGATGGTTCTCGAATCAATGTGGGCTGTGGCTCAACAGCCCTAGGCCCGCTGCAAGAAGCCGTGAAAGAGCGAGGCGCTGTGATGGGCTTTGCTTTTGATGGGGACGCGGATCGGATGTTGGCTGTGGATGGCCTGAGCCGGATTGTGGATGGCGACCACGTGATGTTCCTCTGGGGATCTGTGCTCCAGGAACAACAAGCCCTTCCCGATCAACGACTCGTCGCCACCGTGATGTCGAACCTCGGTTTTCAACGGGCCTGGGAGCAGCGCGGCGGCATCCTTGAGCGCACTCCTGTTGGAGATCAGCATGTCCATGCCGCGATGGTGGCTAGCGGTGCAGCCCTTGGCGGAGAGCAATCTGGCCACATCCTTGCGGCATCCCATGGCTTGTGTGGGGATGGGGTGCTTACTGCCTTGCAGCTGTCCACCTTGTGTCATGCCCAGAGGATCACGCTGGGCGATTGGTTAGATCGCAGTTTTCAGCCCTTCCCGCAGAAGTTGGTGAATGTCAGGGTGCAAAGTCAAGCGCGCCGTAAGGAGTGGTCGAGTGTTGAGCCATTAATGGCTGCGATCAGTTCTGCCGAAGAAAGCATGGGCTCAGATGGACGTGTTCTCGTGCGAGCGAGTGGCACGGAGTCCTTGGTGCGAGTGATGGTGGAGGCTGTTGATGCCTCTCTTGTGGAGCACTGGGCTGATCACCTCGCATCTGAGGTTGATAAATGCCTCAATGCTGCTTAACCATGAGTTCTTGGGCCATCACCAAGGCGCCATGACATGCATCTCCTGATGGGGGAATCCATTGGCCTGATGGGAGAACGGTCTTAACAGCTGTCTTCACCAAACGGCTGAAGCCATCGAGATGCTCGAGGGCTCCGCCATGGCCGACTAGATCTGGACTCTCGAGGTGCAGTTTCTGAGCCACCGTGTAGACGGATGTCGCTAAGGCCAGGGCTGATTGCTTAAGGATGCAGCGGGCTTCGTCCATCTCTGCTTCAGCGGCGGATGCCACGAGAGGGGCCAGTGCTGCAAAACCTGCTGCACCAAAGTTTGGCTGCACCACCCTGGCTTTCACTGCTGCGCTGGTTGTGCAGTCGAGGGCCGTCCAGATTTGTTTGCGTAGTGGATGGTCTGGTTTCCTGCCATCTGCCATCTGGAGGCTCAGTTGAAGACCTTGGTGGCCAATGTCGAAGGCTGAGCCAGCTCCATCCAAGAGCCAACCCCATCCTCCGCAGCGATGCTCCACGCCTTGATCAGTTCGCCCTAGGCAGATCATTCCAGTTCCACTGAGGAGAACGATGCCGGCATAATTTGGAAAAGCTCCGCGAAGCGCCGTGCGTTCATCACCAGTGGCCAGTACGTGAGGCCGTGGCAGGGCCAAGGTTTCGGCGAGTAGATCAGTGGCTTGCTCTTGGACGATGGATCCTTGCTCCATGCCGCTGGCGCCCATGACAGCACCATCGAGTGTTATCTCAGGGTGGAGGTTCATCGCTTCCGCGCTGCTACAGCGGATTGCTTCACGGAAACGGTTCACACCATCCGCTGACGCCAGGTGAGAAACGCCGCGTCCATAACCATCACCGACCAGCTCCCAGTGACTTTCATGCCATCGACTAATGCGGCAACGCGTCCTGGTTTGTCCCGCATCAAATCCTGCGAGCAGCATTACGCCTCCTTGGACTGACCGGACTGGCTAGATAAGGTCGCTAGCGCAAACCAACCACTGATTTGGACTTCTGGCCGAAAGAAGATCGTGTCGGTAATGCCTTGAATCAGCATCCCACTGATGGCAGCTAGGCAAGCGATGCCAGCCAAGGCTTCTGGTCGATCGAGGTGAAGGCTTGCCAAGCCTTTCCGCACCGCAGCACTTAGAAGCCCAACGCAGGCGATCAGGCCTAGAATGCCCATCTCCACCAGAATTTCTAGTGGGACGGAATAGGCGCTGAGGGCATTGAACTTGGGTTGTTGATATAGCGGATAAATACTGTTGAAGGCGGCATTGCCAGGACCGATGCCCAGCCAGGGGTGGTCGCGCATAATTTCAGCGGCAGCAAACCAAACATTGATGCGGAAATTGTTGGAACTGTCCCCTCGACCGGCGACAAGACTGCTAATCCTTGTGCGAATGGGCTCCAATTGCGTGGCGGCCACAACGAGCACAACAACACCGATGAGCAGAACTGCTAACGGGAGTAAACGCCGCCAGATCAAAGGCCAAGATTGGGTGCCGCGTACCAAGAGCAGAAGTACGACAACGGTGAGCCCTGCGATCATCCCTAACCAGCCCCCACGGCTGTAGGTGAGCACTGTGGCGACTGTTGTGAGCACCAAGGTGATAGATGCAAAGAGCCGACAACCAAAGCCTTTCCAGCGCAACAGGCCGATGGCAGCGAATGGCAGCAAGGGCAGCAAATAGCCGGCCAACAGGTTTGGGTTGCCCAGCGGTTCGTAGATCCGGATGGTGCTGGCACTCATGGAGTTTGGATCAGCCCAACTCGCCAGTTCTTCGGAGCTGGCATAGAGCTGCCTGAGAGCAAGAACACTGCTCACTAATCCGCCGCAGAGCAAGGCAGCTAGAAGGCGGTCCCACCAGTGCTTGTGATGAATCAAAAGCTTGTGGATTAAGGCATAAACACCGAGGTAGCTCAGCAGTTTCAACAGACCTTTTGTGGCTGCGATCGGCACCGGTGAGACCCCAGTGGCCAGAACGGCAAGTCCCAAAATGATCAGGAGCCACGTCGTGATTTTGTCGATTGGAGCGGTCGGAGTGGCGAGGCTCCACAGCAGCCAAAGAAGCCCGCTGCTCAACAACAAAAGGGCGAGCCCCGAACGCGTTAAAAGGGGAAGACCACCCAGCAGAACAATCAAAAGGCAGCCGGCTAGCAGCTCCAATCTGTGCAAGGTGGAGGGGCTTGCCTTTAGGCGACCTTGCCAGCACAACAGCATTGGTACCGAACGACTGGACACATCCGTTGCGGGCATCCTTCAGGCTTCTGGCGTTGGAGCATTGCTTGGATTATCGATCTCCTGCCAGCGCTTCTCCAACGCATCGAGTGGAGGTTGATTGGTGTGGTTTCGACGGAAGAGGACGCGATACACAGGAAGCTGTTGGTCCATCACATAGCGCTCCCGCTCAGTTGGCACCGATAGGGGATTTGTGCTGCGCCATGGAGTCTCATCAGCTTCAGGACGGTCGAAACAATCCGACAGTTCGGTGAGAGCCACCATCGGATCGACGACCTCGCGCACATCACTCTGTATAAAGAAGTCTTTCCCGGGTTGAAGTGCTGAGGCGATCGCCATGAGTAAGCCGGGTTGCAAGACCCGCCGTTTGCGATGGCGTCGCTTGAACCAAGGGTCCGGAAACTGAATGGATACCCGCTGCAGACGATCCTTTGGCAGGGTTTCCATCCACTCTTCCAGGCTGATATTGGCGTTGCAAAACAACACCCGCACGTTTCCGTGGGGGCTCTGAAGAGCTTCGCGATCGGCAGGGATCACCAAGGGGCGACGAATTTCGACACCGATGTGATTCCAACTCGGATGACGGTCGGCCAAACCGAGAATGCAGCGACCCCGTGCGCACCCGATGTCGAGATGGATGGGTTGCTCAGCGTGAGTGAAAAGGTCGTTTGGTGGGGGCAACCGCAAGGGCAGCTGAAAAAAACGACTGAGGGGATTGACGTGCTGTCGCAAGGGCCTAAGAGTTGCTCGAGCCTGAGATGGGGGCGTAACGGAGGAGTCCCCAGCAGGCGGTGTAGCCATGCAAGTGGGTTGTTCCTGCAACGGGGCCGATCTCACCGTTGCAAAAAGCACCTGCCATCGGTAAGTCCGGAAACACACTGCGGCCCAGATTTACATCACCGTCAGGTGTGCCGAACAGGCCTTGGCCGCGGCCGAGGCAAGCCATGAGAAGTCCAAACGTGATGGGTTCCTCCACCTCACTCATATGTTGGCTCAGGAGGGCAAGGGCTTCTTGCCGAGAGGCTTCGGCTTCCCGCAAATGAAACTGAACGTTCTGGCCAGCACGCACCCGTTCGGCTACAGCTACAGCGCCATTGCTGGGGTCAACACCAATCAGGTTGCGAATCAAAAAAGCGCTGTCTTTGGGTTGAACTCCCGCTGTTGGCAGTTGGAGGTTGCGGCGCTCAATGCCCAGAAATAGCGAGTGCCGAACCAAGTCTCGTTCCGGTTCGCTCAAGTCGGCAAGAACCCGTTGCAGACAGGCCACTGGACTCGCCGTCGTGGTGCCGTCGTTGAGTTCGAGCAGAACGTTGCGCTGCACCTGTTCGATGGCGAAGACCGGCCCAATTGGGCGACATCCTTGGGCAACCACGGTGTCGAAAACCCAGTCGCCGCCGATCGAGCAGACCACCGCACCCGTGACCACCTTTTGGTCGACCAGAAGCGAGCCGTGGGGAGCGTTGTGGGGTGCTGCGATGCCACCAATCTTTTCCGCGTCTGGGTAGGCGTAGTCCAAGCCACTGATTAGGTCGTTGATGCCTCGACAGGTGGGATCGATCAGGACGATTTGGCTCCGGCTTGCATGGGGATCAATCCCGACCCAGTCCTGCCAGTCGAGGGAGGCTCCATCGAGGTCGGGCAACTTATCGGTGCTGAGAACACGTGTCTGAATGTCTGCTCCCGGGAGACTCATCAGCGTGACGCTGAGGGCCGGCCCCTGTTCGAGCTCAGAGGCGTTTCCATCCGCTTTTGTTCCGACCACACCTCCACCTGCGCATCCAAACCAGTGTTTGGCGCGTAGTCCGTTCTGAAGCATCGGCAGCAAACGCGGTAGGTCGCTGGCATAGCCAGTCGAAACGAACACGAGGGCTAGATCAGCCTCTCCGCGGCGTCCCACCTGATTCACTACATCACGAACCGCCTCATCGAGGGATGGGTTGGTGGACAAACCAGTGCGGCATCGGGGCGCTGATGAGGCGCCTTGCAACCAGCTGAAAAGGGAGAACGTCGGCATGGTTTGGACCCTATCAATCCTGCAGGGCTGCAGGGCTGCCGGGTGCGTCGATAATGGCGCCAACTTGAAACCCATTTGTGAACGAGCTGTCTTACCGCGCACTGGTGTGGCTGACGTACCGGCTGGCCGCCACGTTTGCGGTGGGTCTGCCTCTCGTTTTGTTGATTTGGTCTGCATGGCGGCGTGACGCCATGGTTTTGCGTCTTCTTGGGCTGTATTGGAAAGTGGCCAGCCTGATGGGAATCAGTGTGTTGCTGCTGGTGGACGAACGGCCGCTCGGATACCTCACAGCTGTTGTTGCGCCTGTGCTGATGGTGGTGAGTGTGTGGTTCTGGGTGGATCTCAATGAAGAGCTTGCTGATCAGCCAGCTTGGAAAGCCCTACCCCTCACTGTTCGATTGTGGCGCTGGGCTTTGAGTGGGTTTGGTGTCATCAGCTTGGCGATGACCACCACTGGCCTCAACTGTCTTCAAGGGGGGCAAACCGCAAGCTGTTTGGCATGGCTAGAGGCACCTCAGGGTTTGCATGGTCTTGCGGCCACGATGTTTGATTTCATTTTTGGCGGGCAGTGGACTGAAGCATTTGCCGCCTTTGTGGGCTATGTGGCTTTGGTGGCTTACTTGGCTGGCTTGCTGCAGTGGCTCTTGATTCGTTTACCGCGTTATGGACGTGTTGCAGGGGATTTTTAATGACGGATATCGAGTTGGTCGCTCAGCTAGAAGAGCGCAGCCGGAACCATGTCGATCGGGTGTTGCGACTGCTGGGTGTCGTGGGAGTGGAGCCGTTTGAACTGCTGATTTTCCGTGGTTTTAGTAGTAGTACAACCCATCCCACACGATTTGACCCCGATGCTTCGGTGCTTCCGGATGGCACGGTTCTTCGTTGTGCTGAGCTGCTGCTGGGACCTTTAACCCCTGGCGATGAGAGCGTCTTGGCAGGACCGATGCCTCCTGCTGACTTACTGGCTCAGGCCGATTGGTGAGTTCTTCTCTCCAGAACTTCGAGGCAACGCCCACACAGATCGGGATGGTCATCGTGCCGTCCGACGTCCCCTTCGTAGTGCCAGCAGCGACTGCATTTGCAGCCACGAGCATGGGCCACCTCGATCAAAACCTGCTCGTCGTCTTGGCTGGCCAAAAGTTCTGCCCATGGCTCGCCCCCGATTTGGAGTTGGGAGACCAGGAGCCAATCCCTTAGGCCATCTACCTCGGGATCACCATGCTCATTGAGCCATTGCAGAGCGGTTTGGAGTTCAGGACTGCGAGCTTCTAACCGCACGGCTGCTTCAAGGGATGCGCCGAGTTCTTGTTGGTTTCGGCAGTCCTCCAGCACTTTGTTGACCGCTGTTCGAAGCTGTCGCAGCTGTTGGACTGGAGTGGTTAAACCGAGATCTCGCCACTCGGCAGGAACACTTGGCCAGCCGTTTTGGAAAATGGATGTTTGTTCAACGGGATAGGGAAGGTTTTGCCAAATGTCTTCCGCCATGTGGCAAAGGACGGGAGCGATTAGGCCAGCCAGGCGCTCAATAATTAAGGACATGACTGTTTGACAGCATCGGCGACGCCGGTCGGCAGGAGCGCTTACATAGAGCCGGTCTTTGGCGATATCGAGATAAAAATTGGATAGATCGGAAACGCAGTAGTTCTGCAGAAGCTGAAAGAAGCGATAAAACTCATAACTTTCAAATGCTGCATTGATATCGTCCATAACTTCAGCAGTACGTTGAAGCATCCAGCTATCGAGTAAGGGCAGCTCACTCACTGGAATGGCGTCAAGGCTGGGATCGAAATCGTGCAGGTTGCCGAGTAAGTAGCGGCTGGTATTTCGGACTTTTCGGTAAACATCAGCCAGTTGTCGCAGGATTCCTGCTCCGATGGGTACGTCGGCTGAATAATCCACTGAACTCACCCAAAGCCGCAAAACATCGGCGCCGTAGGGAGGATCTTGTTTTTGATTTTTACCCCCAGCAATAATCACCATCGGGTCCACCACATTGCCCAATGATTTGCTCATTTTTCGACCTTTCTCATCCAGAGCAAAGCCATGGGTGAGAACACGTTTGTAGGGAGCATGGCCATTGACGGCCACTGAGGTGAGTAACGAGCTTTGGAACCAGCCACGGTGCTGGTCGGATCCTTCCAAATAAAGATCTGCTGGGTAGCTGAGATCGTCGCGCTGGCTTGCAACAGCGGCCCAACTGGAGCCTGAATCGAACCATACATCCATCGTGTCTGTCCCTTTGCGCCATTGGTTGGCTTCGCTGGCGTAGGCCGCTGGTAGGAGCTCGGTTTCGTCTTTCTCCCACCAAACATCAGCGCCATGTTCAGCAATTAGGGCCTGGATGTGCTCCAAGGTGTCGGCATTTAGTAACACCTCGCCATTGCTGCAGTTGTAAAAAACCGGAATCGGTACGCCCCAGGTGCGCTGGCGGGAGATGCACCAGTCACCTCGCTCTTTCACCATTGATTCGATCCGGTTTCGACCCGATGTTGGGTTCCAATTCACCTTGTCGATGGCGGCGAGCGCTTGGTCACGGAAACCATCGACGGAGGCAAACCACTGTTCGGTGGCGCGAAAGATCGTTGGTTTTTTGGTTCGCCAGTCGTAGGGGTAGCGATGGCCGTAGGGCTCATGCTTGAGCAGGGCGTTAACGTTTTCGAGGGCTTGGATAATGGCTGAATTAGCATCCCTCAATACATTGAGACCGGCAAAGGGCCCGGCTTCGTCGGTGAGGGTGCCCGCTTCGTCGACAGGACAAAGCACTGGTAAGCCGTTTTTCTGGCCCGTATGGAAATCATCGACCCCATGGCCCGGTGCTGTGTGAACGAGGCCTGTTCCCGATTCAGTGGTGATGTATTCGCCGCCAATTACCACTGGGCTTGTCCGTTCCAGGAGGGGGTGGCGATAGATCAGGCCGGCCAAAAGCGAGCCTTTGATGGTGGCTTTTCGTTTTAAGGGAAGGTCGAGGGTTGTGCTCAGGGATTCGATGAGGTCAGCCGCCACGAGCAGCAGACGACCCTTGCCGTCATCGGCGAGGGCATAGTCGAGTCGCTCATTGACGGACACCGCCAGGTTGGCGGGGAGGGTCCAAGGGGTTGTGGTCCAGATCGCGACTTGTACCGCCTTGCCGAGATCCTCCGTTTCACTGGGTAGGACGATGCCTTCTGTTTGCAAGCAATTGCGCAGTGCCCCAGGAAGCTCCACCACGGGGAAGGCTGCGTAGACACTTGGACTGACATGGCCATCGGGATACTCCAGTTCCGCCTCGGCGAGGGCGGTGCGCGAGCTGGGGCTCCAGTGCACTGGTTTTAAGCCGCGATAAATGTGGCCTTTAAGCACCATGTCCCCGAAGACTCGAATCTGAGCTGCTTCGTATTCCTTTTGCAGGCTGAGGTAGGGCTGATCCCAGTCAGCCCAGATACCCCAGCGCTGGAAGCCTTTCATTTGGCCGTCCACCTGCTTTCGGGCATAGGCAGCAGCCTTCTTGCGCAATTTGATTGGAGTCAGTGCCTGGCGCTGCTCTTGATCCATCGACTGGAGAACTTTGAGTTCGATGGGCAAGCCATGGCAGTCCCATCCAGGGACAAACCGAACGCGGCGTCCCTTCAAGATTTGGTACTTATTCACCATGTCTTTGAGCACCTTGTTGAGCGCATGGCCCATGTGCAAGGCGCCATTGGCGTAGGGCGGCCCGTCGTGGAGGGTGAAGGTCGGTCCTTTGTTGGTTAAGCCAAGCTTGAAATCAATACCGTTATCCGCCCAAAAGCTTTGGAGTTCTGGCTCCCGGGTTACGGCATTGGCACGCATCCCAAAGCTGGTTTGCAGCAAGTTGAGAGTGTTTTTGTAAGAGGGACGTTCCTCAGCGGCACCGCGTGTTTCCTTACTCACAGGCTCTCTGGTCTGATTGAGGAATTATCGGGCTTCGCCTTCACTCTCCGGTGCGCTTGTGGCCGGTGTGGGTTCAGGAGTTGATTCGGGCTGGGCTTCAGTGGACGTGCTGAATTCAGGTTCGGCTTCAGCAGTGTTGGAGGGTTCTGGCTCGGGACGAACCCATTTTTTTGAGGTGACTCCTGATTTTCCTGCTGGTTTGAGTTGTTTGACGATTCCTGTGAGGCCTCCCCCCAGGCTTGCCACAGCTGAGCCAAGTTGCTGCAGGTTGTTGAGCAAGTGGTCTGGCGATCCAAGTTTTTTTTGTTCTTCTTCACTTAAAGCGCACCACCTTGCTTGGCCTACTTCGGCACTGAGGCGGCTGATCAAGAGGCTGCCGCAAAGCACGGCCAGCATGGGGGCTCCCCGCATCCGGTCGCTGCTGGTGACCAGTACCAGGCCAAGGATCAGCACAACCGCTCCCCACACTCCGTCTCGAGGACGGCTTAGCTCGACAGCGAGCAGTGGTAGGAGGAGCAAGGCGAGGCCGAACAGTAGGCAAATGTCACCGCTGAGGGTTGCGAGCATGGTTCGACGATGCGAATCGCTTCCCCCATTGTGCGGCGATCTTTAAAGTGTGTGCATTGCCCACCTGGCGGAATTGGTAGACGCGCTGGTTTTAGGTACCAGTGACTTCGGTTGTGCGAGTTCAAGTCTCGCGGTGGGCATTTCTTAACTACGGTGTTGTCGGAGGAAATTTTGATGCGTTGCCTGCCGACCGGATGATCCAGACCCCTGCTCAACAACAGGAAAATCGTCTGGCCGGAGCTGGGTATCGATCTGTTCCTCGTGAATTTGTTGATCCGCCTTCTGCTTGGAACCCCACTGTGGGGTTGTTTTTTGGTGGGTATGCCCTTGCTGCTCTAACGGTTTGGGGCTGGTTTTTAGGGGGTTGGCCGTTGCCAATATTGCTGTGTACTGGATTTTTGGCACTGCATCTAGAAGGCACGGTGATCCACGATGCCTGTCACAACGCTGCCCATCCGAAACGTTGGATTAACCAACTTATGGGACATGGCTCTGCATTGTTATTAGGATTTAGTTTCCCTGTTTTTACGAGGGTCCATCTTGAGCATCATTCTCATGTGAATGATCCCCAAAACGACCCAGATCACATCGTTAGTACTTTTGGCCCGCTGTGGCTCATTGCACCTCGTTTTTTCTACCACGAATGGTTCTTTTTTCAGCGTCGCCTTTGGAAGCGTTGGGAGCTAATGCAGTGGGGTTTTGAACGCAGCATCTTTTTAGTGATCGTTTTGGCTGCAGTTCGATTTGACTTTTTACCGTTTGTTTTTAATTGCTGGTTTGCTCCAGCACTAATGGTGGGAGTTACTCTTGGGCTCTTCTTTGATTATTTACCCCACAGACCGTTTACGTCTCGCAATCGCTGGACCAATGCGAGGATTTATCCGGGTCAATTAATGAATTGGTTGATTATGGGACAGAATTATCATCTTGTTCATCATCTTTGGCCTTCTATTCCCTGGTTCGAATACAAGCCAGCTTATGAGGCCACCAAATCACTTCTTGATTCCAAAGGCTCTCCTCAACGTTTGGGTATTTTTGAGACACGTCGCGATGGATATAATTTTTTATACGACATCCTGGTGGGTGTCAGAAGTCATAAACGGCGCCGGGGAAAGATGCGTCGGGTTGCAAAGGTTTTTCCAGCGCGGCGGATGCAGCGTGGCTGGCTCACATTTGTCGATACCATCGCCATCAAGACTGAAGCAAAACGCTGGAAATCGTTTTAGTTAATCAATCTGCCAAGATTTTCGGAACACGAAAGAAATCACCTTCCCTCTGAGGTGCTTGGTTGAGTATTTCTTCACGAACAGGCGTTGGATCAACCCCATCTTTTCGAGTCACATTGGTGACCTCTACAGCCCGTGTGGTTTCGGGTACTCCTGTGGTGTCGACCTGCTCGAGTTGACTGACGTAGCCCAGGATTGATTCCAGCTGCTCTGTGTAGGTGGCGATCTTGTCTTCCGGAAGATTGAGGCGAGCCAATTTGGCGACCTTGCGGACGTCATCGGCTGAGATATGGCTCATGGGTCGCTGAGGAAGCTACGAAGATCTTCGCTCAACGCGGTGGCAGCTGTCTCGATGATGTCCGCCCCATGGTCTGCTGTTGCTAACGATGGATGGGATCCCATGCGGCCATCGGGATGGCGGCGTCGAAAGTCATCAGGACCATGGATGGGTCCAGCTGGTGCTGGATCCTCCAAGGCACGCTGTTTTCTTTGCAAGCTGGGTTCGATCTGAAGCGTGACGGCGATCTCGCTGGGTGTGGCGTGATGACCTTCTTTATTGCCATAAAGATCGCGGGCTTGCCGCATCACTGGGCCCGCCATAAACCAATTGGAAAGACGACAGCGCAGATGAGGGGAAGCAGGGAGGCCGCGGCTTGCAGCCGTTCCGTGGGCTTGGGCAAAGGCGGCTTTGGTCGTCGCGATGTTTCCACCGTGGCCATTAATCACAAACACCCGTTCAAAGCCATGGCGCGCTAACGACAAGATGAGGTCTTGCATCACCGCCAGAAGGGTGGCGGGTTGCAAGCTCATCGTTCCGGCAAACCCCAGGTGATGTTCTGCCATGCCAAAAGCTTGGGCGGGTGTCACCAAAACACCTGTGCGACGGCCGACCTCGAGGGCAATGGCTTCCGCCGTAAGAGCATCGGTGCCGATGGCTCCCGTTGGACCGTGTTGCTCCGTGGATCCCAGCGGAATGATCACGCCTTTGCACGTTCGGAGATATATTTCCACTTCAGGCCAACTTCGCAGTGCTAGGCGGATGTCTTCCGTGCTGTCAGCTGGGTTGGGAAGCAAGACAGGCATCTCAAAGGGCGGGGGCGTGTTGATCGGTCGGGTGGTTCAACCCTGAGTGCAGCTAGTGGGCGGTGCCATTGCCGTCGTACTTATCGGTGTTGTAGTAACCGCCTCGGGTGCCGAAGAACAGGCAGGCCAACGGGAACAGCACAATGCTGCCCACAAGTACGGTTCCAAGATTGAACCCAGACAAAGCGGCTTCCATCAACGTGCACGTTTCTCTTGGCAGTTTGATGCTGTTTCAGGCTTTGTGGGTGGACTTTCAGGAACTCAAGAATATTCGTTGATTTTGAGTCGCCCTTTTGTTTGTTAGTGCATCTCTCAATAGTGGAGAAAGCGGATGCCTGGAAATATGTCTACCTAAATGGAATGATAAGCCTCAATTGTTTGATGGCTTGGTTTGTTTATTTGAAAGAAAAAGAATTATTTTTAGATGATGTGATTGAAGCTTGTTTCGAGAATTTTTTGATCTGACATTCACGAAAAAAGTCCTCTTATGACTTGTTGTAGTGTTTGTTATGCGACTTGCTGGCCAAGCCAGGCTTAAGCAATTGTCGCCCTGTATGATTCACTTCCCTTGGGTGTTGAGGCATCGATATTTTCGGTTTGCTACGCTCTTTTATCCATCTCTTGGTTTTCCGTCACGGCGATCAAATTGCTTGCTCTGGGGGCTCGTCCTCGGGCACATGTGTGCATAATTTGTGCATTGCTAATGAGTTGTTAAGTAATGCTTTTTAGCTGTGACTTTTTGAGATCAATCTTGGACGTTGTCAGCTTCGTGCAGTACCTGATGGCTTTGTCCATCGTTGCAAAACCAGTTGGTAAGCATCAAATGAAATGGATTGAATGATCGGAGATGGCTTGTAATCGATTGCATCGAAGCTGTGCCTTTTTTTGACCTGATTCACTGTGCAGCGATCGATTTGGATCTTAAAAGTTGGATTAGCTTGTAGTCGTGGTGCTGTCATCAAGTTCAAGCCATGTCCGCAGCCATCCCGTGAGCCAGATGAATGGAAGTGTGTCGGCGAGGGCCGCTAATACTTTGAATAAATATCCACCGATGATGAAGCTACCCAGCTGGGGAAAGAGTGGACCATCCGTATGGATGGGCAGTACATGGGCGCCGTAATGGCTGATTAACACCACAGCCGTTGTATCGACGAGTTGACTGAACAGCGTGGAGCCGTTGTTGCGGAGCCAAAGAGCTTTGCCGTTGGTGAGGTGTTTCCAAAAATGGAACAGGCGCACATCAATGAATTGAGCCGTGAGGTAAGCCGCCATGGAGGCCCCGATTGCCCCAAAGCTGAGTTCTTGAATGGTGCGAAAGGTGCTGTCGTCGCTGCCTGGTAAACCCGGCAGTAAGCCTCCAAGCCACAGGATTAACACCACCCAGCCATTGAGCAGTAACCCCACCCACACCAACTGGTTGGCTTTCTCTTCCCCCCACAACTCACTGATTAGGTCTGTGCACAGAAATGTGATGGGGTATGGGAGGGCACCAACAGCAACGACGATCGGCCAAGTCCCGATGTGTCCCAGTTGTAGAAAGCGCGTTAAGCCAAGAATGTTGAGCATTCCTAGCGTTCCTAAAAAGAGTCCTGCCAGCACTAAGAAAATGCTGTCCCGCCGGGCTTGAATATTTTTGGAAGCGTTATTGGTTGAGGCGGTCATGCTCTCGGAGAGTTCAAAGGGGCGTCTCGGCTGAATGGCCGGTCGACCCAACACCATTGTGTTCTTCTAAAAAACTTTGACCCAACGTTTGTGTGGGGTTCCCCCTTTGGCATGTCGAGGCCGCCAAGCTTGTTCTTCGCCCTTGCTGCACAGATGTCTACCTTCAAACGTAGACAAGTTGGATTCGGCTTCGTCGACCACAGCGACATCACACAAGCTTTCCCCCAACTGTTTTTCGCCCGCCCTGCAGAGCTTGTCGCCCCAGATCTCATTGGCTGCAGGTTGGTGAAACGTCAGGACGACGGTTGCCTGATCTGGGGGGTGATTGTTGAAACGGAGGCGTATTCACAGGAAGAGCCTGCCTGTCACGGCTACCGCCGCCGTACTCCAAGCAATGAAACCCTTTTTGGTCCGCCAGGGCGTTTCTACGTTTATGTGAGTTATGGCATCCACCACTGCGTGAATGTGGTGACGGATCGCTCTGATTGGGCCAACGGTGTCTTGCTTCGGGCGATCGCGATTCCAGGTGAGTCAGAGCGAGTGGCCGCTGGTCCAGGGCTTCTTGCTCGGCGTTTTGGTCTGGATCGGGGAGATGACAGTTGTCCTGTAACGGGCGAACATGACGTGTGGTTGGCGCCTAGGCCAGCATCCCTCGCCAGCCCCGTGCTTGTGACCACGACGCGAATTGGAATCTCTCAGGGACAAGAGCTCCCCTGGCGTTGGTATTTGCAGCTGAGTCGCAGTATTAGTCGTCGTGCCTTGGGGGATCGCCAGCCGTCCTTTGATCAGGCTTGGTCAGCGTGTGATGAGGGGTCGGTATGAGCGGTTGGCACCACCGTCACATTCTTGATCTGGCCTCATTCTCTCGGGATGATTTTGCTTCGATCCTTGAACTGGCTCAACGGTTTCGATCCCTTCCGGTCACGGGTGTTCGTAAGTTGCCAGCGCTGCAGGGACGTCTTGTGGCCACGCTGTTTTTTGAGCCCAGCACCCGCACGCGCAGCAGTTTCGAGTTGGCTGCAAAGCGGCTTTCAGCCGATGTCATGAGTTTTTCTCCCTCCAGTAGTTCGCTGAGTAAGGGGGAAAGCGTTTTGGATACAGCCCGCACCTACGTCGCCATGGGCGCTGACGTGCTGGTGGTTCGTCATCGCTCTACATCTGTTCCCCAGCAACTCGCCGCTGATTTGGATCGGCTTGGGGAGCGCACCGTGGTGCTGAATGGGGGAGATGGTCTCCACAGCCATCCGAGTCAGGGGCTGTTGGATCTGCTCACCCTGGCTCGCCACTTCGATGCACAGAAGCCAACACCTCAAGCCTTAGCTGGTAAAAAAATCGTGATTGTTGGAGACATCCTGCATTCTCGTGTGGCCCGCTCCAATCTCTGGGCACTCACTGGCTGTGGCGCAGATGTGGTGCTGTGTGGACCCAGAAGTTTGTTGCCAGAGGATTTTGCTGCGTTTGTTGATGCTCCTCCGCCTGGGCTGTCCTGCGATCCCGTTGCTCAACGAGGCAGGGTCACCGTTGAACGCCGTCTTGAACAAGCTCTACCTGGTGCAGATGCTGTGATGACACTGCGACTGCAGAAGGAACGCATGACACAGCAGTTATTGACCAGCCTTGAGCGTTACCACCGGGACTATGGCTTGAGCCATGCGCGGCTTCAGTTGTGTGGACGGCAGGTTCCCGTCCTTCATCCTGGACCCGTTAATCGTGGCGTCGAGATGACGAGTCGGTTGTTGGATGACCCATCCATTTGCCTCGTGGAGGAGCAAGTGAGGAATGGGGTTCCTGTCCGGATGGCGTTGCTCTATTTGATGGCGGCAGCTGAGTCCGCTGCGGAATCCTCATTGGTGTCGATCAGCTCTTGAGTGTTCGACAGCCCTGAGATTTCCTTGGAGTAGTACTCCATGGCTGCTTGCAAGGCCGCATCTGGGGAAGCATTTGAAGGCCCTTCACCGCTCCGCATCGGAAAGTGTGCGTCAGCTGCATTGAGAGCCATGTGCTGGCTGGGCATGCCCGTTAGCAACATGGATGCCCGCTGCCGGGTTAACAGGCTAAAAATCCAATTTGTGGCGAAAGAGACCCGTTGTTGCATGTCGTGGATAAGTCCTAGATGCACTCCAGCCCAAAGCAGTACTCCGATTAGGCCTGAGAACTTGAGCCCTCGCAAGTCGGTAACGGCGCTGGACCCATCGACAATGGCCATGCTCCCGAGATCTAAAAATTGAAATTTTGGGCGTGGACGACCGGCCACCACAGCTGCAATGTCCTTGCCAATAAAGCTGCCCGCCTGTTTGGCAGGCGCTGCCATGCCAGGTAGGGGTTGGCCATCTTTGGTATGGCTGTAGCTGCAGAGATCACCAGCGATGCGAATTTCGGGATAGCTGGCAATGGAAAAATCAGATTCCACCACAACACGTCCGCCGCGATCGAGGCTGCATCCTGTTGTGGCTTCCAAGGCATGACCAAGGTGTGAGGCACGGACGCCTGCGGTTCAGATCGCGGTGGCGGCGCGAATGCATTGCTCTCCATCAGGAGTGCTTACCACCACTTCGCCTGGGCGCATACTTTCCACACGACTCTGCTGAAGGAAGTCGACCCCCACTTTTTGCAGGGCTTGTAGTGCTTGTTTGGAGAGCTCCTCAGGCATGCTTCGCAGCACCGTTTCGCCTGGATCAATCAAAAGAATTCGGGACTTTGTTGGATCCAGCTATTGGTAGGCATTTTTTAGGGACCATCGCAGCATTCGAGAGGCGGCTCCCGCCATCTCGCAGCCGCTCGGACCACTCCCGATCACAACAACGGTTTGAAGAAATTGCCGTGCTTCGGGGTCGGGAGTTTGTTCCGCTTGCTCCATCGCCATGAGGAGGCGTCTGCGGATTTCTTCGGCGTGCTCGAGGATTTTCATCGGTGGCGCAAAAGTGCGTCAGTCGTCTTTCCCGAAAAAGCTGCTGTCGGAGCCTGTTGCGAGTACGAGATGGTCGTAACTGAATGTTTTTCCGTTGAACACTATTTGGTGTTTAGCCGGGATCAATTGGGTGACTTCGCCGAGCAGGATTTGCACGTTTGGTTGCTTCACCACGAGCTCGCGTAGGGGTGTTGCAATGTCGCCGCTTGCGACCAATCCCGTTGCCACTTGATAAAGCAACGGCTGAAATAAATTGAAGTTGCGTTTGTCGATCAGGGTGATGCGCACCTCTGATTGAGCCAAGGCTCGACAGGCCTGAATTCCAGCAAATCCGCCACCAACAATCACCACATGGGGCGCATGGCGAAGCCGCTCTGCAGGCGGTTCGAGTTCTAAAAATTAGTGATCGCCGGCCATAGATGGCAGCAGAGGAGCCAATCTGAAGGGTATGTAGCCCCCCAGGATTTGTCTGTGTTCATGACTTGTACGCCGTTAAAGCAGCTTGAACGCCTCAAGAAAGAGCCCATACAGAAAGCCGATTCGACTGAGATCGAGAAGTTGTTCTAAGAGCGTTCTTGACGATCCCGACCTGCGAACGCGGCGCATAGTGAGTTCGGTCCCAAGAACCACGATGAGCGCAGCCACGGGATCCATTTGGGAGAGAACACCCGCTACAGAGGTAACGGCACTACCCAGCAAAAAGCCACTGAACAGTGCAATCGCCAGTAACGACAATCTCCTCCATGGATTTTGTGTCCAATCCTCAAGACGATGGATGGCTTCGCCCCATTGGGTTTGAAGACGAGTGGATTGAAGCCGTCGCAAGATTTAAACTCCAGAGTCAGATGAAGCCAATCAGCCAGGGATTCATCTGATCCGGCAAGTGTTTCGACCCCTTGTTTACCTCAGGTGTAAACACTTGACCGGCTTCATTCCGGATGAAACGACAATCCCATCAAAAAAACCGGCTGATACCGGGCTTTTTGATGGGATGAACGAAGCCAACCCAGAGGGAATCGGTTGTGAAGTGGCTTGTGGGCGTATCTATTTGGACTCAGCTTTTGCTTTGCGGGATGATTTGCCCTCCAGAAGCTCCAATAGAGCCTCCATTTGTGCCATCACACCGCGCACTTCTCCGGCTTCAGGCAAGAGACCGTCTTCCATGACTCCTTGGTGCATCTCACGAAGCTCCTGTCGGATGTAGCGCAGGTGGCTCACGACCTGCTCGCGTTTCGACTGCGACATCGATAACAGGGGGGATTTACTCTCCCCCCCTTTTACCCCATAGAGGGTTAATGGCGGCGGATTTGTTTGTGACCAACAGCGCAAGCCATGGCTAGAGCTGTGAAGGTCAGCAGTGCTGCTGGACGGGCCAAGGTGCTCAGTAGAACTACAGAGCCGAGCGCCAGCAGGAGGGGAATGTGGCGTCTCATTTGAGTGGAGAATAGGGGACTCGAACCCCTGACCTCTGCGGTGCGATCGCAGCGCTCTACCAGCTGAGCTAAATCCCCCTTCAGCAAAAGCTAGCTGTCAGGGGTTGCGTCAAACTGAAGCCAGGAGCTTTGCCGAAACTGATGGTTACTCCGGAACAGCTCGCCTCATTTGATGACGACACGACGGCAGAGCTGGCACGGCGCCTTGAAGAAGACGATTACTGCACCCCCTTCGACAGCCTGAAGGATTGGCATTTATTGCGCGCCTTGGCCATTCATCGGCCTGAGTTGACACTTCTGTATCACCACCTCGTGGATCAGGAACCTTTTGATGAGGACTGATGCCATGCCTGGTCCGTTGGTTGGACGGCATGTGCTCGTGGCGGCGAGCGGCAGCATCGCTGCGGTAAAAACACCGTTATTGGTGAGTGCCCTCGTAAAAGCTGGTGCTGTTGTGCGCTGTTTGGTCACCCCCAGTGCTGAGCGCTTGGTGAGTGCAGTCGCTATAGCAAGTTTGAGTCGACATCCCTGTTATTGCGATGGCGATCAATGGGATCCGTCCAGAAGCCGACCACTGCACATTGAGTTGGCTGAATGGGCAGAGCTGGTTATTGTTGCTCCGATGAGCGCCAGCACGCTGAGTCGCTGGTCACAGGGATCGGGAGAGGGGCTATTGGCCAGTGTTCTCCTGGCGACTGAGGTGCCTGTTTTGGTCGCTGCAGCGATGAATACGGCCATGTGGCATCACCCTGCTGTTCAGAAGAACTGGGATGTCGTTCAAGCCTTCCCGGGCTTTGTTGGGCTTCTGCCCTCGTCTGGGTTACTGGCTTGCGATCGCCGCGGGGATGGCCGGATGGCGGATCCAACGTTGATCGAATTGGCCGCGGCAGCCTTGTTCAGCCGGGGAAAGGAGTGTGCCGTTGCTGATCGTGATTGGGAGGGAAAGCATCTGTTGGTGACCGCTGGGGCCACCCATGAGCCCATTGATCAAGCCAGGGTGATGACCAATCGAAGTACGGGGCAAATGGGGGTTTTGTTGGCCCAGGTCGCGCGTTTGCGCGGAGCCACTGTTCAGCTGGTTCATGGCCCGCTCTCTGTGCCAGAGCCCTGGTGCGAGGGGGTCGCTTGCATCCCCGTAACCACTGCTGATGATATGCAGCGGGTGCTTGCTGATCATCAGCCGTCTATGGATGCCATTGCAATGGTGGCTGCCATAGCTGATCTACGTCGTGTGGAGAGCTCAGAAACCAAGGTGTCAAAGCAGCAGTTGCCCGAGTTGCTGGCCACAGGCTGGAGCCAGGTTCCAGATTTGTTGGCGGCACTATCGAGGCGTCGGCCCCACGGACAGACGCTGCTTGGTTTTGCCGCCTTGGCAGGCGAGGACGCAGCCTTGATCGCCCAAGGTAAGGCCAAGCTCCTTGCAAAAGGGTGCGATTTGTTGATGGTGAATCCTATTGATCGGCTTGGCCAGGGATTCGGTGACCAGGCCAATGGCGGTTGGTTGTTGGGCCATGACTGGATCCGCGAGATGCCATTGATGTCGAAACTGTCGATGGCTCACCAGCTTCTCGATGCGATGCATCAGTTCCATATCGCTACGGTGGTTTCAGCCGAGGCTCGTAATCAAACGAGTTGTTGAGACCTGCAAAAGCTGGCTCTGTCTTGAGTTTTAAGCCCTGTAAGATCGAGATTCGACGGCATCGCCGTTCGTTAAAGCGTTAAGTCGTCAGGCTCCTTTCATGCGCATTCGTTCACTGCTGGCAGTAGTGCTGGCCTTATGCCTCACCTTTTTCACTACGGCTTGCAGCGGTGGCAACGATGCAAACCGTGGTGGGTCCAACGTCACTTATGACGACATTCGCAACACGGGTAAAGCCAATGATTGCCCCACAATTGGCGATTCAGCTCGTGGCTCCATTCCGCTAGTTGCAGGCCAGAAGTACGAACTTCGCGGGATCTGCATGCACCCTGTGCAGGTTTATGCCAAGGAAGAGCCTAAAAATGCTCGCCAGCAGGCTGAATTCGTTGAGGGCAAAATTCTCACCCGTTACACCTCAAGCCTCGATGAGGTGTACGGCGACCTGACGGTGACGGAATCTGGCCTTCAGTTCCAGGAAAAAGGCGGTATCGACTTTCAGCCGATCACCGTGCTTGTTCCCGGTGGCGAAGAATTCCCGTTCTCGTTCTCGAGTAAGTCTTTGAAGGCCACTGCTGACGGTGTGGCGATCACAACCAGCACTGATTTTGAAGGCACCTACCGCACGCCGAGCTATCGCACGAGCAACTTCATCGACCCCAAGGGACGTGCTCTCACCACGGGTGTTCAGTACGCCCAAGGTTTGATTGCTCTCGGCGGTGATGAGAAAGATCTCGAGAAAGACAACAACAAGCGCTACATCGATGGAGTCGGCACGATGAGCATGTCGATCACCAAGGTGGATCCCGAAACCGGTGAGTTCGCTGGAGTCTTTACTGCGATTCAACCCTCCGACTCCGATATGGGCGGTCGTGAAGTGGTTGATATCAAAGTGACGGGCGAACTTTATGGGCGCTTAGAAGAAGCTTGATCCCGGGGTTTGATCAAGCAATTTTTTGGGGGGGATGACCCCCCTTTTTTTTTGGGGCTGTGCGTTTCAGCGTTCATCTGTGAGAATCGCGCGGTCTTAGTGAGTTGTCATGACCGCCAGTGCTTCTGCCTCAGCCCAGAGATCCGGAGTGATCGCGCCCTATGGCGGCACACTTGTGGATCTATTGGTGCCGAGCGCAGAGCAAGCTGCGCTCAAGGCATCAGCAACCAAAACGTTGGAATGCTCCGACCGCAACGCCTGTGACGTGGAGTTGCTGGTGGTGGGAGGCTTTTCTCCTCTGCGTGGTTTCATGCACCAAGAGGACTACGACGCTGTTGTGTCCGGTCATCGCACTTCGGCAGGCCATCTATTCGGTTTGCCAATCGTGATGGACACCGATCGCAACGATGTGGTGGTGGGAGACAAACTTTTGCTGACTTACAAGGGACAAGAGCTTGCTCTCCTTGAGGTTGAGGACAAGTGGGAACCCAACAAAGTGTCTGAGGCGCAGGGGTGTTATGGCACGACATCGCTTGAGCACCCCGCTGTTCGCATGATCGCGATGGAGCGCAAATGCTTTTACCTAGGCGGAACGCTCAAGGGATTGGAGCTGCCAACCCGCGTTTTCCCATGCAAAACCCCTGCTGAAGTTCGATCTGGTTTGCCCCATGGGGAAGACGTGGTGGCCTTCCAATGCCGCAACCCCATTCACCGTGCGCACTATGAACTGTTTACCAGGGCCCTACACGCACAAAATGTGAGCGAAAACGCTGTGGTGTTAGTGCATCCCACCTGTGGACCAACCCAACAGGACGACATTCCAGGTGCTGTGCGTTTTGAAACCTATGAGCGCTTGGCGGCCGAGGTGAACAATGATCGGATTCGTTGGGCTTATCTGCCCTATGCGATGCACATGGCTGGACCACGGGAGGCCTTGCAGCACATGATCATTCGCCGCAATTATGGATGCACCCACTTCATCATTGGCCGCGATATGGCCGGTTGTAAGTCATCGCTCAGTGGCGACGATTTTTATGGCCCCTATGACGCTCAGAACTTTGCGAAGGAGTGTGCACCGGAGCTCACCATGGAGACGGTTCCGTCCTTGAATCTCGTCTACACACAGGAAGAGGGCTACGTCACCGCTGAACATGCGGAAGCTCGTGGCCTCCACGTTAAAAAGCTCAGCGGTACCCAGTTCCGCAAGATGCTGCGAGGTGGCGAGGAGATTCCTGAGTGGTTTGCCTTCAAGAGCGTCGTTGACGTGCTTCGTTCCTCTTGAATCCCTAACCCCGGTTAACATTCCTTCATCTTGTAGAGGCAACCTGTGAACAAGCGTTGGCGAAACATCGGGCTTGGCGCCCTATTGGTCTTGGCAATTGTCGTGATTGCACCAGCCTTTTTTGGGGGTGGTGGCGGAAATCAGCCCCAGGTCAACACCATTCGCTACAGCGAATTTGTCGAGGCTGTTAAAGACGATCAGATCAGCCGTGTGCTGATCGCACCTGATCAAGGCACGGCTCAAGTTGTTGAGAACGACGGACGTAGAGCGCAAGTCAACCTTGCTCCTGATCGTGAGTTGCTTGGTCTGCTGACTCAACACAACGTTGACATCGCTGTACAGCCGTCCCGCCAAACACCCGGTTGGCAGCAGGCTGCAGGAAGTTTGATCTTCCCGCTTCTCCTCTTAGGTGGATTGTTTTTCTTGTTCCGCCGTGCCCAGGGTGGCGGTGGTGGTAACCCCGCCATGCAATTCGGTAAGAGCAAAGCGCGGGTCCAAATGGAACCCTCCACGCAAATCACGTTTAGCGATGTCGCAGGTATTGAAGGCGCCAAGCTCGAACTCACCGAGGTTGTCGATTTCCTTAAAAACCCTGACCGCTTCACCGCTGTAGGAGCCAAGATTCCTAAAGGTGTACTGCTGGTTGGCCCTCCAGGAACTGGTAAGACCCTTCTTGCCAAAGCAGTCGCTGGTGAGGCGGGTACTCCTTTCTTC
>QCVM01000022.1:0-30691 GCA_003210375.1 Synechococcus sp. AG-686-B21 | reverse complement strand
CAATTACCTCCTGAGGTGATTTGCACCGTGATGCAGGCCCATCAGCGCTATGTGCCATTGCAAATACCTGGCCTCAATCCGGACCCATTGCGACTTAATGCAGAGGCGGTCCTGCGTCCTGAGTTTTTATTGGTGGCGAATGGTCTTGAGCAGGCGTCTGCATTAATTACCCGTGGCAATGAGCGGGTCTTAGGAGCTCGCCTTGCGGATGCAGAATTTTTTCTGGATGTCGACCGTCGTCAACCCAGTGAGACGCGTCGTGATGCTTTAAGCCGCGTCACGTTCGCTGAGGGGCTTGGCAGCCTTCGCGATCGTTGTGATCGGATTGAACGCCTGACGGACCAGCTCCTCTCTGCGCTTGATCTATCGGATTCGATTGCTACGGCTTCCCGTCGTGCAGCGCATCTGTGCAAGCACGATCTTGTCAGCCAGATGGTGGGTGAATTTCCTGAACTTCAGGGGTTGATGGGGGGCAAATATCTCTTGGAGGAAGGCGAATCGCGTGATGTGGCCTTAGCTGTAGTCGAGCATTACTTACCCCGCGGTGCAGGAGACGATTTGCCCAGTACCAAGGCTGGTGCGGTAGTCGCTCTCGCCGAGCGATTTGAGCTGCTGTTGAGCATCTATGCCAAGGGCGAACGTCCAAGTGGCTCATCCGATCCTTATGCCTTGCGCCGGGCGGGCAATGGTGTTCTTTTGATTCTTTGGAATCAAGGCTGGAGGCTCGATCTCAATAGTTTTCTTGCGAAAGCCGTTGAGGCCTGGAATGAGCTTTTTCCAGCCTTCGCAGTGGATACCGTCCAACTGGTCAGTGATCTCTCAACCTTGTTACGCCAGCGCATCATGTCCCAACTGGAAGACGATGGTTATGCGGCTGATTTGGTTCAGGCGGTAGCTGGTGAAACCGTCTCGAGTGAGCGGCTGTTGCGGGATCCCCTTGATGTACAGGTTCGAATTCAATTGCTGCGGGGCTTGAGAGATCAGGGGCGATTGTCGGCAGTGCAAGCCGTGGTTCAGCGGGCTGCGCGGTTGGCTGAGAAGGGAGATCTTCCTTTGGGTGTGTTGTCCAGCGCTGATGTTGTGGACCCTTCGCGCTTTGAGTCTGCGAGTGAGCAGGGACTTTTTGAAGCCATACAACGGTTGAACCCCCTCGCATCCAGTGGTTCCTATCAGGATCTCTGTGATGCCCTTGTGGAGTCCACCCCCGCACTGGAGGCATTCTTTGATGGTGAGCAGAGTGTGATGGTGATGGCTGAGGATTCTGCCCTTCGGACAAACCGACTGAATTTGCTTTCCGTATTACGCAATCAGGCAGCTGTCTTAGCTCAATTTGAGTTGATCCAAAGCTGAGGGCATTGTTGGAAGCAGCCTCTCGAACGGCTATCGAGGAGCTGCAGCATTGTTTCAACATGGCCGATCAAGAAAATGCATCAGGAACGAATTCTCAACAACAAGTTCCGGCTCCGGTCGTCATTCGCCAGGGCGGAAACGGATTGGGAACCGTTTGGCGGCATTGATCATTGCCGGTGCTGCGATCTATGCCATCAATGTGTGGTCAACCACCAAAAAAAACTGATCCAGGCAAGAACCTGGATCAGGGCATCGAACGGCTGAAGGAGGCCGCAGGTCAGGGGATGGTGTCTCGCCAGTGAGGTTGAAGGAAAGCTGCAGCTAGTTCACTCCGGCTTTTTCTTTGCTCTCCTTTCCTTTGGCTTGAGCTTTGATCTGTTGGGAGGCTTCCTCAGCAAGGAAATCACCATCCGACCGCCCCACTGCCGAAGGCACTGGCTTGTAAACCGGAGGAGCAAGAGCTTCACCGCGTAGCAAACTACCCAGGGTGCGCAGCGTGAGCTTCACCTGCTGCCAGGGATTCATCAGCACCACCCGCTTGTAGAGGTAGCTGTCAAAGGTGAGGCGTTGCACATCTTTGTCGTCGCACATTTCCACGAAGGCTTCCCGTGCCGCATCGTTCCGATAAAAGATGCGTTGCAAGAGATCGAGCACTGCATAGGTGGCGCCGTATTTGCGATCCCAACGTTTGAGATAGGTGGTTTTGATTTGCTTCTCCGTCGGAACATTCGCTCCGTTGTTGGAGATTTCCACAATCGCTTCCGCACACATCCGACCACTTTTGGCAGCGAAGTAGATCCCTTCTCCAGAACTTTTGGTGACGTATCCAGCGGCGTCACCCACAAGCGCCATGCGTCCCACCACTCGTCGAGGGCGTGGATGCTCTGGGATGGGGTGAGCTTCCACCTTGATCACTTCACCTTTGAACAGGCGTTTGGTGGCGCGTTCTCGAATGCCCTTCTGCAGGCCCTTAATCAGGCTCTGGTTTTGTTGCATCGTGCCTGTACCAACTGCCACGTGGTCGTATTTCGGGAACACCCAGGCGTAGAAGTCGGGCGACACATCTGTGCCGACGTACATCTCAGCGAGATCCTCGTAATACGTCATCTCCTCAGGTGGAAGTTTGATCCGTTCCTGGAAGGCAATCGCCACTTTGTAATCACCCGCGTCCATTGCTTTGGCTACCCGGGAGTTGGCACCATCAGCCCCAATGATTAGATCCACATCAAGGGTTTTTGGGTCCCCTGTTGGACCGCCTTTGCTGTAATCGGCGTAGTGGATGCAATATGGACCCTGCCGGTTTTTGCCGGTGTCGATTTTTTGCACCAGGCCATTGATCAACGTGGTGCCAAGATCTGCTGCGCGGTTCCGTAGGAAAGAATCAAAAACTTCCCTTCGGCACATGCCGATGTAGGCATTTTTGTCGTAGCCGAGGGGATCGAGCTGGATATCTACCTCTCGATTGGAGGGGGAAATCATTTTCATATTCCGCACCTTTCGATCGATGATCGAATCAGGAAGGTTGAATTCCTCCACCATGCAGAGCGGAATGGCACCGCCACAGGGTTTGGCGTTGTCCAGCTTCCGCTCGAACAACCATGTTTCAATTCCAGCCTTGGCGAGAATTTCTGCCGCGCAAGAACCACTTGGTCCTCCGCCAATCACTGCGACTCTCAGCATCTCAGCAAATCTCCGCTGGTCTGTTTTTTAAAGCTACTACCGAGAATTGAACTTGTCTTGGTAGCACGGGCTTACACCTTTACGATCGAAACAACATGCATCAGCGCTTTGGTTCGGCCATCCTCTGCGCGACGCACTGAGCGCGATGACATTCCCGTCGCGCGACGCTCTCGACCGCCACGTCAACGCAAACAAAACAGTGGGCTGGGTCTCGTAATGGGCTGCCTTTTCGTCGGCGGTGGAACAGTCCTGGCCGTGATGGTGGCTCCACAATTGTTGATGTACATGGCCCCAATCGAACCGTTTGAAAGTCGTGGGATCCGGGAGCGGCCCGATGCAGATGGTCGCTTGCTCGGCCATTTCCCGTACCGCGAGGCATTAATCGAGCAGTTGATTGTTTTTCAACCCGGCGTTGAATTGCATGTCGACACGGCAGAGGCATTGAATTCGATGATGAATGCCGCCAGTGCTGATGGCGTTGACCTTCGCTTGCTCAGTGGTTACCGCTCTCAATCACTTCAGGAATCGATCTTTTTCGAGGTGGCATCGGAACGAAACCAAACGCCCGAGGAGCGTGCGCAGGTTTCGGCTCCCCCTGGGTATTCAGAACACAGCACTGGTTATGCGATCGATCTCGGCGATGGAGAGGCTCCAGAAACCAACTTGTCCACGCAGTTTCAGGACACTCAAGCCTTCCGATGGCTTCAAGATCACGCTGCTCGTTATCACTTCGTGCTCTCGTTCCCCGATGGCAACGATCAAGGGGTGATGTATGAGCCATGGCATTGGCGATATGAAGGATCAGCAGATGCCCTGCGTCTATTTGAGTCTGCACGCCGCTTTTCCCGTCGTCGTCCGTGAATCCTCCTCAGTGGTTGTCTCCAGCTGATGGCTGGGCTGCTCTCGAGGCGGTCGTGGCGTCCGGCGCCAAAAACGTATCCACAATCAACTTGGCTTCAGACGAAGGAGCCTGTTACCGAAGGGGCCGGAAAAAGCCATCGAAATCTCATGTTGAGATAGCCTTTCTCAGCGCCGCAGTGGCGTTCTTCACAATTCCTGACGAATATCCCGTATGAGCGCCCAGCAAAAGGCGATTCGCAATATCGCGATCATCGCTCACGTTGATCATGGCAAAACCACCTTGGTCGACGCCTTGCTGGCGCAATCCGGAATTTTCCGCGACAACGAAGCAGTGCCGACGTGTGTTTTGGACTCCAACGATTTGGAGCGCGAACGCGGCATCACTATCCTTTCGAAGAACACAGCTGTTACGTATAACGACACCCGTATTAACATCGTCGATACTCCTGGTCACGCCGATTTCGGTGGCGAGGTGGAGCGAGTGCTCGGCATGGTCGACGGTTGTTTGCTCATCGTTGATGCCAACGAGGGGCCTATGCCCCAAACCCGATTTGTGCTTAAGAAAGCACTGGAGCAAGGGCTAAGGCCGATTGTTTTTGTAAATAAGATTGATCGTGCTCGAGTCGATCCAGAAACCGCTGTTGACAAAGTATTGGATTTATTCATTGAGCTTGGTGCCGATGATGATCAATGTGACTTCACCTACTTGTTTGGTAGTGGTCTTGGTGGATTTGCCAAGCCAGATATGAAAACAGAGAGCGATAATATGCGTCCTCTCTTTGATGCGATCCTGCGTCATGTTCCACCCCCTGTTGGGGATGTGAATAAGCCTCTTCAGCTGCAAATCACAACTCTTGATTATTCAGACTTCCTTGGTCGTATCATCATCGGAAGAGTTCATAATGGTGTTATCAGACAAGGTCAAAAAGCAACTCTTATTAAAGACGATGGCATTGTAAAAAAAGGACGTATAAGCAAACTGCTGGGATTTGAAGGTTTGCAAAGAGTGGATATTGATGAAGCGTCAGCTGGCGATCTTGTTGCAGTGGCTGGTTTCGACGATGTCAACATCGGTGAAACGATTGCTTGCCCTGATGAACCAAAACCTCTACCTCTAATCAAGGTTGATGAGCCCACGCTTCAGATGACCTTTGTGGTCAATGATTCGCCTTTCGCAGGGAAAGAGGGAAAGTTTGTCACCAGTCGTCAGCTTCGAGATCGCCTACAGCGCGAATTGCTCACGAATGTTGCTTTAAGGGTCGAAGATACAGACTCTCCTGATCGTTTCTCTGTTTGTGGTCGCGGCGAACTTCATCTCGGAATTTTGATTGAAACGATGCGCCGTGAGGGATTTGAATTTCAGGTGTCTCAGCCACAAGTTATTTTTCGCACCATCGACGGCACACCCTGTGAGCCTGTGGAAACGCTGGTGATGGACGTTCCTGAAGCTGCTGTTGGTAGCTGTATTGAGAAGTTGGGAACGCGTAAGGCTGAGATGCAAAATATGGAAACTGGCGCTGACAACCGCACGCAGCTTGAATTTGTGGTTCCTTCTCGGGGACTCATTGGTTTCCGCGGGGAATTCATTCGCGCTACTCGCGGAGAAGGAATCATGAGCCATTCGTTTTTCGAATATCGTCCGATGCAGGGTGATTTTGATAACAGAAGGAATGGAGTGTTGATTGCCTTTGAAGAGGGCACAGCCACTTTCTATGCCCTAAAAGGAGCTGAGGATCGTGGTCAATTCTTCATTACTCCAGGCACAAAAGTTTATAAAGGAATGATTATTGGTGAGAATACTCGTCAGCAAGATATGGAAATCAATATCTGCAAGGCCAAACAGGTTACCAACATTCGTTCTGCTGGAGCTGATGTTTTAGATTCGCTTCAGTCACCGATTCAGATGACTTTAGAGCGTGCTTTGGAATATATTGGACCTGATGAAATGCTTGAAGTCACTCCAGAATCCATGCGGTTAAGAAAATTACCTGCCAAAAAAATGGCTAAGCGTTGATGACTGAGGGGCCTCAGTCAGATCCCCGGTTTAAACAAGCCGTTAAACTATTTAATAATGGTGAGTGGTACGAGGCTCATGATGTTATTGAAGAGCTTTGGCTTGAAACTGCTGATCCCCATCGACGTAGCTTGCAGGGAGTCCTTCAGGTAGCGGTGGCTCAACTGCATTTGCAACGCGACAATCGACGCGGCGCAACAATTCTCTTTGGAGAAGCCCTCGGTCGATTAAAGCGTCCAGGAACCCCTGATTTGGGTCTTGATATCCAAGGACTTTGTAGCTGTGTTGAGCAGCGGCTTCGTTCACTTCAACAAGACGAGGACCCCGAGTTATGTACTGTCCCTGTTCTCCGTTTTGCGGACTGAACGAGGAGTAAGGTTGGTGAAATTGGTTTTAAGTAGCGTGAACGCTTTGGCGCCGCTCCGATTAAGAAATATTTACTCACTAAGCCTGCTCGCTTCGTTGTCGCTTTTTTCTGTGGCGACGAATGCTCAACAAACCACCCAGTCTGGTTTAATCACGATCGAATCAGATCAGCAAACTGCTGATAATTCGATTGGGGTTGTTACTGCCCAGGGAAATGTTCGTCTTATTCATGTTGATCGTGGCATTGTTGCCACAGGTCGTCAGGCCCAATATTTCATGAAAGAAGAGCGCATTGTATTGAGTGGAGATGTTGATATTGTGCAAAAGAATGGCGACTTACTTCAAGCCGACAGGATTGTGTATTTCTTAGCCGAAGAGCGAGCGCTGGCGACTCCCTCTGAGGATGAACAAGTTTTCAGCCAATGGAGTTTCGATAATGATGCTGATGATTCAAACCCGGTAATCCCATGAGTCTGGAGCTTCAAAATGTCTCCATCTCTCTGAGCGGACGGCAGCTTGTTAAGTCAGTCAAGATCGACCTTTCTCCTGGCGAAGTCGTTGGACTACTTGGTCCGAATGGTGCTGGTAAAACCACAACTTTTAATCTTGTCATCGGCTTGCTTCGACCCGATGTAGGTCATGTTCTGCTGGATGGACAAGACGTCACCGAGTTGTCGATGCCCGAACGTGCCAGATGCGGCATCGGGTATTTACCTCAGGAGGCAAGTGTTTTTAGACAACTCACTGTTCGGCAAAATCTTGAAATTGCCCTTGATCAAACACATTTAACGTCTAAAGAATGCCGCGATCGTCGGAATCAACTTATCGACGAGTTTCACCTTGGTGAATTTATTGATCGTCGTGGGTTTCAATTATCTGGTGGAGAGCGGCGACGATGTGAAGTCGCAAGGGCTTTAGCCGTAGGTAGAGATGGTCCTAAATATCTTCTACTTGATGAACCCTTCGCGGGTGTTGACCCTCTTGCTGTGGCCGATCTTCAGGGCTTGATTCAATCGTTGCGTGATCGTGGTATGGGAATCTTGATTACTGATCACAATGTTAGGGAAACCCTTGCGATCACTGATCGAGCCACGATCCTCAATGATGGAGCAATTTTAGCTTCAGGTCGTGCTGAGCATGTTTCCAATGATCCTTTGGTGCGTCGCTATTACCTTGGCGAGGATTTTCAGCTGTGATCAGAACCCTGACTCGGTGGATTCATAAAATTCCGCTCCTCGACCGATGGTTGTTGGCTGAGGTCGCAGCGCCCCTTCTCTTTGCCGTTGCATCTTTCACGGTGTTGGGGCTCTCAATTGGAGTGATGTTTGAGCTGGCACGACGTCTGGTTGACGGATTGTCGATTTTGGTTGCGTTGCAGTTACTTCTGCTGAATGTTCCAAGTTTTTTAGTGCTGTCACTCCCTATGGCTGCCTTGTTTGCAACACTGCTGGCCTACAGCAAGTTGTCATCGAACAGTGAGCTAACCGCACTTCGTAGCCTTGGTGTTACAACGACTCGCCTTGTTGTTCCCGCACTGGCACTGTCGATATTTCTAGCTGGTATTACATTTATTTTTAATGATGTAATCGTGCCGAGGGCGAATACACAGGCTGAAATAACGTTGCAAAAAGGTCTAGGTCGCGCACTTGCTACTGAAGAAGGAAAAGACATTACTTTTAATAGCTTTGGTAAGATTTACGATCCAAAAATTGGAACAAGTTCCACAGGTTTGCGTCAATTATTTTACGCAAGAAGTTTTGAAAAAGGTGAAATGTTAGGCGTCACTTTGCTTGATTTTTCCCGTGCTGATTACCGTCAGATGTGGATAGCTGAACGGGCTGTTTATAACGAATCTAAAGCAATGTGGGAATTTTTTGATGGTCAAGTTCTCACTCTTAATCCAAATGGAAGCACGACACGATTGGCATTCGACGAAAACTTTTATCCTCTAAGTTCAGGTCCTCTTCAGGTTGCAAGATTGCCAGATGATGCCAATGATATGACTTTAGCTCAGGCGATCGCCGCAGAAAAAATAGAATCAGATGCAGGAAATATCAAAGCCTCTCGTAAATTAAAAGTTCGTATTCAAGAGAAATTTTCATTTCCGATGGCGTGCTTTGTTTTTGGTTTGATAGGTAGCAGTCTTGGTGCGCGCCCAGGATCCCGTACCAGTAGGAGCCAGGGGTTTGGTGTCAGTATTCTGCTGATCCTTGGTTACTACGCCCTGAGCGTTAGTTTTAGCTCATTGGGCGTGAGTGGTGTCCTTCCACCTTTCATGGCCGCGTGGCTTCCAGTTTCGATCTCCCTTGGAGCTGGTGGTTTGCTTTTACGTCAGGCCAGTCGCTAGCACTCCGCGCCAGACGCCCTATAACCCCCTGATTTGGTTTGTTGAACACTCCGTCTGAACTGGTTACCAGCCTTGGGTTTGCGGCTTTTGTTCTTTTATTGTTTGCCCTACCGATTGCGTTCTGGTCTGTATCGAGCAACTCAAGGCCTGGTGCTGTTCGTTTGATGGTGGCAATCGCCAACCTTTTGCTTACAGCACAGCTAATACTCCGCTGGTGGCAGTCGGGTCATTTTCCGATCAGCAATCTGTATGAATCGCTGTGTTTCCTTGCTTGGGCATGCACGCTCACGCAGCTGCTTGTCGAGCGTGCTTGGCCCTCACCCATTGTTGCAGCTGCTGCAACACCCATAGGTTTGGGCTGCATAGCGTTCGCCAGTTTTGCACTACCAGATCAACTGCAGTCTGCAGCTCCTTTGGTACCGGCTTTGCGATCCAGTTGGTTAGTTATGCACGTCAGCGTGATCATGGTGAGCTATGCAGCTTTATTGGTGGGCTCGTTGTTATCCATGGCTGTATTGGTGATCGATCGAGGCGAAGCCTTGGAACTGCGGAGTAGTTCTATTGGCAGTGGAGGATTTCGCCAATCGGCAACATTGTCTGAATCAGGCCTTCTACAGCTTCAGTCAATCGAGCTCAGTACAAATGAACAGTTAGATAGCTTGAGTTATCGAACAATAACAGTTGGTTTTTTAATGCTTACTGTTGGAATAATTAGTGGTGCTGTATGGGCTAATGAAGCTTGGGGTAGTTATTGGAGTTGGGATCCAAAAGAAACTTGGGCACTGATCTGTTGGCTTGTTTACGCAGCTTATTTACACACTAGATTGAGTCGCGGTTGGCAAGGTCGTCGTCCCGCATTTGTCGCTGTGATTGGAATGATCGTGATAGCAGTCTGCTATATAGGAGTTAATTTATTGGGCATTGGTTTGCACAGTTATGGGTGGTTTTTCTAAGAGCTATTCAAACTTTGGTTACCCCTATGCTTTGTCTTTGTGAAGCGGTTGTTAAAAGAGAGGATCAGTGAACAGGTGGTTTGCTGCATTCCCTCTCTCAGTGGTTGCCTACACGGTCTTAGAGACTCCTTCTCCACCAGTTAATAACCATTATCGAAAATCCGTGTACTTGTTAGTTCGGTTCTATAAGAAGGACCTACCGACGACATCGAATCGTTCTGCTCGTAAAGAAACATTAGAAGAAGTAAAGAAATGGTTGATGGAGAAAATAGAGAAACTCCTCACTGCAATACCAAAGGAACAACGTATGACAAGACCATAGCCTCAATCAAACCAGAATTATCTCAGCACCTTGATTAGCAAAGAGGAAAGTCTTAGGCATAATTCATCAGTGAGAAATCATATTGAGGATACGCTAAGACCAACAGACATCTGGCAAAATAGTCAAACAATAATGGTTCTCCGCCTATTTTGAAGCATCTCACCAATCAAACATAAACAATGGACGAGTCACTCAAATCTGGAGCCCCGTTCAACGTTGCAATCAAGCCAGCAGACTCATAGTCTTTCGAAGGAACTTGTTGGTAATTCAAGAACAATTGACCTGTTGGCTTGAGATATAACATCGAGACATGACCGGCATTCCAATATTGACGTAATTCTTTTTTGTTCTGTGCCACATGAAGATGGGGAATTTGATCGATCGGTAATAGCGATGAATCAACAATCAATTGGTCCCTAGTACTCATCGAGATATCCTCTCCATGAGACGAATTAGAAGCAATATGAGAGGCGTGATTGTGGACATGATCATCAACAGAAGGAACACTATTGAAATCAGTGATCACATCTGCATTGGATCTTCCGATCTTCCCATTATTAATAAGTAGAAATTGATCGGCACCATCGCCACCAGTCATGTGATCACGTCCACGCCCACCAGACAACACATCATTACCCTGTGCACCGATCAAGGTATCGCGTCCACGATTGCCTGCAAGAACATCATTATCGTCACCTCCGTGAAGACTATCCCTCCCGGACCCTCCGAAAAGCTGATCATGACCGACACCACCAGTGGCATTGAAGGCTTTGTGTAATCGAGTCGGTTGAAGGCGATCATTCTGAGCACCACCGATGCGACGCTCCACAGCACGTGTGCCATGAATATTCTTCAAATCTTTCTTAGAAAGCCTTTCGACATGTGAATAATGATTACCACCATGGGTACCGTGAGATTCTCCAATTTGAGCAAATTTCGCCGTTACGTTAGTTTCAAATGCTGAGTTGAGAACATTAAACTCAGAATCTTTGAATGTAGAAGATTCTACATTTAGTCCGTTCTGTAGAGGAGAAGATCCGGCATACTCTTCATCTCCAGGGTAGACATAATCCCCCTTTAAAGTGCTATTAAGAGTCTCTTTGGCAGCCTTTAACGTACTCTTCCTACTGCCTAATTCTCTGTACGAAGTGGAAAGCAAACCCTTTAATTTCGGTGATTCACCCAAGAACATCTGTATATCTCCATCAATATTTATGCTATTGCCTAGCTGAGCAATTGCATAAAGACCAAATTCGGAAATACGATTTAAGTCTTTCTTGGAATAATTAACTCGATCTTTTGCACCTCGATCATTGGCAAGATTTTCGTAGGTATTACGATCGTCAAAAACAACTATGCCCGATTGGGCGTAGGTAACCTCCTCTAGGGCGTGATCGTAATACAAACCAAGAATTGCATCAGAAGCAATCGGGTCTTCTAAAGAAAAATCACCGTCATATCGAAGAACTTTTCGTAAATAAGAAATATTTTCTGCAGGACGAAAGGATTGCGATCCATAGGCACCGCCTAGTAAGCGCGTGCTAAACCGTGCAAGTTCTTCGGGTGTAGGTAAGCGGTCGATTTCATCGACAAATACCTCAATGACTTTTTTCTGAGCATTGGTGAGATTGCTATCATTGCTGAGCTCAGGTAAGCGGAAAGTATTATTTTGATCAAGATACGCATAGGTATCGGTCGCATCACCAACAGTTGCGACGGTTACAGGGTTTGCGAGATATCCGGAATAAGTCTGTTTGAGCTGAAGATCGGCACCATTACCTCGTTCTTTGAGTTCAGACAAACTGAGCTCATCATTAACCAACCAATCAAAGCCATAACCCGAATCAATTGGAGTTAAACGATCTACAGGGGAAGTTGTTTTAAATTGAAAATCATCATTTGCATACGCAGAGTACTTAGCCTCATCAAAAAACGGATTGAAGTCACCTGTGGAATGAGCAACATAACTCGCGGCCCGCATGGTTGCGGTCTTGACCTGAGCACTATTAGCTTCCTTTTGATACATAACAAGAGTTTCAAGACCTAGATTATGCCAAGATGAAAATCCACTAGATAGAGACAATTTACCCTTCATCTCAGGATAGAAAGTGGATAAAGTAACGTTATTTTTAGAAGAAATAACCTGAATCGGACTTCCTTTCTTTCTTGAACCAACAATAGCAATATCGCCAAAGTTGTCAGTATCAAAATCACCAATCACAAAACGTGTATCTTTCGAATCACGCAGGCTGGTATCCCAAGCAAAAGAGGAGATATCCCCAGAATGGAAAAAGCCATTATTTTCTTTACTGTTGCTCCAAACACTAATCCGTCCATCACCCCCTTCGCCTGCACTGACAACCACATCTTTAAGGGCATCACCAGTCATATCACCAACACCTAAATGAACTCCGGCATTCCAGTTCTTCTGTGTAGGGAAAGCATTGAAACTATCTATCTCGCTGAGATCACGACCACTAAAAACTCTAATTAAATCATCGCCTCCCTTGGCCTTCCCAAGGATGATATCCACAAACCCGTCTTTGTTGACATCTCCAAAGGAGATTTCGTGACCATAAGAAGCATTCTGAGTCGGCAAAATCACACTTTCATAATTAGATGCCTTCTTAATGATGACATCTTCACCAGGTTCAAATGTTGTACGGTCAGTTGTCCAAGTGCGATCAAGATTGTCGATCGTTTTCAGTAAAATGCCCTGACCACTATCTTCGTGAGGAAGAATGTGGCAGTGCTGCATATAACCACCGGTAAAATTCTCATAGATTGTTGCCGTAGTCATCAGTGAGGGCTCCCATTCGTTGTAATTAGCGGGAGCTGGATAACGATTACTGCTAGGTAATGAGTAGGACTGCCTCTTTGGTAGTGCAGCCTGCAAAGCAACAGTATCTTGACGGAAGTCAGACCCAAAAAAGCCCTCGCCATTGTCTTGATCAGAGTGATCAAAAGCAAGTGCTTTATTGATTACCTTCTGCAAATCAAAATTAGTACGTTGATCAGCAGTAATCTGTTGATTGAGAACACGGAAAAGGGCTGTAGATGAGCTTTCAAGTGGCCGCTGTTCTTGGGTTGCTGCCCGATTAATAGCGTAAAGACCTAGGTCAACAACGTTATCCAAACGTTGTTGCGCCTCGACATCTGCTGCAGATCCACTTCCACCATTCCGGAAGTAATTGAGCATGTGTAGTGGGAAGGCATCGACACCAACGCTCTTAAGTTCTCCTGCCCAGAAAAATGTATCTGCAGGATTGAAAACATTCGAGCGGGTGATTGTATAAAAAGCGCCGTCAGCTATCTGAAGATCCTTATCTCTTGTGGAATCAAAGTAATTTATATAAAAGTCTTCAAATTCATTCTGATAAGGGCCTGAACTTAAACGCTTCGCAAGACGTTTCTCACTACCACCTTTCTTAATGTTGTCAATCTCAGACTTCAACTCGTTCGGATCAGGAAAACGGCCAAGGTAAGCAATAAATAATTGAATTACCGACCGACTTTCCTTGGATTCAGACTGAACCTCACCTTTTGGAAGAAGATTTATATTGCCAGTATTCCCGGTAATAGCAGGGTCAATAATCTGAAAATGATTCTGGTGGGGGTGAAAGGGGTGTTGTTCAGAAGCCCACTGCTCGTGATCCCAGAATTCAAGAGTGTCAAGCTGTGTAATTAACGCTGGGTTAAATGGCAGAACGTTATCATTCAGAAGGAATGGTGTTGGGTAACCGCCATATCGATTGGGTCGATCATTGATCAGTGTTTCATTGGTGTTGTAAAGACCACCATTGATCTTTTGATAGCGATTAGCGCCCTCAACGAACAAATTGCCAGACCATGTCATACGACGAACCTGTAACGGCTCATAAACAGAAAGATCATCGTTAACTGCTGGAGACGACTTTTCTGGCGTCACCTCCGAAGGCAAACGTTTCGGTGAGCTAACTTGGTTACCACTGACATTGATTGTGCCTAACTCAATATTGGGCCAAATCCACCCCCCAGCTCGCAAGCCAGCGCCTGTCCAAGCCTCAGTGATAATTTTATATTCACCAGGCTCTTCAAAGTAAGCCAAAACCTCTTGTCGCTTGGCAGGTGAAAGAAAATGATTATTTTTTAGCTCTGGAGCTGGCAAAGGCTGAAATTCACCGTTTACAGGATCTTCAATCTGAAGACCATTAAGAATCGAATTATTATTACCAGTCCGTGTTTGTGTGATCGTGTTGGACTGATATCCATCTCTCGCATACAGATATGTGTCAACAGATGTCCAGGTTGAATTATCATCAACATCAAAAGTCTTACCCTTAACCGGCTGAACAATTTTTACGTTGTAGAAGCTGTTGCTTGAATAGTTAATGAACGAGAAGGCATTCCATTCGCCAGTCTCATATCCATCTTTATTCGGCTTATACTCACCATTTAGTAAATAAATATTGCTAGCAGTAGCTTCAGGGGTAAATGCGCTTGTTGCAAGTTCATATTTTCCATTTAACTGACTATAATTAAGATTAAAATTCTTAATGCCAATATAACTCCGGCGTGCATCTGCGAATTCATCACCTAAGTACTCTAGCGGATCGCCAACGGATAGATTTGCGAAAGCTCCTCCATATACTTGAGAGTTTGCCGACCCATGAAAATGGGGATGCCACCATTGAAGGCCAAGATTATGCGACTTAGGAAATTTATAACTTACTTTGAAATTATCACTATATTCAGCTTTAACATTATCACCAAAGCCGTCTGAGGCAACATTTGTACCATGAAGATGAATGTTGGTTGATCCTGCAGCACCTGAATCGATGAAACCGACTCCCCCAACTTTTAATACAGGCTTTTTCTTTAAAGACCGAATATCAAAATCGTTGGTACTTTCATATCCATAAATTACATTAATATCTAGCTTTTCGCCTGGCTCGACGTGAAGGTGAGATCCAGGTGAAATTGCCTCTATCTTTCCCGTTGTTGGATCTGCATGCCCATAGGTATAAAGAAGTACATGTGAAGCAACATCAGACTCTTGAGCTCCGCCGTCAACATGTGAAAACAGGAGATCAGGTACAGCAGATGGAACATCTTGACCCAAGGTATTTCTGACGTAATCGCCTATCCCAGGAATAGAGAGCGGACCCGTACCCCAATAAGTCGTGTACGTAACGACTCCATCCTTCTTGCCGTCTTCGTCTAAAGGCCCACCGTCGTAAACCAAATACTCCGGAAAGAAACCCCCTCTCTTTTCAAAAGGTGCCATCGACCCTTGCTGCAAATAAATGTAAATATTTTAGCAGTTCAGGCAATCAGTTGTAAGGAATGTAAGCAAAAACTACAAAAGCAAGTATAAATCCGCAGTCTTCCTTTTATCTTTATATTTGAATCAGTTTACTCCGTCTGTATTGGCTATTTTAATATGAGTATTTTTTTTAAGTAATGAGAAGGTCGTTTTTTGCTAACGCAGCTGTTGCTGCTGGCGTAGTCCTTCTGAGTGCTTGTGGGAGCGGAACGCAGTCTACATCTGACGGAGAAACCTCAAGCAACATTGCAATGAGCGTTGGCAGTTGTGGTGATTTCGTCAAAGATGTTGCTGAATTGAAGGACGGTTTTAAATGGACTGAAGGTCCAGCCTGGGACCCCTCGCTGGACCGTTGGGTTTTTAGTGATGTCATGGGCGATACAGAATTTGCTATTGCCCCATCTGGTGAGCTCACCACCCTTCGTGAAAAAGCTGGCTATCCCAATGGTCATGCTGTTTTGTCAAACGGAACCTTCGTTGTGGCACAGCATGACCGCACACTCGGCACCACACAAGGAAATGGTGAGGGATTTACACTCCTCTTAGACACTTATGAAGGCAAAAAACTTAATAGCCCCAATGATGTTTCAGTCGGCAGCGACGACAGTATTTATTTTACCGATCCTCCATTTGGAATCCAAGGCTTTGGACCAGAAAAGGCTGAGTCTGCTCTTGGTTACTCTGGGGTATTCAAAGTTTCTAATGGAACTATTCAGCTCTTAAATAAAGATTTAGCGACTCCCAACGGTGTTGCTATTTCAAACGACCAAAATACTCTCTACATCTCAGATACTGGAACTAACAGCTTATACACATTGGATTTATCCCGATTCCAAGGAGTTCCAGTTACCGCGGAGAAATTTGCTGAGCTAATGCCGATCGATGGCGGTGGTGAAAGCCATGGTCCAGACGGTTTACGTGTCGCTACTGATGGTTCAATCTGGGCTAGCGGGAAGGGTGGTATCAACGTCTTGAAATCGGATGGAGCTCTTACCTGTTCGATTCCATTCCCGAATCATGTTGCTAATCTCGCTTTCGGTGGTACCAACGGGAAAGAGATTCTTGTCACCTCAGCAGACAAGGTTTATACCATCAACCTGAAGTAGTGCCACATTTAAATTCTGATTCATGATGAAATTTCTTTTGTCTCTCGGGGTAGCAACAGCATCGGTATTGGTTCCAACAACCAATACCTTTGCTCAGGATGCAATTAATTCGGAAGCGATTCAACAGGTCGCACACTCCACAGTCATCAATCAGTCCTGTTCGCAGGTTTGGCCTTTGATCTCGGACTTTGGTGGTATCTCTTCCTGGTATGAGGGCTTTTCAAACAGTACGCATATCGCTGGCCCAGCCAATCAGGTTGGAGCCATTCGAGAACTAGTGCGTGCCAACAACGGCAAGAGTTTTCAGGAGAAGATGGTGTATCTCAACCAAGCGGGATACACCCTGGCTTACAGCCATATCCAAAATGGTCCGGTTCGTGAAACCATCAATCAAGTTGGTCTAAGCGATCTGAACAACCGATCACAATGCTTAGCAACATGGGGATCGACATTTCGTTTAAAGCCAGAACAGGTTGATGAGGCGGAAAAAATTCGCGGATTTTTTATTAAGGCTTTTGAAAATGTGCTTACAGATTTAAAGTCTCAGGCCGAGTCTCAAATGACGCTTTAGCTTTTTTTTATTATCTTGATTTGCAAATAAATTCATTATATTAGGAATTTTTTCTAAAAATTTTCCTAATATAAATATACTTTTTTGGGTCGGTCAATGAAGATCAAGCTTCACGCCCTGCTTATGGCCAGTGCAGCTTTTTTGGTTGTTGCGCCGGCTTCAGCTAATACAGCTTCAGCCTCTCGCATCGGAACTACTCAATCCCTAACTGAGGGGTATAGCAAGGGAAAAGGATCTACTACCTTTCAAGACCAATGCGAACAGCTCAGTCGTTCCTGGGCTCAAGGCAATCAATCCATTATTGATTCATGCCTAAAAAGTTCTGACTTATCAAGTAAACTTAAGCAAAAGCTGGAGCGTCTTGCTCAAGTAAGCAATTCTTCACAATTCCACCTTCTTGCGCAAGCAGATCCCTTAACGCTTGAGAATCTTCAGCGTCAGTTCAATGAGTTGAAGGAAAAAGTAAATGTTCTTGAGTCAGCGGCAAGTGCCAGTGCTGAGGTTGCCGCAGAACGCGAACAAGAACTGGAACAGACTGTTGAGATCCTGACTGCCGAGGTTGAATCGCTTCGAGGTCAGGTTGGGGAGAGTGGTCTGTCTACAGCTATCTCTGACGCATCCAGCTCCACAACTCCTCCACCTTTCAAGCCAACTATCACCTTCAGCGGCTCCTCCAACTTGCTTTTCGGAGGTGTTGACGGTGATGAAGACAGTGCAGGCAGACATCACTGGAAACAAGATCTGGTCAAAGCTAACCAGGATTTCAGTAACCAATCCTTCTCTGACACACCACTGCACCTAACAGGAGCAACTAATCGGGCTGGTGGCAAAGCCTTTCGTTACTACAAATCAGGTCAAAGCGAAGATACTTTCCCGCCTAATGGTTTAAGGGCAGTTAACGAGAATCAAGCTAAGAACTACGCACAGACTTCCAGTTGGACAGGTGGCAAGGTACGACTAAACACTGTTCAAAATGGGGGTGAATTGGTGATTAGTAATGAAGACGATCCCAACTATGACAAAAAAGATCCTCGCAGTCTTGACTATGCCGGCCAGCAGTTAACGGTTGATTTTCAGGGCACTCCTGTTATTCCCAATGTCGGCCTTGGTGGACTCAAAAATCCTGCAAGTACAGGCAAGGTAGTTAGTGCCAATGATTTTAAAATCAGTAATCTTGGCAACGATTTTACTTTTAATGGTATATCACTTTCAAAAAATGATGTTCAAAACTTAATTGATCTAGGTAATGCATCCCGTCGTGTCAAGGGAGTTATAAATAATATGGATATTGACTACGTTGTTGGTTCCGGAGAAACGATTAGCACAGTAGCTTTTAAGTATGGTACAACATCTTCAAAACTTCTTGCAAAAAACCCTAATTTAGGAAAAACTGTAAGTGGTGCTGATGTTTTGAAGCAGGGCACACAACTAAGAGTCCCTACAAATTTAAAAAGTAAGCTCACAATTGGAGATAATATCGTCAGTCCAGGAGGACTAGTTGATAACAAAGCTCCCTACGATGATTTGCTTAATTTAGCAATAGCTGAATATGGCTCTCTGACGGAAAAGCAAAGTAGAAAGATAGAAAAAACATCTCAGCGTTTTATTCGCGGACTGGCGAAATCTGAGCCAGGTACTGATCCCACCAAGATCAACAATAACTTTATGAGGGCTTACACTTTTAATCATGATGTGAAGCTAAATCTCTCAGCCAGTCTTTGGGGAGACGATATGTTGCGTATTACAGTGCGCCATCGTAACTATCTGCCGTACGGAGATCGCGCCAACTTCCCTGCTGCCAACTTAGCCTTTGGATTTGGTGGGATCGATAACACTGAACTTACCTTTGACCGACTTTGGTGGAAACTTCCTTTAACTGATACTTCCAGTTTCTGGGTTGGGACACGGTTGAAGGATTACCACTTCCTCCCTGTTCGTTATGGGACCTTTTATCCCGTTGAACAACAGAACTACTTTTTTGCTACATCTGCAGGTATGCACGACTTCGTCGGATCAGGTGTCGGCTTTACCGCTAATAATCTTACCGATAATTTTCTAGGCGGACGTTTGAGCTTTGGCGGTGGATATTTGGCTAATTCCAGGGATGCAATAAATCCTGTGACCAACGCTTATCAAGAGAAAGGCTTTGTTGGTCGGGATACCAGATTCCGAATTCCGGTTCAGCTGGGTTATAACAGCGACGACGGCAAAGTTATTGCATCTCTTAACTACATCTTCGGCAGTGGAGATACCTTGAACTCCTTTGTAGGAACGACACTCTCAAAGGATCCATTCTTTTATGACTCAGACCAATTCTCTCAGCTCGGCCTATCTTTTGGCTGGCAGTTTGCGGAAAATGTGTCTCTGAATGCTGCTTACAACGAGATTTGGTATAACGCTCGATATGACACTTCTGTTCTTGGGGTGTCCATGGTTGAGGAGGGTGATACCGCTCGAGCACGTAGCTGGATGGCAGCATTTCTTTTTGACGACATTCTTTTTGAGAATTCCAAAGTTGGTCTTGCTGTTGGAAACGTTCCACACGTGTATGAAAACACTTCAACCTGGGGTACAGATCAAGCCCCACTCGCTTTCGAGACTTGGCTGAATTGGGACGTAAGTGACTACATCTCTGTTCAACCTGGTGTATTCTTCCTCACCAATAGTGACGGGCTTGATGACGGTGGTACTGACTGGGGCATGACTTTCCGCACTTACCTTAAGTTCTGATTAGTAGCTTTCACCATTTTTTTATCATTTTCCCATCATGAGTTTACGTACATTTGCATCAACAGCTGCTGCCCTAATCTGTAGCAGTATTTGCATACCTGTCTTCGCTCAATATCAATCGACAACACCGATTTTCCAGTTCCGTCCCGATCAATCCACTCCATTTAAGCGTCTCTATTTCTCAGGAACGTCAAATGTCAGGCTTGATCGTTCCAAGTACTATTTTGTAGTAAGAAAAGAAGAGCTTCCTGACAACATTAAAGGTTTCAAGCTTTTCATTCCTCGCCAATTCTATAAACGTTTCAAGCAAGGATCTATTTCTCTCTGCACGATGGACATGGGTGGTTACATGAAGAAATCAAAATGTCGCGATAAATTGTCCTATCAGAGTAGCTTCGATGACACTGAGCAAACTATGAATGTGATCCTAGAGACTCGATTGCAAGATAAATCTGATATAGGTTTCTTAGCCCGACTCAACAATCCAATGAATAGCGGAATGTATCAGTTCAATCTTATGGCCAGCCAAGATACTGAAAGTGTGAACAAAAGTTACGTCGGCTCCTGGATGATTACTGTGAACTAGATAGCGCTATTGTTTAACGAAAACATTCTGTAAAAGGTTTTTTGCTAATTACTCATTTGTAAATCGCCTCTGATTTGTTTGAAATTAGATGAATTAATTCATTAATAATAAATTTTAAGCCTAATCAAGTACGATTAGGCCCAGTTGGTGTCTTACAACTATTTAGAAATCATGGCTGATTACATGATCCATTGAGCGTTCAGCGAAGGCAGCAATTGTGAGGGCAGGGTTCGTCGCTGCTGTACATAAGGGAATAAACGCTGCATCTGTTACGTAAAGACCCTTGTAGCCCTTCACACGGCCGTAGAGGTCGCATGCCTTGCCCATCACTGCACCACCGCAGGGATGTGCGGTCGCTGAGGCATCGGCTTTGGTCTTGCGCATGGCTTCAGGTACTGAATTCCTCGTGACAGGATCAGCGTCTCGTACTGCATCAAATTTGGCGCAGGTGTATTCCATGCCAGCCACCAAATCCTTCATGGCTTGACTTTTGCCATCCCAGTGAAGGACAGCTTTACCAGCCTTTTCGTCGTAATCCCAATAGCCACTCTGTTTGGTGATCGACATGCCGAGGAAGGTGATTGAATCTTTTGGTGACACCCACATCGGGAAGGCAATCATTGATTGCGGACCATAGGGATTCTCCTCATAGTCGGCACCAAGGAAGTGCGCTGGCCCTCCCTGTTTGTAATTGGTATTTTCTCCAGCCGCAAAAACAGCGAAGGTATCGCCATTGTTCCCCCAATGTTGTCCGATCTCGTTGTTGAGTTTTGGAAGAGTCCCTTTGTGCTTTGCACGCATCAGCAGTGAGGTTGTGCCCATGGATCCAGCCCCAAGGAAGACCTTGTCTGTCTTGACTCGGTAGGTGGCTAGAACACGACCCTTGTAATCGATCTTGTTGTAGGTAACGACAAAACCATCACCGTCTTCAGCGATCTCGGTAACATTGGCATGATCTTCAACGCTGACGTGACCGCTTTCTTCGGCATACTTGAGGTAATTCTTGTCGAGACTGTTTTTGTAGCCGCTATTAGCCCCATACCAAATTTCGCCTGAGATTGCACTTGGATTGAGGCTGCCATTAATCTCTTTACGCACGGTATGCCAATTGGTGCCGACGTTGACTCGACTCGAAGGCACGCCAGCCGCCTGAATCAAAGCATTCGCCATCCGAGCATTTTGGTAGTAAGAACTATTGAGAACGTCGTCGGGGATTGGACCAGCTTCCATAAGTTCGACCACCCTCGGGTAGTACTCCTTATTCATTTCGTCATAGCTCACATCCTTGGGGAAGGTGCGTTCAAAGTTCTTTTCAGAGGGTTGCAATAGAACGCTGTTGTAAACCAGAGATCCACCACCAACGCCGCAGGAAGCCCAGACAGTGATGCCGTCCTCGTTCAGGGTCTCGATCATTCCAGTCTCTTTCTCGATCTTCACTGGTTTGAAGATGGGTGCTTTGTCAGTGAGCCAGCCGGCACGGCCATCAGGCTTTTCGTTGGTGCAGAAGGTGTCTTGACTCGGCCCAGTGGTCCACCGTCGTCCTCGTTCCAGTACAAGGGTTTCAACGCCTTTTTCACCCAATCGATGGGCGGCAATAGCTCCACCAAAACCGCTGCCGATGACGACGGCCTGAACTTTGAACTTCCTGCTGTGACCAGAGTCTCCATGTTTTTCCTGAGCGCTGGCATTCGATCCTTTGCCAAAGGCCGAGAGGAAGGATTGGCTTGCGACCGCTGCTGCGCCACCGATAAGAAGGTTGCGCCGGGATGTCCGGAAAGAAGCCATTAGAACAGAAACTGGTGATAACACTCACCTCTTGATAGCAGCTCTTCATCCTCGAGTCTGCTTTTTGCAAAGGTTTGATAGCAATATTTTCTGTTTTATTAATTCATACAATTGCCAATGTCTTAAGGCATTGACTGAAGGTGCGCCAACATTGTGTCGGCATCTGAAACTTTGAGGGGATCCTCTGGAATCTGGGAATCAATACCCTCTTCAACAAAGGCAGTTTCAATCTCTAAACCATTGAGTAGGAGGGAGTAACGCCATGACCTCATACCCATTCCGAAGACAGAGCGATCGACTAGCATTCCCATCCTTCGTGTAAATTCCGCGTTGCCATCGGGCAGAAGAAGGACTTGATTAGTCCCAATTTTTTTTCCCCACTGAAACATCACAAAGGCATCGTTCACTGCAACACAAATAATTTGATCAACACCATATGCATTGAATTGATCCGCTAATTCTTCGTAACGTGGTACATGGCGATCAGTGCATGTAGGAGAAAAGGCAGCCGGCAAAGAGAAGAGGATGCTGCGTCTACCACCGAAGATCTCTTTTGTGGTTTTGTCCTGCCAGCGAAAGGGATTGTCCCCAGGAATCGATGTATCTCGAACGCGAGTGTGGAAAGTGATCTCTGGGAGGCGGCTGATCAACATTGAATTCAACTCTCTGAATTAAGACTAGGATGGTTCACCATGCTTTACTCATTACAGTTCAAAAAATATTGCGATGGCTAACAAAAGTCTTATTGAACTGTAACTATTTAGAAAGATGTCGCATGAGGGCTAAGTTTTACATCTAAAGTTCGGTTGAGCTCTTTTTTAATAGTAAATGTTCATCGGTGTAAGCTCTTATCAGCTTGTGACAAAGGTTTCTAGAAATTATTAAATTGAGCTTCTCATAAACTTCAGGCTTCTTCTTCTTTAAACGATTCAAGTCATTTTCGTTCCACTCAATCAAGGTTGCACTATTGATGCAAACATTATCTTTAGCCTTTTCGTGTGTCAAGAATGTTTCTTCAGCAATCCATTCACCTGCATATAACGTAGCGACTTTGTCTCCATCAACATCCACTGTCGCTGAGCCCTCTAAAATATAGAATAAAGATTTGAAATCTTGATTTTGCTTTTGTATTTTGAATTCCCCATGTCCTTGGGATCCAATAGTATTGATTTGTCCATGTTTAACGAATTCATTAAACTCATAAGGCAGCATTAGGCTGAAATTATCCACATACATACTCCTCCATGTGTAAGCCAAGCTGGCCATAGATCTCGCATAGAAATACTGTCCAATCATTACGCCATTAAGACTAATTCCAAGCAGCGATGTACCCAATTGAGCCATCATTCCCACCTTATCTAAGCCAACCCAGAAGATGGCGACAAGGTACCCTATTGAAACTACGATCGCTAGGAATCGAAAGGTGATCAGGGATGTCACTAAAAGTGACATTGAGCCGCAGATACTTAAAAGTATGAAAAAAAAATCTGGATCGAACAGAAATTCGGCCATGTGTACCTGTTTATCTCCAGCTATGGAATGATACCTTAAAATTTGCGTCTTAAAGATACAATCTAGTAACTTTCTGTACTTAATCTTAAGTTCAATAACTATATGACTATTTACTCAAAGCAAATTATCGCCTAGTTGCTTATCTGTGATAGATCAAAAAAATTTTTCAAGCGATAAGACATACCATTATTTTAATTTAAATTGGACTAGATCATCAAAATTCACGCAAACTGTGACAAGGAATTTATTTGTCACAAGAGAATGTAAGTTAACAAGCATGCTGCTGTAGTAAATGTCACTACATGCCTGGCGGTAAGGTAAACACGCCTGTGGTTGGCTTGAGCTCAATTAATTCTGCAAAGTTATAAAGAATTCCTATAGCTTTGCTGATACTGACCCCCCCTCCCTTGGTTTTTTTTAGAAAGAAATCAGCACAACTAACTGCCCTTGCTTCCAATAGGAAGTAAACAAGACGTCATATAGAAATAAGCATTTCATCAATGATGGAAAGAAGAGGAATTTCCAAATTCACTAAACAAACATTACTTAATTGGCCAAAGTATCTATACTTAACTTGTCAAATAACCAGAGAATTAAAATAAGCTATTAATCAGACACTTTTAACATTATTTTTAAAAGTGCAAATTTTAATAATGTTTAATTCTGTAAGCTTGATGGACATACGTTCAATTTTGATTCACCAAAGTTCTTCTTCGCAATCTGTTCTTAGAGTTAGATTAGATGTGGCGTAAGATACGCAGAGAAGAGAATATCCTTGTTCCATTTGATCATCATCTAAAAAACTCTGATCGGATTGATCGACTGTCCCATATAAAATTTTTCCTACACACGAGCTACAGGCTCCTGCTCTGCATGAATAAGACATGTCGTAACCAGCCTGTTCTGCCGCCTCAAGTATGTACTCATCATCTTGGCATTCAAATGATTGCATTCCACTTGGAGTATGCATTGTGATTTTGAAGACCGACATCTATTAGGATATTCAAGACTATTGTTCTTTGATTTGACTGAAGGCGTAGTTTTTATGTTACCTCGCAAAGATCGTTTTGATACTGTTGTCGGTTCTCATAGTAATAATCACTTAAGTAGCAATATTGTATCATTTGAGCTACTGATTGGTCTCATCTTATAATTGGTTTATGTAATTTTTATCTGATATTAAGCGTCATAAAAGTATGCTTAAAAGAACGATAGATTGTTTTATGACCGTGGCAGGCCCAGTATCACATCATTTAGGCCCCATCAAAGGTTGGAGATGTAAAAGGTTAGATATTGCAGTTGCCCTAAGGAAGCAAGGCTGGACTTATGCAAAAATAGCGGATTATTTATTCAGTACACCTAAAACAATAATGCGAGATATAAAATGTTTTGCTATTAAATCACATTGCAGTGAAAAGTATACATTTCACTCAAAGTATGGAGCACTGTGATCCCTAATTGATTGATTTTGATGTTAATATGAATCTTTAATTCGAGTATTTTGAGAAAAAAATTTAGACCAAAGAACCAATTGTTGATTTAGTTTGATTGAATTTCATCCTATTACAGTAATTTTCAAAAATCCATTTGTGGATATATTTTAAGCAATTAAAAATATTAAGCATTTAAGAGATTTTATACTTGTCCAGAACGGTCATTAAGATTAAAGATGGAATAAGGAGAAATTGGAGAATAAATTGCTATTTGTATGAATTATTGCTCAATAGTGAATATATCCTTTGTATCTATTCTATGTGTTCAATCTGTAGTTCAGCTCTGGATAGTGTTATTTGGCTGTTTGCAACAATATTTACCAATATAGCTATACCTAATCCTCAATTAAAAACCACAAAAAAATAAGTTATTGCTTAAAGTTGAGCTTGGGAATGCTAACAGGATTTAATTCTTGGGACTTGGTTCATTATGCATTTTAAATATATAGCAATTATTACGCAATAACAGGCTGGCCTTTTGTATTAATTATGTATTAATTCGCTACTTATTTGATTATAAGGGAGTGTTTTGAACATCGTCAATTCGTAAACCATGAAGGTATAAGACATTTATGTATAGAGCAGTAGATCAAATGTAGGAGTCTTTTGGCATTAGATAGGTGCGGTTTTAGAAGGTATCCCGAAGTCATATGTTTTAAGATTAATTTGATGTAAACTTCTTAAGTCATTTCCTCTGTAATTCTCGCTTTTGTGGTGACCAACATTCAAGACGGTCTACCTAGTGGTGTCGCTGAGGTGAAGTGTAATGTCTTGCGTAATAATCTTAACTATTTGGTGCTCTGTCTTTACTGTCTGTGTAATTCATTTATATTAAGATTGGACGTTGTTGACAGAAGCTCGTGATGCTTAATAAGGCATAATTACACGTTTCTCTTCACTAGGCTGTATTAGCGATTTCATTCCATGGACATATTCCTGAGGCCTATGAAGATACTAATGACTCGACTAGAATTATTTCATTTCACTCTTGGAATATACACTCGTCTTTCTTGTATCCGCTATATTTGAATAATAAGTAAGTTACAATTTGTGAGGGATTCAAACAAGCTATCAATGAGTCAGATTTATTCATGAGTATGAAATCCTCAATATCCGCGGTTAGTAGAGTTGAATATATTAATTTTATGCCGTAATTGTATATAATGAGCATCGCGATGCGTATAGGCAGTCTTCAATCGACAAACCTTAACTATATGATAATATTTGCTTTATTCTGTTTTGCTATAAGAGTTGTGTACTGCATGCCTCTTCAGTACATTAGATCGATTAACGTACCCAAATCACAAAGATTTAAAAATGGCATCTGCTTCTGGCCTGATTGATGTTTCTTTGAAAAGAAATCCATTAGAGCCATCAGGTAAATCTTATCGTCTATTTAAGGGTTCTCCACATCCCTTTGGGAGTACTGTAGAAAGTGATGGTGTAAATTTTTCTCTATATAGTGCTAATGCTACAAGCGTAAGGCTTCTAATTTTTAAAAATCCAGGTGACTTAGAGCCATTGTTAGAATTATCTCTTGATGGTACAGATAATCGCAGTTTCAATATATGGCATGTATTTGTTGAAGGTGTAAAGCCGGGAATGGGTTATGCGTATCGCGTTGATGGGCCTCATGAAACTTGGAATGGTCATCGTTTTGATCCGGATAAGGTCCTTGTAGATCCATATTCAAAGGGAAATTGCTTTGATCTATGGGATCGTGGATCAGCATGTGTACCAGGAGATAATCTTCATAAAAGTCTTCGTAGCGTTGTTATTGATGTAGATAACTATGACTGGGAAGGTGACGAGCCCCTTCAAAAGTCAATGGCAGAGACAATTGTCTATGAGATGCACGTAGGAGGTTTTACAAAAAGCCCAACGAGCGGCGTTAAAAATCCCGGAACTTACCTGGGACTCATTGAAAAAATTCCCTATCTCAAAACTTTAGGAATAACTGCTGTTGAATTGCTCCCAGTTTTTAGTTTTGATCACACAGATATATTTAAGGAATTTGAGGGTAGACAACTCAAAAACTATTGGGGCTACAGCACGATGGGTTACTTTGCACCACATCAAGCCTATTGTATTGATGTTGATATGACTAAACATCTAAATGAATTTCGAGACATGGTTAAAGCACTTCACAAAGCTGGAATTGAAGTAATTCTCGATGTAGTATATAATCATACAGATGAAGGCAATCATCAAGGTCCGATGTTTAGCTTCAAGGGTATAGATAATTCCTCTTACTATTACCTGACAGGCGCCGACGGTAACAAAGACTTTTATTATGATTATACAGGTTGTGGTAATACTTTTAACTGTAATCATCCTGTAGGTGAAAAACTTATTATCGATTCACTACGTTTCTGGGTTAAGGAAATGCACGTCGATGGTTTCAGATTTGATGAAGGATCTGTTCTGAGTCGAGGTGAAGATGGTGCTCCTCTTGAGCATCCTCCTGTTGTTTGGTCCATTGAACTAGATGATCTCTTAGGAAAATCAAAAGTTATTGCTGAGGCTTGGGATGCTGCAGGTCTTTACCAAATTGGAACATTCCCAGGAGCACGTTGGGCGGAATGGAACGGTAAATATAGGGACTGTATAAGAGGATTTGTTAAGGGTGATCCAGGGCTTATCGGAGAATTGGCTGCACGTTTAACTGGTAGTGCAGATCTTTATCAATACCGCCATCATGAGCCAACTAATAGTGTTAATTTTGTTTGTGCTCACGACGGCTTTACTCTTTACGATCTTACTGCTTACAATGAAAAACGTAATTGGGCTAACGGTGAGGGAAGCAATGATGGTATTGATGATAATGTAAGTTGGAATTGTGGTGTTGAAGGAGAAACTGATGATGTTTGGATTAACGATTTGAGAAAGAGACAGGTCAAAAATTTTGCAGTAACCCATATGCTATCTATGGGTGTTCCAATGATTGTGGGTGGGGATGAATTCATGCGGAGCCAAGGAGGAAATAATAATACTTACTGTCATGATAATGAAATTAATTGGTTCGATTGGGAAAAAATTGCTTCGAACGAGAGCCAAGATATGATTCGTTTTTGGTCACAACTTATTCAAAAGCGTAAGCGTTATATAGACCATTTTAAAGGTAAGTATTTTACTGGAGCTACCAATAAGTATGGTCTTGCAGACGTTTCATGGCATGGTACTAAATTAAACAGCCCAGGTTGGGATGATTCTCAGGCCCGATGCCTCTCTATGACTCTTGGTGATACAGATGTAAATGGCGATCAAACGCTAAATATTCATGTGATGTTCAATATGTATTGGGAGGCTCTTGAATTTGAGATTCCACAAGTAAATGGACTTAAATGGTATCGAGCTATCGATACTGCGCTTCCTTCCCCTAACGATATTTCTCCGGTAGAGAAGCAAATCCCTATTGATGATAATTCTTATACTTTAACTCCCAGAAGTGTGGTTGTACTTGCTTCGAAGGCTGTTCCATAAGTCTTCGTCACTATTAATTGCTTCTGAACTTTTTTTCTGATTTTCAATGACTTCTTCCAATTCACTCTCTTTTCCATTTTCTGACCTCATTGCCGGCTACATTCGAAAAGTCTCTTATCCTGAAGTATTCGATTGTAAGGGTGAAATTGAGCTTGAAACATCTGATGGCAGGATTTTTACTGTCAAAATTACAGATGCCGCCTATGCTGAATTAGTAAGAAATTTAGGTGAGCCATTCCAAATGGCACCTGACTTATCTCATATTCTTGTAGTAGATCGTTTTATTCATGTCTACGGTCTTTTCTATCCAGAGACAGATCGTCTTAAGTTTGAAGCAAAACATTTGTTGCTCTTCGGTCGCACCAAAGAGGATCTTAGATTTGAGGACCAAAATTGGTGGATCAAGCAAGTTCAACAATTATTGAATTTTTATCTTGAAGCGCAATTTAAGGTAAATGAAGGTGAGAAGATTGATTTCAAGAATTTTAGAACAGATCTTAGTTCAGAAGGTGAAAAACAAGATGGTGTTCAAAACTTGGATACCGTCTCCAGGCTAATCTATGGCTTCGCATCCGCATATATGATGACGGGTGATGAGCGTGCTTTAGAGGCAGCTACAAATGGTACGGAATATATGCAGAGACATTTTAGACATCAGAATAAGAGTGAGGGTATTTGTTATTGGTACAGCCAAATTGATATACAAGGTGATGGCAGTGTCCGTAAGTACATGGGTTCCACGGCAGGTGGAGATGAAGGGGGTAACGCAATCCCTTGCTATGAACAGATTTATGCTTTGGCTGGTCCCACACAAACATGGCGAATAATTGGAGGTAACGATATCAAAGAGGATATCGATGATACTATCTCATTCTTAAATCGTTACTACAAAGATCATGGTCCTAATGGTGGTTATTATTCCCATATTGATCCGGTAACTTTTGACGCACATGCTGAATCTCTTGGTGTAAATAAGGCTAAGAAAAATTGGAATTCTGTAGGTGATCATGCTCCAGCATATTTAATCAATCTATATCTTGCTACTGGTGATGAAGACTACGGAAGATTCCTAGAGGATACTTTTGATACTATTTGCGATCATTTTCCAGATTATGGCTACAGTCCTTTCATGAATGAAAAGTTTTTTGATGACTGGTCACATGATTTAAAATGGGGTATTCATCAAGCTCGTTGTGTTGTGGGACACAACTTGAAAGTGGCTTGGAATCTGACAAGGATGCATAGTTTGATGCCAAAAGAGAGTTATAAGACTTTTGCTCATCAAATCGCTGATGCAATACCTGCTGCAGGTTGCGACAATCAGCGCGGTGGCTGGTATGACATGATGGAAAGAACACTTAAGGATGGGGAAGAGAATTATCGTCGTGTATGGCACGACAGAAAGGCATGGTGGCAACAAGAACAAGGAATTCTTGCTTATTACATTATGGCTGGGGTCTACAATGACAAGCCTGAATACCTTAATTATGCACGTGAAGGATCCGCTTTTTACAATGGTTGGTTCCTTGATTATGAAGAAGGAGCAATTTACTTTAATGTTCTTGCTAATGGCCAGCCTTACTCACTCGGTTCGGAAAGAGGCAAGGGCAGTCATTCAATGGCTGGATATCACTCATTTGAACTTTGCTTCTTAGCTGCTGTTTATACTAATCTGCTTGTTAACAAACAACCAATGGATTTCTTCTTTAAGCCTAATCCACAGGCGTGGCCAGATAATAAACTTCGCGTCGCACCCGATTTATTGCCTGCAGGAAGCATCGAATTAGCTGAGGTCTGGATTGATGATAAAGCCTATACTGATTTCGATAAAAAGAATCTTATTGTTAATCTTCCAGAAACTGATAAACCAGTACGTGTTCGTGTGCGTATAGAGCCAGCTGGTCTTGGTTTTAGTGCTGACCTAGTTAATTTTGAAAATGGTATTGCTAACTTTGCATTAGATGGTGATCTAAATAAGAAAGAAATTTCTCTCTTCAAGAAAGAAGTAGAGAAGCTAACTGGCGTAAAGGGAATGGTTTTGGATATGACAAGCCTTAAGACTGTTGACGATATTGGATGGAATTACCTCCTGTTTACAAAACAGCAGCGAGGAGCTGATTTCAGTCTCTCTCTGAAGGGAGTCAATCCCTCAATCAGTCAATCTCTTAAGGATGCTGAGTTGGACGAAGAATTCAAAGTCATCGGATGATTTTATGATTTAAAATTT
>QCVM01000021.1:0-31193 GCA_003210375.1 Synechococcus sp. AG-686-B21 | reverse complement strand
GTCCCGGTGGCCGTCTGTAGGTACTGCTTTACTGCAATAGTTGCTGTTTCGTCTGGGGCGAAATAAATGGTTCCCGGACCTCGCCGAATCGTCGTTAGGCCTTGTTTGCGCCTGCGCTGCTGCACTCCTGCCCAGAGCCTTCCCTGGCTTTGAGTCATGTAGTCGTTGAGGTTGCCAAGATCGGTATCTTCTGCCAGGGCCATGCTGGTGCCGTCAACAAAATCACTTAGCAGGGTGATAACGGCCATTAAGTCGGTGGAGTTTGGAAGGAGGAGGTAATACGGCTGACTTCAAACCATTGGGTTATCGCGCTATCGCGGCTGTCTTGGCTGAGATCAGCTTGATTCACCAAAAAGCCAAGTTGATTCGCGAGGGCGACGAGTTCATCGTCACTTCGACAGGACGCCGCAGCATCCCTCACGCGCTGGCTGTGCGCGACGGCATGAAGGAAATCAGAAACGGCTTCTCTGCTCATCGAGTTACCAACCCATTTCTGCCTGCTGTTCCACGTAGGTCGCTACAGCAATGATCTCTGACTCGCTCAATTTGCCGGCGTAGGACGGCATGGCATTTTTGCCAGCTTCGATCTGATGCTCAATCGCTTCGAGAGGATCCTGTGGATACTCTTCCAAATGCGCATTGAGATCGCGAATGTTGAGGGTGCGGCTCGCCCGGATCACGTTGCCACCTCCCATGTGGCAAGCCGCGCAATTTTGACTGAATATTTGCTCCCCCTGGCCAAGGGGACCATCAAAGGCCAGCACAGATTCCGGTGTGATTGTTGGACTGACGAAGGACAACAACAACAGGATTAATCCGGCGATGCGAGCCATTGAAAAAGCGTTGGTACTCAAGCTTATTCAGCTTCAAGCACAAACGAAAGATCCCCGAATCGTGAATGAAACAAACACGATTCGGGGATTGTTCACTAAAGACCTGAATAGGTGAGCGTCAGCTCATTATTCAACGATCACTTTGCCAACCATGCCAGCACCACGGTGGGGCTCGCAGTAGTAGTCGTAGGTCCCTGCTTCGGAGAAGGTTTCTTCCCAGGATTCGCCGGGGTTGAAGGCGAGATCGGAGTGGCTGTACTCATCGTGGCCTTCGAATACGGCGTTGTGAGGAGCAAGTTTGTTGTTTACAAACTTCACGGTGTCACCCGCACTAATCGTGACGGAGCTGGGTTCGAAAGCAAGCATTCCTGCATCGGTACCGAGCTTCACTTCGACGGTTGCAGCCTGAGCAGAACCGACGTTGAGGCCGATCAATATCAGGAGTGCGCAGCATGCTGCTGCAAAGGAACGAATCACAGACCGCATTGGAATTAAATCAATCAACCAATTTTACGACTAAATCTGGGTCCCCCGCGATTCGGAAGCCCTGAATCGATAAGAACTGTTTCCAAGTCTGGAGAATGACTTGTTCCACCGAATCGCTCTGGAGTGCTAGCTGGTGAATGAACAAAGTGTCGCTGACGAATACTGAAGCGATCCCAATCGTTGATTTCAATCGGAAGGATCCGGATTAGGACCTGAATGAGCCATGGCCACATCGGAACACCAGGGGTTCGACGCACCCCTCGCCACCGGCAGAGAGTGGCAACGGTCTGATCCACCGAAATCGCTTGTTGACCCATCACGACGCGCCGGAGGCACGCTTGACCCGGTTCGTTGTTGCGCTCATGGGGACGTATTGCAAACTGCCCGCAAATCCGAGCGATGTCCTCGGCGTGGATGAAGTGGAAACTTGCATCGGCACGAAGCCATCGAGCCAGCCACAACCATCGACTGGCTTCCGCTAGCCCTTCTGTGAGGTAACTGGTGGGGAACAAACTGGTTCCATCAACCCTGCCGCCGAAGACCAGCGTCGGAAAAACAGCGATAATCCGGTCGGCATAAGGATGCTGCTCAAGCTCTTGTAGGCAGCGGGCCTTGGTTTGGATGTATTCGGTGCCGTAGGCCTGGGCTTCTGGGAGGGGATTGAGATCGCGATCGAGAATGCTGGCTGTGGAGAAGTAAATGATTTGCTCCACAACCTCTGGGTTGAGTAAAGCGAGCAGTCGCTTCACGGCAACAACGTTCACTTGTTCGGCTCGCACCGGGTCACCCCAAGCTGTTGCGGTGTGAATGACCCGGCTCACCGTTGCCAACTCGTCCGCAAAGCGATCGGTATCGCGTAGATCACCGATGAGCAGACGAATGCGGGGATGATCTGCCGAAACGGCTTTGAGTTTCGTTGGATCTCGCAACCAAAGCAGAAGTTCTGCATCGGAATGGTCGAGAAGCCAGCGGGATACGTATTGACCAACGCATCCGCTGGCCCCGGTAATCAGGATCCGGTTCAAGCGAGGGAGCCAATCCGGTCCATCACGCTTTTCCCAGAACGGAAGAACGCGGCCCCATTCTCCTCAGGGGTTCCGGGAAGAATGCCGTGCCCGAGATTCAAAATGTGGCGGCGACCGCGGGCTTTACGAACCGTGTCATCGATACGGGCTTGGATCGCATCCGGTGTTCCGAACAACAAACCTGGATCCACATTTCCCTGCACACCGATGTGTTCAGGAAGGCGGGCGCAGGCCTCGGCCATATCCACCGTCCAGTCGAGGGAAATAATGTCAACCCCAGTCTGAGCCATACGTTCAAGCACCCCAGCACTTCCAGAGATGTACAAAACAAATGGAGTATCTGGGTGGGTTTGTTTCACCAGATCGACCACCTTTTTTTGGTACGGAGCTGCAAAGGTGTCGTAATCCGCTGGGCTTAATTGACCCGCCCAGGAATCAAACATCTGAACCACTTGGGCACCAGAATCAATTTGATAACGCAGGTAGTTGGCGATGGATTCTGCGAAATGATTGAGCAGCGTATGCAGTAATTCCGGTTCTCGGAACGCCATAGCTTTAATGATGGCGTAATTTTTGCTGCTCTTCCCTTCCACCACGTAGGCGGCCAGGGTCCATGGGGCTCCAACGAAGCCCAACACAGCGGCCTGATTCCCAACGGTTTTGCGCAGACGACCCAACACCTCTCCGACAAATGGCATCGATTCGGAGGGGTTCAAGGGACTCAGGGCTTTCACCTGCTCCATCGACCGAATTGGATCGCCGATTTGCGGTCCTTTGCTCTCAATGATGTCGAAATCGATTCCCATCCCCGGGAGAGGAGTAAGGATGTCGGAAAACAGGATCACTCCGTCGGGCTGAAAAGCCTCGAACGGCTGCATCGAGATCTCGTACGAGAGGTCGGGGTTCTCTGAACGCTCCCGGAAACTGGGGTATTTATCGCGGAGATCTCGGTAGATCTTCATGTAACGACCCGCTTGTCGCATCATCCACACAGGGGGACGCTCTACCGATTCACCGCGTGCAGCGCGCAGTAGTAGTGGCAGGGTGTCGCTCATCTAGCCGGATCAATTAAGCCGGAAACCTACCTGAAGCAATGCGATTGCTTGGGGGTTTCTGGTCAACTGTCACCGGCATCGTCACATGGATGTTGGGTTTAAGACCGAGGCCAAGTGATTGTTTACTCGGATGGCGCGGTGGAATCGATCAGAGTTCGCTTCGAATCGTGCTGGAACACCACCAAGCTCAGTGGTGGCAGGCAGAGATCCAAGGAGTTCTCATAGCCGTGAATGCCGCAAGCGTCTGTGGGCTTGCCACCCATGTTTCCGAGGTTGCTGCCGCCATATTTGGCAGCATCGGTATTGAAGATCTCTTCGTAGAAGCCTTCGAGCGGGACGCCAACGCGGTAGTTGGAATGGCTCTGTGGAGTGAAATTGGCCACAACCACAAGCCAAGTTCCACTGGCACTCTCGCGTCGCATGAAGCTGATCACGGAGTGGCGATTGTCGTTGCAATCGATCCACTGGAAACCAAACTGATCAAAGTCATCGCGCCATAGGGCTGGTTGAGCCTTGTAGAGCACATTCAAATCATCAACTAAGCGTTGAATTCCCTTGTGAGGCTCGTAATTCAGTAGATCCCATTCGAGATCTCCCCAAACATTCCATTCCGACCTTTGGCCGAATTCCATACCCATGAAGATGGTTTTCTTGCCTGGATGGGTCCACATGTAGGCCAACAGAGCCCTTGTATTGGCGTACTTTTGCCAATCATCACCAGGCATCTTCTGAAGAAGATTGCTTTTCATATGGACAACTTCATCGTGGCTTAGAGCCAACATGAAGTTCTCCGTGTAGGTGTACCAAATAGAAAAAGTGATGTTGTTCTGGTGAAACTGACGGAACCATGGGTCCAGCTCGAAATAATCGAGCATGTCGTGCATCCAACCCATGTTCCATTTCAGGTTGAACCCGAGTCCACCCATTTCAGTTGGTTGGGTCACCATCGGCCAGGTAGTGGATTCCTCTGCGATCGATAGGGCGCCTGGGTAGTGCTGAAACAGCACATGATTGGCTTGTTGTAGGAAACGAACAGCCTCCGTATTTTCTCGGCCACCATTTTCGTTGGGCAGCCATTCACCATCAGGCCTCAAATAATCCCGGTACAGCATGGAGGCAACAGCATCCACTCGAATTCCATCGATGTGGAACTGATCAAACCAAAAAACGAGGTTCGCAACAAGAAAGTTGCGAACCTCGTTTCGGCTGTAATTAAAAATCAGCGTTCCCCACTCTTTGTGTTCTCCAATGCGTGTATCACCATGCTCATAAAGATGGCTTCCATCAAAGAAGGCCAAGCCATGGGCATCTTTGGGGAAATGTCCAGGAACCCAGTCGATAATCACGCCGAGTCCTTCGGCGTGACAGCGATCGACAAAGGCACGGAACTCGTCAGGGGTGCCGTATCTGCTAGTGGGTGCGTACCAACCCGTGACTTGGTATCCCCAAGATCCATCAAAGGGATGCTCGGTGATCGGCATCAATTCGATGTGGGTAAAGCCTCGCTCTTTCACATATGGAATCAGGCGATCTGATAACTCGGCGTAGGTCAGTAGTCGAGCGCCGGGCTTCATGTCCGCCGCGGGAACGGGCGCCCGCGGTTGGCCATCCGGTTGGATCCAAGGCTCGTCTGCAGAAGCATGAATCCAGCTTCCTAAGTGCATCTCATAGACAGAGATCGGTTGGTCGAGCGCATTCCGACTGTCTCGATCCTGCATCCAGCCAGCGTCGGACCAGTTGTATCCCTCAAGCCGTGCCACAACGGAGCTCTTGTCGGGCCGAACCTCGTGTTGAAAGCCGTAGGGATCGGCTTTCTGATGACAATTCCCCTCTTGAGAGCGAATTTCGTATTTATAAAGTGTGCCTTCGTCTAATCCGGGGATGAACAATTCCCAGATTCCCCCGAGCCGTTTCTGCATCGGGTGATGGCGCCCATCCCAAGAGTTGAGGTCGCCAAGGATGGAAACACTTAGGGCGTTGGGAGCCCAAAGGCAGAACATCACCCCACTGATGCCATCGATCTGGATGAGGTGAGCACCCATCCGCTGCCAGATGTGGTGATGATTTCCTTCTGCAAAGAGATGGCGATCCATCTCCCCCATCCACTCGTGGCGGAAGGCCCACGGATCATGCTGTTCGTGGGTTATGCCCCCCCTCTCAACCCTCACTTTGTAGTTGGCACCAGGGTCTGAGGGTATCGATGCCTCAAAAATCCATGGATGGTTGGGAGTGGATGTGACGATCTCTTTGCTGCCGAGCAGGAGAGTCACCTTTTGAGCTTCGGGCATCCATACCCGAACATTCCATCCCTGGTCTCCGGGCTGAGGCCCCAGCACTGAAAGGGGGTGGTCGTGACGGCAATTCTGTAGCCGTTCGCCGTCCTGAACCATCCAGTCGAGGACCGCAGCGCCACCCATGTTTGAGATATGAATTGGACTGATGTTAAGCCGCTTTTCGTGATCAGTTCGTTGTGACTCAGACGAAATCTCTTGAAATGTCGACGTTGATGATTCGATCCTGATAATCGAAGATCACAAAAAGGTTGAACGTCGCTTTCCCGAAAGCCACAGCCACCAGAACCAACTGCTGGTCTCCCCCCTAGCTAGCGATTACGGCATCCTTCACTTTGCGAAAGCCATAGGAGTTCTATTGAGCTTGGGCTATTTGCGTTCCAGGTCCGCTGGAGAAAGCTCTTCTTGCAATTGCAGGGAGAGTTTGGTTCTGGCCAAGACCCAGCGTTCGTCGGCGAGGTATCGAACGAATTCAAGCCGTGGCTTCGATTGGTTGAACCTGTGGGCTTCATTCCCAGGCCAGCAACTTTCCGTCTTGATCTAGAACCATCAACATTGGTTGATCCCCATCTGCCGTGAGGACAACGGTGTCGACCGTTTTGATGTTGTCCCCGGGAGCAACCCCCAACACGTGGGTGCGGCGAATGCTTGTGAGCTCGTTGAGACGCTTTTGAACCTTAGCTTTGCTCACACTGACAAGAACCTATTGGCTAGGGCCCTTCCAGCTCGCCCCAATTCCGATCCTTTAAGGCCTCCAACGCCAACTCGGCGGCTGCGGTGGCCTTGGCTGTTGAAAGTTCAGTTTTCATGATCTGCTCTTCATCCTGTGGAGAGGCCATACCCATTTGGGCTGAAAGAACTAGAGCCAACAGGGCGGCGGACAGCTTCACGGCAGGATGGCTCACTCACTCGCCGGTTTGCCGGAGTTCATCGGGATGAGCTGCAGCTTGGAGTCAGTGAGATGCAATGTCAGTGTCACCACACGGTGTTGAGGGGAGGGTGCACCCGATGGTGTGGTGTCGTCGCCGGGATTGACACCTACCGCAGGCCATGCCGCTGCGGCGATGGAGAGGCGCAGTTGATCGCCGACTTCCAAGGTGGCTAACAGGGGTTGGAGTTGCACGACATGCTCCAAGGCCATCTGTGCTTTAGTTCCTATTACCCTCAGCACTCCAGTACTGAGTTGCTCAGCCGTATCTCCCCCTTCAACACAGCGAGAGAGACTGACGCAGAGGTCAAATCCGGGATGGTCGGCTTGAGCCCTGACGCTTAGTTGAGGGCGGCCGAAGAGTTGGAGTTCTGTTGTCAAAGGCAAGGTGTTGAATATTGCTACATCCGTGCGGCGGTCCAGCGTGGCCCGGTCTGCAGGGCCAGCACTCGGACTGAGATGCCCTCCGATCGCAGGCATGGGGCGCCAAGGATCGTGCACGATTAATTCCATGCCCAACCCTGAACCATCTGACTGGAGAACACCGTGAGTCGGATCGGTGCAGGCGAGACCGGAACTCTGCAGTGACCAAGTGCTAGCAGGAGGTGTGCAGGCCTCTTGCCAGCAGGATTGTGTGATGTTCCAAAATTGCGCCCGCATGGGAGAGGGCCAGTTGTCGATCCCCTTCAGGTGTTGGCTGAAGAAATGCAGGAGTTGGGTTTGAACATCTGGCCACCATTCCAAGTGTGTCGCTGGACCCACCATGAGTTTTGGAGATCCGCCAGCAGCTTTGCTTTGTTGCCAGAGCTCCAGGAGGCCCAAAAGATGGGGATCCCACCATCCACCTAGCAACAACATGGGTTGCTTTAACCAGCTGGTCTGGACGGGATGGATCGGCCATTGCTCACGATCCCTTGGGTCGCGCTGGAGCCATGTCCATGCCATGCCCTTGGGATCATGCTCTTTCAGCAGGGCGGGGCCGTCTCTGAGATAAGTCCCGTTTTCAAGGCTTCGTCGAATCTTGATCCAAGCTTCGCCGTCGCCGCGACGTTTGGCTTGAAGGGCGGCCAGTTGTAACCCCCATCCCAGTCCGAGATGCCACCAGTGGGCACCTCCTTCACAGCTCCAGTTGTCGCGTTCATCGAGTCCTGCCATCGCTGGTGCGAAACAATCCGGCGGCTGGGTATTGGCTGGAGCAAGAAGTTGTGTGAGGCCTTGATAGGAGAAGCCGTAGCAACCCAGCTTTCCGTTGCATTCGGGTAAAGCGCGCACCCATGCATGGGTTTCTGCCGTGTCGTTGGCTTCTTGAGAAAAGCCCGTAAAGACTCCAGTGGAATCGCCTTGGCCGCGCACGTCCTGGACGACGACAAGAAATCCATGCTGGGCCCACCAGAATGGATGGGCATACGTCACGGTTGAAGCGATATGTCTCCCATACGGTTGACGCATCAACAAAGCCGGCCAAGGACCTCCAGCCTCCGGAAACCAAAGCTTGGAAATCAGCCGAATGCCATCGGAAAGAAGCAGCTCATCATCCCGAGACTGAATGGCTGGGGAATCAGCGAACATTCGGACAATGCATACCCACGACGTACGTCACCAAAACTTCAGCATCTTCGTTGCTCAATTTGCGACTTTTAGCAATCGTTCGAATGGATTTTTTTGAATGAGCCGATTTCCTATTTGCATTTAATTCTTTGAAATCTCTGCACATGCTCTTGGCTTGCTGGGGATTTCTCTTGACTTCATTCAGCAGATCAGAGCCGGCAGAAACCGTTGTTGTTTGCAGCCCAACTAGGGCCAATCCGATCAAAACATTGCGCATCAGAGTCCTAAACGCACCCATTCAATAAACAATTCTTTCCAACGCAGGGGATGGTCTGGGGTCAGTTCCTGAGTTGTTTGGCTCTGTTAATCCAGTCTCGAGCGACGCTCAGATCAACAACAGCCTGGCGACGGGTTCCAAGACTTCGTTCAAGTCGTCCTGTTTGTCGCACCAAACGTTCTGGAGTGCAGCTGGCCAAGGCAGGAATCGAAGCGATTCCGGCGTGCATCAAGAGGGCTGCATCTTGGGGGGGAAGGTCGAGAGCACAAACCAACGTTGCGATGCCCCGCAATCGCTTGAGGTTGCGCGCCGATGCCAGGCCGCTACTGGCAAGACGACTGAGTTGCAACTCATCAATGGCTTGAACCGCAGGCCATGTAGTGATGCCTGCACGCATGAGTTCCTGATGTTCCCGTCGAAACGACTGGGGTAAGTCGTTGAAGGACTGTGATGAGGGCGATGTCATTCCGCTGAAGCGGATTGGAAATCACGCAATGTTTCACCAAGAACGACCGGTCGGCCCAAACCAACTCCCACTGACTCGATACCCCGCAAGCGCACAACAACGGTGCGGCTTCCTCGTCCAGAACCACGCAAATTGCCTGCGATTTGTTCAAGGGTTGGGGCGATCACCGAAGGATCGATGTCGATGGGGAGTTGTGCGACGACAAGGTCGCTGCCATTGTCAAAAACAATGGGAGCCCGAACAGCACCCTCAATCACGACCGGCGGCGTGTAGCTGATGCCGAAGGCCCAACTGCTAATTGCCAACAAAAATGTAAAGCTGCTGACCCCCACGAGTCGAAAACGAATGCCCCAACGAGCTATAAACCCCAAAACCGTGAGACCAGCGAGCCCGAGGCCCGTCCAGGCCAACCATGGCGCTGCGGTGAGGAGCAGCTGATCAAGGGCCATAAGGTCTGGTGTCTTTTGGACAGTCTCCTTATATTGCGCCTGCTTAGGTAAACCTCGTCGCGCTTGATGCGGATAACGCGGCGAAATGTCCTACCAATCACTGGTGGGTTTCTCCTGATTGGTTCAGGGGTCGTAGCGCTGCATGCCTTGGATCGATTGGCCGCCACTGAAGTGGAGAGATGGCGACCAGTCCTGGAGCGTTCCTTCGCTCTGGCCGTTGGTCATCCGCTCCGCATTGGGGAGTATCAAGGTCTTCGTCCATGGGGACTCGCTTTCGGGCCAAGTCATATCTCTGCCTCCAAGCTCGATCACTCCCAGGTCAGCTTGGCTGGTTTCACGGTGACATTGGATCCGCTGTCCAGCTTGCGGCGATGGAAACCCGTGGTGGCCTTGCGATTTCGAGGATTAAAGGCACAACTTCAACGCAATGAAGATGGACGCTATTGGACCTTTGGTGGCTCAGAAAGCAAAGATCCACCCCCCAATCTTGAACTTCGTTACTCCTTTGATGAACCGGCACGCATCACCTTCAAGCCTGGTGGTGAGCAGTTAGCGATTCAAAGTCGTGGAGCGATTCGGTTTGATAAATACAGGTTTCAAACGTCGTCCAGCTTGAGTTGGCTCGGTCAGGCGGGGACATTGCGTTTGGAAGGTGGCGGTCGGTGGGATCGGTCCCAGTTCGATGTTCGCAGCCGTGCCAAGTCAATCCAAGTGGAAAGGCTTGCCGGCTTTCTTCCGTTGGCGACCAATGCATCTGTTGCGGGGCAGCTGGATGGAGATCTGCGGGTGCGTTGGTCTGGGACAAAGTTGGGATGCCAAGGGGATATGCACCTCAATGGTCTCCGGGTGCAGACGACGGCCTTTCCAAACGAGCTTCGCTCGGGTCGGATTCGAATGGAGTGTCGACAAGATCGAGTTCACTTCGCACCAGTTCAGATACGAAGTGGTGAATTAACAGCCACTGCCTCAGGTGCTGTGGAATTTGAAAAGCGGCTCGATTTCAAACTTGATGTGCGTCGCCGATCCAACAACAATGCGCTGAATGTTGAGATTGCGGGGCCATGGGCTTCACCGACCTGGCGTCTAGCAGGGCGATTCGTTCCCCAGCCCACATCAATGTTGCAGGGTCCATTTTCGCTTCAGGGTGAGGGATCTGTAGGTGTTGACGCATTCGATCAGCGTCACTTGGTGATTCGAAACCTTGGCTTGAAGGCTCCGGGGTTGCGTCTAGCTGGATCCGGCGAATTGGGACAACGCACGGAGCTTCGAAGTACTGAGTTTTTGATGCTCCCCGAGTTGTGGGCACAAGTGCCGTCCTTCCAGACAACGTTGGGTTCGGCGTCTCCCGTTCAAGGAGAGCTTGCGATGCAAGGGGCGATCAGTTCCCCCGCGGTGCATCTCAACCTCACTCAGGCCAAGAATCCGTTGTTGGATCGTTGGTCTTTGAAAGCTCAGTGGTCTAAGGCGCGTTCAGTGCTGGAACTTGATCAGTTCAGTAGTCCATTTATGCGCGCCTCAGCGGCCTTACCTCTTGCCTGGTCTGACGGAGCTTTGCAAGTCGGTGATCTGCAGGCTGGGCTTGAGCTTCAATCCTTTGACCTTCAACGTCTCACCGCTTTGGTTGGGACGCCGCTGGGGGGCTCGCTTTCAGTGCGCGGTCTCATAGCCGGACCGCTCAAGGCTTTGCGTCCGAATTTTTCCATCAGCCTCGATCAGCCGCGTGTGAGCTCAATAGCCATTCAGGAACTTTGGAGTGGGCGTCTAGAGGGAACTGTTGGTGAAGGGGTCCAGTTGGCGATGGAAACACCTGGTCTCCTTCCTGTTGGAGCACTCACCGCTGATTTCTCCCCCAATGGCTGGCCCTCTTCACTCCGGCTAAAGCGCGGCGGGGGTGTTTTCAACTTGAAGGAAGATCAGCTGGGATACCGATGGGATGCTGCTGGACTGAGGCTCGATGGAGTTCAGCTGGTGTTTCCATCGCAACAACGTTTTGAGTCCGTTGGGGGCCAGCTCAGTGGTTCCGGTCAACTGGCTTTCGCGCCCCTGAGTCTGAACGGCAGGCTCACGGTCGATGCACCACGTATGGGCGCTGTTGCGTTGCAAAAACTGGCATTGGAGGGCGCGCTGCAGAACACCCGGTTTGAAGCGGATGCCGTCCTGACACCTCCGCTTGGAGCGCTCACTATTAACGCCAAGGGCTTGGTGAATGGTCCGTCAAGCAGTCGCGTTGAAGCCAATGGACTTGATGTGAATTGGCTCTTGAATGTGTCACGTCAATTGCGCGGTCAAGACCGTCCCGATGGATTGCCTTTGGGTCGTGTGGATGATCTGGGTACTTTGGTCCTCAATACGTTTGGAGGATCGTTAGACGGTCAGCTGACGGCTCTCAATGAAGCGCGTCAGGCGTTGAGGTCGTATGCCTTAGCCAAACCGGATCAAGGGCCTCAAGTCGAGCGTCTTGAAGGACGGCTTGATGCAGTCGCCACATTGCAGGGACCGCGCTTGACGCAGCTTGTGGCTGATGTTCAAGCCAAAGCGCATCTCTGGACAGATGGTGATGATCAAGCCCAAGCGCTCCAGCTGGAACCGGTTGTGGCCACACTGAAGGGTCCCCTTTTTGGGGGGGCGGGGAACTTCAGCTTCTTGCATCTGCCCTTTTCCTTGCTGGCGTTGATTGCCCCTGTTCCACCGATGTTGAAGGGAGCTTTAGGGGGCAGGGGACGTTACGACCTCAGCGGTGAATCGCCGCTGATCAGTTCCTCCCTGACCTTGGAGTCCACGACCCTTGGAGATCAGCCGCTGCGTTTAGAGCGTGATTCGTTGGTCGTCGAAAACCAAACCCTTCGGCTTGATTTGGCACTGAGGTGTGGTCAATGCGATGAAGTTGTGGCGATCAATGGCGCCATCCCGTTTGATCCTTCCTCTGAGCTCAACCTTCAGGTGGAAAGCCATGGAGATGCCTTGACCCCCCTGGCGGCCTTATCGGGTGGCAGCGTCAAAATTCAGTCGGGTAGTTCAGATCTCCGTCTGATGTTGCGGGGATCGCTGAACCAGCCCGTGGCGAATGGCTTCGTGGTGGTGTCGGACGGCAACATCACGCTCGGTGAACAGAGCGTGAGCCGAATTAACGCCTCGATTCTCTTTGATTTTGATCGTGTTGAGCTTCAGCGGCTTGAGGCTCGAATGGGGTCGAACGGCATCCTGCGCGGGGCTGGCTCCATTGGTCTGTTGCAAGAGCAAAAGGTTGAAAACCCACTTTCCTTTGCTCTAGCGAAGACCAAAATCCATCAGTCGATCGTGCGTGTTGAGGCCGATGGAACCCTGACCGTCAAGGGTTCCCTGGCACGGCCGTCGATCGGTGGTGAACTCACCCTGTCCCGCGGAGTCATTACCCCTCGATCAGTTGCCTTGGGACGTCCCGGTCGAGGCGTTGTTAAAAAAGGGGTTATGCCCTCTGATCAGGTTGGTACCTCTGAAGATGGATTCCCTAGATCTAGGGACAAATTTTCAGAGGAGGAGTGGGATTTCAAGGATTCCCTTGTACTGATGGGACCTGAAACACCTTTACCAGCCTCGCAGGAAAGGTTGAAGCAAATCATTCCAAGCCTGCCCTCCTTGCGCTTTGACAATCTCAGGCTGGCTCTTGGGCCGGACTTGGAGTTGAGAATCCCTCCTGTCCTCAACTTCAGTGGTGCTGGACAGCTGTTACTCAATGGGCCGTTGGATCCGTCGCTGCAAGCTCGCGGTGTGATTCGACTGGAATCTGGCCGCGTCAGCTTGTTCACCACAACATTTCTCCTGGATCCAAAGGATTCGAATGTGGCGGTGTTTACCCCGTCTTTGGGTCTTGTTCCCTTTGTGGATATCGCAATGAAAGCTCGTGTATCAGATGGCGTCAGCATTGGCGAGTCCGATCGTGCAACTACCTCCAATGTGTTTTCGACCAATGGACTAGGAGCTTCTGCTGTCGGTGGTGGGCAATTGAATCTGGTTCGCATCAACCTGGAGGCAACAGGGCGGGCTGATCGCTTGATGGAGGATCTCAAGCTGCGCAGCTCTCCTCCTATGGGTGAATCCGAGCTTTTGGGTTTGATCGGCGGCAACTCCTTAGCCGGTTTGGCTGGAGGCGGGGGCGCTGCCTTAGCAACGGTTGTTGGTCAGTCCTTGCTGTCTCCTTGGATTGGAGCACTCACGGATCCTTTTTTGCAAAGGTTCCAGATTGCCCTATTCCCTACGTATGTGAATCCTGAAGTGAAATCAGAAGAGGAACGCACCTCCGGTCAGGTCCCACCCACCTTCACCGTGGTGACTGAGATTGGTTTGGATGTCAGTGACCGTTTTGACCTGTCCGTGATCGCGGCACCGAACAATTCCGATGTCCCTCCTCAGGCCACGGTGAGCTATCAACTCACCCCCAATACGAATGTGACGGGTTCGATCGATACCAATGGCACCTGGCAAAGCCAATTTCAGGTGTTCTTCCGGTTCTAACGATGTCCTCTGATCAGGTTGTCGGTATCGATCTGGGTGGGACGGCGATCAAGTTGGCGCGTTTCAACCGTGCTGGGGATGTGCTGGCAGAACTGCAAATTCAGACACCTCAACCCCCAGTTCCAGGGGCGGTAACGATGGCTTTGTGTGAAGCGATCGAACAGCTAGACCCGGATCGCCTCGCCGCTTTCGTTGGTGTTGGTCTACCCGGGCCGATGGACGCGAATGCTCGTACAGCACGCGTTTGCATCAACTTATCGGGTTGGGAGGAGGTCCCCTTGGCGGATTGGTTGGAACCTCGATTGCAACGTCAAGTCACCCTCGCGAATGACGGGAACTGTGCCTTGGTGGGGGAAGCCTGGCTTGGGGCCGCTAGAGGGTTCGATGATGTTGTTTTGCTCACCCTTGGCACGGGTGTTGGGGGTGGAGTCCTGCTTGGTGGTGCGCTATTCACGGGGCATAACGGTGCTGCGGCTGAGCCCGGTTTGATTGGTCTTCAGCCCGATGGCCCGTCTTGCAACAGTGGCAATAGAGGATCTTTAGAGCAATTCGCCAGCATTGCGGCGTTGCGCCGTCTTTGTGATGTTGATCCCAAGGAGTTGAGTGATCGGGCTGACGCGGGAGATCTTGAGGCGCAGGCCATCTGGCAGCAATACGGGACAAATCTTGGCGTTGGGATCGCGTCGTTGGTTTATGTGTTCACCCCTCAGTGCGTGCTCCTAGGCGGTGGCTTGGCCGCTGCATCGGCGCATTTTCTCCCTGCCGTCCGGCATGAGGTGTTGACGCGTGTTCAGGCAGTCTCAAGGGAAGGGCTCTCGATTGAGCCTTGTGAGCTTGGGAATGGTGCGGGTCGTCTCGGAGCTGCTCGTTTGGCGTTGCAGCGTCTCAGTGGCTGAACCCTGGACGTGAGCGTTCCCAATCGTGCGCAATCTCCGCAGACGATGATGGGGAACGTGACGCATGAACGCCGTGATGAACACCGTTCCAGAGCCCTCAGCTGAATTGCTAGCTCGGGCGGGAGCGGTCCGCTTGGCCGCTGTTGAGCTTGGCCAAACCGACAACGGGCAGAGATCTCGCGCCCTTCATTGCATGGCGGATGCTTTGCAGGAGCGCTCGTCATTGATCGTGGCGGCCAATGGCCAGGATTTGGAGCGCTCTGCGGCAGAAGGGCTCGCTTCAGCACTGATGGCTCGTTTGAAGCTTGATGCCACCAAACTTCAGGCATCGATTGATGGCGTTCGAAAAGTCGCTTCGCTGCCAGATCCCCTTGGCCATCGCCAACTACACCGGGAGCTCGACACTGATTTGGTGTTGGAGCGCATCACGGTTCCCCTTGGTGTTTTGGGCGTCATTTTTGAGGCGCGTCCCGATGCCGTGGTTCAAATTGCGTCTTTGGCCATTCGTTCTGGTAACGGTGCCCTGCTCAAAGGGGGGAGTGAGGCCCTTTGCACCAACGAGGCGGTGATGGATGCTCTCAAAGCAGGCTTGGCTCGAGAAGAGAGCGATGTTTCGCCCGATGCTCTCGCGCTGCTAACAACCCGACAGGAAAGTTTGGGACTGCTGCGTCTCGATGGGCTTGTCGACCTGATTATTCCTCGGGGAAGCAATGAGTTGGTGCGCTTTATTCAAGACAACACCCGCATCCCTGTGTTGGGTCATGCAGATGGGGTTTGTCATTTGTATGTCGATGCGACTGCTGATGTGAACAAGGCCACACGCGTAGCTGTGGATAGCAAGACCCAATATCCAGCGGCGTGCAATGCCATCGAAACGCTATTGGTGCACCACAGCATCGCCGCTGCTTTCTTGGCGGAGGCCGTCCCCGCATTTCAAGCGGCAGGGGTCACGCTCCGGGGAGATGCGGCGAGCCAATCCTTGGGGGTGATTCACCCAGCAGTGGAGGAGGATTGGGCGACGGAGTATCTCGATCTCACCCTATCGGTGAGGGTCGTCGACGACTTGGCCGCGGCCACTGAACACATTCGCCGGTATGGCTCTCGCCACACCGAGGTCATCCTGACCGAGGATCCTGCCATGGCAGATCGGTTCCTGGCTGCTGTGGATAGTGCTGGGATCTATCACAACTGTTCCAGCCGATTTGCCGATGGTTTTCGTTACGGGTTTGGAGCAGAAGTTGGCATCAGCACACAAACATTGCCGCCGCGGGGCCCTGTCGGTCTGGAGGGTTTAGTGACCTATCGCTATCGACTTCGAGGGGATGGCCACATTGCAGCGGACTATGCCGGTGGACGTCGGTCGTTTACCCATCAGGATCTTCCGCTTTGATGGATGCCATCCATATCCGTGATTTAGAGCTTTGGGCGCATGTGGGTGTGCTTGAGCAAGAACGTCGGGATGGCCAATGGTTTCGTTTGGACATCACATTTGAGCTTGATCTCAGCTCAGCGGCCGTTGCGGATGATTTGAGCGCGAGCCTGGATTACAGCCTGGCGATTCAGGCCTTGCAGATGTTGGGCCGAGAGATCTGCTGTCTCACCATTGAGCATTTCAGTGAACGGGTGCTCGATCGGCTGCAGGAGCTCTACGGCCCTGTACCGATTGGGTTGCGTTTAACGAAGTGTGCGGCGCCAGTGCCTGGATTTCGTGGCCTTGTTGCCGTCGAGCGATCGCGTGGTAGCAGGACACCACCAACGCCATGATTCCCCTCGTTTTGGTCCATGGTCTTTGGGACCGACCGAGGATGTTTCATCGATTGATTCAGGCCATGGATCAACCGCAACGCGATTTGTTGGCGCCCCATCTCCCCCATGGTCTTGGGGATGTACCCCTGCGTGAGCTGGCGCATCGCTTGGACGAGCAGATCCTCAATCGCTTTGGTGCTGACAGCACCGTCGATTTATTGGGTTTTTCGATGGGTGGAATTATCGGGCGGATTTGGCTTCAGGAGTTGGGGGGAGCCGCTCGGACTCGCCGCTTTTTCAGTGTGGGTAGTCCCCATCAAGGCACGATCACCGCCCAAGCCATTCCGCGTTTGCTCCTTGGAGGCGCCGCTGATATGAAAATTGGAAGCAATCTGCTGCATCAGCTAAATCGCCGTTCGGATCAGTTGTTGTTGGTGCAGTGCCACAGTTTTTTTTGCCGTTGGGATTTGATGGTGTGTCCCGGATGGAAGGCTGTGCTCCCGCAAGGATCGATTCAAGCCATTCCTGTTTGGACGCATCAACAACTGATGACGCATCCGAATGCCTTGAGGATTCTTGGCCAAGCGCTACGACAATCCTGATGAAATGTTTTTGGCGCTCACCAGGCCGGAGTGGCGGATTAATGCTTCGGTGCTGGCAGGACGCCCGCGGAAGGCTTCGAAAACCTCTGAAGGTGAACGACTTCCGCCAAGGCTGAGCACGGTGTCTCTGAAGAGAGCCCCAGTGGATTGAACCTTTTGTTCATCGTCGAGACCGGCATCTTCAAAGGCCGCGAAAGCATCGGCGCTTAAGACCTCAGCCCACTTATAGGAGTAATAACCAGCTGCGTAACCTCCCGCAAAAATATGGCCAAAGGCGCAGAGAAATTGATCTTCCGGAATGGGCGGCATCACCGTGGTGGTGGTTGCAACGTCCCTGCGCAACTCATCAGGAGTGATGCCTAGTTCGGGTGTCCAGCGGCTGTGAAGGCGAAGATCGCTGAGGGCGAAGTGCACTTGGCGCAGGGTTGCCAGCCCGGCATTGAATGTGCGGCTCTTGCGTAGTTTTTGGAACTCTTCTTCCGGTAAAGGTTCGTTGGTTTGCCAATGACGTGCCATACCCATCAAGGTGGTGCGATCAAGGCACCAGTTCTCCATGAACTGGCTTGGGAGTTCAACGGCATCCCACTCCACATTGCCGATGCCGGCGGCTTCAGGTTCATCAACCGTGGTGAGCATGTGCTGCAAACCATGGCCAAATTCATGGAAGAGCGTTTCCACTTCCTCGAAGCTCATCAAGCTCGGCGTGTCTCCCACCGGTGGTGTTTGATTGCAAATCAAATAAGCCACAGGCAGAACACAACTGCCATCGGGGTTCGTTTTTCTGCCAAGGCATTCATCCATCCAGGCCCCACCACGTTTGCTGGCTGGTCGGCTGTAGGGATCGAGATAAAACGATGCGAGTGGAGTGCCGTCTTGTCGTTGAACGCGGAAGTAACGAACGTCTTGATGCCAGATCGGAGCGTCCCCATCGGCGGCTTCGATCACCACACCAAATAGGCGATTGCAGAGTCCAAATAGGCCGTCAAGAACTTGCGGCAATGGAAACCAAGGACGGAGCGTCTCTTGATCCAAATCGAAACGTTCTTGGCGCAATTTTTCGCTCCAGAAGGGGAGATCCCAAGGGGTGAGATTCTCAGCTTCGGCTGCACCGTGCCTTCGGGCTAAGGCCTTGAGGTCGTCAAGCTCACGTTCTGCCGCAGGAAAAGCGGCAACCCGCAATTCCTCGAGCAACTCTTCGACCTCATCCACATCCTTCGCCATCTTGCTGGCGAGGCTCACATCCGCCCAATGGGCATAGCCCAAGCGAGCGGCTTGTTGCCCTTTTAAGGAGAGAATTTCTTCGATCTGTGAGCGGTTGTCGTGCTCGCCGCTGCTGGCACGACCCACGTGCGCTCGATAGGCCTTTTCGCGTACCGATCGATTCGTGGCATGGGTCAGGAAGGGGAGGTAGCGGGGCATATCGAGGCCAAGCAACCAGGGACCTTCATCAGCAGTAGCTCCGCTGTCGCCGGCATCTCGTGCTGCTGACGCAAGTGCTTCTAGGGCCCGTTGAGGCAGTCCGACGACTTCTTCAGGGTGGGTCAGCTTCAGGGTCCATTGCTGGGTGGCATCCAACACATGATTCCCAAATTCTGTGGAGAGGGCTGCCAATCGTTCGCTGGCTTCGTTGAATTTGGCTTTGTCGTCGCCGCAGAGTCCAACTCCACGGTGTTGCATCGACAGCAATTCAGATTGAAGAATTCGCGATTGGGTGTGAGTGAGTTGATGAACTGACGATTTTTGAAGGCGCTTTAGGGCTGAATGAAGAACTTGGCTTTGTCCAAGGCGATTACCAAGCCGCACGACCTCGGGTTGTTGTTCCGCGTGGGCTGCGCGGAGTTCGGATGAATTGCACACGCCATTGAGATGGGAGACAACACCCCAACTCCACCGAAGTCGCTCCCCGAATTCCTGCAATGGACCCATAACGGTGGACCAATCCAAGTTGGTTTGGCTGCCGAGGATGCCTTCTAAGCGGCGTTCATAAGCGGTGAAGGCTTCATCCACTTGCTTCAGTATTACCGGTATGTCTTGCTTTACCTGGTCAGAGGTGATGGCGCCAAACTCAGGCAGGCCTTGTCCTTGGAGAAGAGGTGAGGAGGTTTGAGGCATATCAATCAGCCGATGAGGAGAGGTAGGGCGATGGCATCCGTTGATGCTTCGTAGAGGTCCATAGCGATTCGGGGCCAAATACCAATCACGAGGGTGGGCACAAGCAGGGTTAATCCGATGACCAATTCACGGGGACGCATATCTTCAACACTCGCGAGAGCTGGAATCCGTGGGCCAAAGAAGATGCGTCGGCACATGGACAGCAAATACATCGGAGTGAGGACCAAGCCGATTGCAGCGAGAAGCACTGTGATCGAGCGAAAAGTGGAGGTAAATGCTTCCTGGCTTGTGATGCCTAAAAACACTGTGATTTCGCTGATGAACCCGCTCATGCCTGGTAGGGCTAGAGACGCTAAGGAGCTAGCGAGGAAAAAAGCAAAGGTGATAGGGAGGGCTTTCGCCAGGCCTCCCATATTTGGAATGGAGAGGGTTTTGGTGCGTTCGTAAAACACCCCAGTGACGAAGAACATGGCGGCTGCAATGAGCCCGTGACTCACCATTTGGAGCATCGCTCCACTGATCCCGAGCGCATCAACGGCACCAATTCCAACCAAAACAAAGCCCATATGGCTGACGGAACTACAGGCAATGCGTCGCTTCACGTTGTCTTGGGCAAACGCGTTGAGTGCCCCATAAACGATGTTGACGATCCCCAAAATCACCAGGGCCGGCGCCAGGGTCTGGTGCGCTTCGGGCAACATCTGAACGTTGAAACGGAGAAGCGCATAGCCACCCATTTTCAGCAATACACCAGCCAGCAGCATCGACACCGGGGCATTTGCTTCCCCATGGGCGTCTGGTAGCCAGGTATGTAAGGGAAACATCGGTAACTTCACACCGAATCCCACCAAGAATCCGAGATAACAAAGCAAGCCAAAGCTGCCTCCCGCAGAACGGGAAATGAGCTCACTGAGATTCAGCGTGAACACATCTCCCGATAGAGCTAGCGCGAGGCCACTGATCAAAATCAGTAGAGAAGCAACGGCGGTATAGAGAATGAATTTTGTCGCGGCATATTGACGGTTTTGACCTCCCCAAATTGCAATGAGTAGATAAACGGGGACAAGTTCCAGCTCCCAAGCCAAGAAGAACAGAAGAAAATCTTGTGAGAGAAAAACAAGACCTTGTGCTGATGCTTGGACGAGCAGTAACGCGAAATACAACCGAGACTTGCGCTCAATGGTCCAGCTCGCCCAAACCGACAACAGGGTGACTAAGCCGCTTAGGACAACCAAGGGCGCTGAAAGACCATCCACACCTAGGGACCATTCGAGTCCGATCGATGGCACCCAGCTGACGCGTTCCACCAGCTGAAGTCCGGACTGCGTGGGGTCGAATCGGGTGGCCAGAACTCCCACCATGAGGAGTAGGTCCACCAAAAGGACGCCGAAGGCGACATTCCGAGGCCATGGGGATGGCTTGTTGTCTTCAGCGGGCAACAACGGCAGGAGAAGAGCTGATGCAGCTGGCAAAAGCACAATCAAAGAAAGCCATGGGAAGGCAGCCCCTGTCTCGGCCATTGCAGCTATCCCATCACCCATGCCGTGTCCGCAATCTTTAACAAATCTAACAGGGCAAGAATCGTTTTCTGGGTAGTTCTACTCATCATCCGCTGGTTGCCAGTGGCTGCCGGTGGTCTGCACATTCAGCACCGGTGCCCTGCTGGCGACGCCTGCCGCCTCCCAAGCTCTCACCATCGCTCGACTGACTGCCATGCCCTTGTCTTCGGCGCATAGGGCCAAGACACTCGGACCGGCTCCGCTGATGGCACATCCCCAAGCGCCAGCATCCATGGCGGCTTGTTTTACCTGGTCGCCGCCCTTGATTAAGCGCCATCGGTAGGGCTCGTGGAGACGATCGTGCATTCCATCGGAAATCAGATCCCCGTTGCCGGTGCGAAGTCCTTGCAGCAAAAGGGTGAGGGCACCGAGATTGACGACCGCATCACTGACGGGGATGGTCTTCGGCATGGCACGTCTTGCTTCGCTTGTGCTCAAGCGGATGGAGGGGATTGCCACCACAGCCTTCACTGTGCTGGTCCATTCGCATCGCACGACACGCCAGCGTTGAGAGGCTGCTTTCGCCGTCATGCAAAGGCCTCCGAGGAGGGACGGCACCACATTGTCTGGATGCCCTTCGATATCGATTGCGAGTTCTAAAAGCTTTTCCTTGCTCAGGGGTTCTCCCACGAGAGCATTGGCTCCCATTAATCCCGCCACGATCGCCGTCGCACTACTTCCTAGGCCTCGAGCCGGTGGCACGGCAAGCCGCACGCGCGCTTCGAGGGCCACTGGTTCTAGGCCCGCTGCTTTCCAGACCCTCTGAGCGGCTCGATACACCAAGTTTTCAGGCCCGCCGCGGAGATGACTTCCCTCACTGCCTTCGATGATGAGCTCAAACCGTTCCCCGCCACCTTCAATCCTCCGCATGGCAAAGCGGTTGTTCAGATCAAGTGCCGCTCCAAGACAGTCGAAGCCGGGACCCAAGTTTGCGGTCGTTGCTGGTACGTCGACCACCACTCTCTGGCCGATGCGCGGCTGCACCATCGCTGATCCTCCACTCAGGACAGTGTCCCACTTGACTCAGCCAAGATTCTTGCCCGACAGGCTGCGCTGAAGAGACCTGCTTCAGGGTCGATGACGGCGGTGACCCTTAAACCTTCCAAAAACTCTTCAAAACGACCCTTTTGACGCATGGCCTTCAGAAAGGTTGCTGACTGCAATCCTGCAAGTTGTTTGGCCGCAGTTCCTCCCCCAACCCAAAGTCCTCCAGTACAAAGTTCCTGGAGTGCAAGGTCCCCTGCTGCCGATCCATAGGCAGACAGCCAAATCGTTTGGGCCCGTTGCATTAATAGGTCTCCTTTTGCGGCCGCCATGCTCACCTTGGCCGGTAAGTCATTGGATTTGTTGGTTCTCCACTCCTCTGCGACTGGTCTTAGGGGGTGTTCTTTGGTATCGGAGTTTTGGAGCAACCAGGTCGCGATGTGTCCCAGTCCGGTTCCGCTCACGATCCGTTCCAACGACAAACGATCCACTTCGAGATCGTCTTTCAACCAGCAGGCCAATTGCCATTCCTCTTCGGTTCGCGCGGCGAATTCCCGATGCCCCCCTTCGCTTGCAAGGGCTGTAAGCCCTCCTTCAGTGCGGATCCCGCGGGCCATTCCTAACCCTGTACCAGCCCCAAGAATGGCGATCGGACCCTCCTGTGGCCCAGCGGCCTGGAGCACAACTTTTTGGGTTTCATCGAAGTGAGGTAGCCCGTAGATCAAGACGCCGAAATCGTTGACGAGTTCGAGTTGGCGTATCGATGCGGCAGCAGTCAGTTGGTTTTCTTGTAATTGCCAAGGCAGATTCGTAATGCGTGCACTGCGGTTGTTCACCGGCCCGGCTACGGCGATACATCCGTGTTGAGGCGCTTCGATGTCGTTTGGTCGCTGGTTTAAAAAAAACTCCAGCATCGGTTCCAGCGACGTCCATTCGCTGGAGATGAAGCGCTGCTGGTGAAGCTGCGCGAGCCGACCTTCCTTGATTCCGTAAAGAGCCAGGAGGGTTTTGGTTCCTCCCATATCACCGGCCAACAGGGTGGAGCAGGCCATGCGAGACGTCTGATGGAATTCATTCCAGCCTGGATACATCTCACAAGACAGGCAACCAATCGCCTCCCGCGAAGCGTTTAGCCAAAGAAATCCAGGGGAAATGGCCCCCAAGTTGTGACTGGCTGAGCCACATCGTCACCATGACCACTGATCAAAATCCCTGAACCCAAGCCATGTTCGATCCTGATTCGAACAGTGCCGCCGCGTTGGTTGGCTTTAAGGAAGACGGGCCCCACATCTGTTGTGGCCTCTGTGACCTCGAGAGCTGTCCAGCGTTGACTCTTCTCAAGGGATCGAAGGCTTGATAAAGCCTGATGGGTAGAGGGGGCCATCACGCCAATGGTGAACCAACTTGATTGGGCCAATGCGAACTGAAGCTCCTGGCGAAGTTGATTCGCAATTCCCTTATCGAGGGTTGGGGCCTCCCGCAGACGACTCAAGTCCTTGAGGGACTGAATGCTCGGGGAGCTCATGGGTTCATTCCGAGTCCTGGTTGCCGCTCGGCGTTGGCCAGTTGTGCGGCGTGGAGTAGCGCGTCCACGGATATGACCCCGAGATCACCATCACGGCGGCTGCGGAGGCTGACAGTATTCTGTTCTGCTTCTTTGGCACCAATCACCGCCAAAACCGGAATTTTCATTTGTTCCCCTGTGCGGATGATTTTGCCTAAGCGCTCTCCGCTTCGATCGATCGTGGCGCTAACCCCAGCTGTTTTGAGCTTGTCAAGGAGTTGTTCGGCATAGGGCTGAACATCATCAGTGACGGGTAAAAGGCGAATCTGTTCCGGGGCAAGCCAGAAGGGAAAATCTCCTGCATAATTTTCAATTAGGATGCCAATAAATCTTTCAAAACTGCCCAAAATCGCCCTGTGGAGCATAACTGGGGTATGGCGATAGCCATCTTCTCCGATGTAAGTGGCGCCTAGCCGCTCGGGCATCGAGAAATCAACTTGAATGGTTCCACATTGCCAGATTCTCCCAAGGCAGTCTTCGAGTGAAAATTCAATTTTGGGCCCATAAAATGCACCCTCTCCAGGAAGTAGCTGCCAGTCCAGTTGCTTGGCATCAAGTGCTTCCGCGAGGGACTGTTCCGATTTATCCCAGATCTCCTCGCTGCCAACCCTTTTTTCTGGCCTTGTTGAGAGTTTGATAGATATATTTTCAAAGCCAAATGTTTTGTAGATCTTGAAGACGAGATCGATAAATTCTAATACCTCTTCTTGAATTTGATTCTCGGAGCAAAAAATATGTGCATCGTCTTGAACAAAATTTCGCACCCGCATCAATCCATGGAGTGTTCCTGAGGGTTCGTTGCGATGGCAAGATCCAAATTCTGCGAGCCGGATGGGCAAATCTTTATAGCTGCGTAATCCTTGATTGAAAATCTGTACGTGGCATGGGCAGTTCATCGGCTTCACTGCATAGTCTCTATTCTCTGATGATGTCGTAAACATCCCTTCTTTGAATTTCTCCCAGTGGCCTGATTGCTCCCATAGGCTTCTGTCCACGATTTGTGGAGTCCTGATCTCTTGATATCCAGATTGTCCGAGTTCATCGCGAATAAAATCCTGTAATTTAAGATAGAGAGACCACCCAAGCGGGTGCCAGAAGACCATGCCTGGAGCATTCTCCTGAATATGAAATAGAGAGAGCTGTCGGCCGAGCTTTCGGTGGTCTCTTTTATCTGCCTCTTCAAGTTGCTTGAGGTGAGATTTAAGTTCGGTTGAAGATCCCCATGCTGTTCCGTAAATACGTTGCAGCATTTCGTTGTCTGAGTTTCCTCTCCAATAAGCTCCGGAAACTTTTGTTAGTTTGAAATGTCGAAGGTGCTTTGTGTTCGGTACATGAGGTCCTCGACACATATCTGTATATTCTTCATGATGATAAAGTTTGATAGTTTCGCCTTCGGGAATATTATTGATGATTTCAAGTTTGAAGGGTTCTTCTCGATTCTCAAAGGTTTCAATAGCCACTTTTTTGGTGACGACTTCCACCCCGACTGAATAATCTTTAGAAACCAGCTTTTTCATCCTTTTTTCGATCGCATCTAAATCTTCAGGGGTGAAGGATTTTTTATATGAAATGTCGTAATAAAACCCATGTTTTATTACAGGGCCGATGGCCATTTTTGCTTCTGGGTAAAGCTGCTTGACTGCATGTCCGAGTAAATGTGCGAACGAATGTCTGATCGTGTCGACACCTTCTTCATCTTTAGATGTCAAAAGCTGAAGTTGACAATCCTGTTGGATTGGCATCGCTAAGTCGAGTGACTGTCCATCGATAACGCCTGCTATAGCAGCTTTTGCCAGTCCAGGACCAATGGCTGTCGCCACATCAGCAATGGTGACGGGCCCGTCAAAACTCTTGGAGGTTCCGTTTGGAAGTGTGACGACGGGCATGGATGCTTGAGTCCTGGAATCTGTTCGGCTAGCTGCCACTGAGGTTGGCAGGTCTAAATCATCTTATTGCTGCATGTACGCTCGCAATAGAACGAGGCTCGTTTAACTTGCCCCCCGATGTTGAAGCTGGTGACTTGCTGGAGTCACTTCTGGCCTCATTGCTTGCTGACTTCGACCACTGGTTCAGCCGTGGGCAAGCTTTGCTTAAACAATGCCCTGACCGCGTTTTAAATCCAGCCGACCGTAAAGAGTTGGCTGAGCGCTTGGTGGACGCACAACGATCGATTGCCGCAACCCGCTCTTTGTTGCAGGCCTCATCTCAGCCCATGGCAGTGTCGATGGCTGCCATGAATCCATGGCATGGGCTTGTGACGGAGGTCTGGGGGTTGGCAGCCAAGCTGGCTGTTGATCGACGCAATCAGACGTTGACTTGACGTTTCAAGCTGTTCAGGTTCTTGATGTAGAAGCTCGCGAGTTCTTGGTGGCTCTTCACAGGTTGTCCGTAAGCCGAGTGGCCTGAGAATGTGGGGAATGAAGCCCACTCAGGCGCCAGCTTTGCCATAGCAGTCTTGGTGAGACCTCGTTGATCAATCTCCCTTAGAGCCCCTCGACGTTTGGCGAGGTGGAGGGCTGCTTGATCTTGATGCTGAGGTTCGAAACTGGCCAGTTTCAGTTCTTGAGCCACACCTTTCCAGGTGCCAGGCAAAAATTGGTAAGCACCTGCTGCGGCGCTGGAATATCGATTCACAACTGTGCGTTCTGGATGGCATGAGAGGTCATCAAACATTCCTCCGCCGTACATAACGGTGTAGCCATGGTCCTGTCCGTCTTTCCAGGTGCCTTCGGCGTAACGAATGGTGTTGAGAAGAGCGCGGCGCGCAGGAGTTAGTTCGTAGGGACCCTGTTCAAATCCCTCGACTAGTGAAGCCCGTGTGACGCCGTTAAAAGGAGAATTAGATGTTTCCGTCGTTGCTGTCGTAATTGAGAGGGACGAGCCACTGCCGCACAACAATGCTCCACTGAAAACTGTGGATACCACGAACTTGCGGGTGGACAGCAATGCAACGGTTGGAAACAGCTGAAACACGCAAAGTGTTCAAAGTCCGCTCATCTTGCAGGAATGTTGCGTTCTGTGGAGTGTTGTAGTGACAGGGGTTGACTTTCGCTCTGCAGCATGTTGTTGCAAAGCGAAAAACGATGAGAGTGTCGCGAGACCCTTTGGTTTCACTTGGTTTATCTAGTAGTGCTGTGAATGGTTGCTGGTGTTGCTGTTGATAGTGCTAATTGATTAGTCCCGTTAATCAATCAAGCAGTCATTGATTAAGCCCTGCTGGCAAATCCCAGGGCTTCACGGACGCGGTTCAGCGTTGCATTAGCAACGGCCTCAGCTTTTTTGCGGCCTTGGTCGAGGACGTGATCCAGTTCCTCAGGGTCGTCGATTAATGCCCTGTAGCGGGCTTGAATCGGCTCCAATGCAGTAACTGCGGCTTCGGCCAGCAGGGGTTTGAATTGTCCCCAGCCCATATCTGCGCACTCAGTCGCGACGGAACCGCGCTCTTGTCCACTGAGGATTGCGTATAAGCCCAGCAAATTATCGGTTTCAGGACGCTCCGGATTGCCAAATTCAAGGCCTCTCTCAGGGTCGGTCTTGGCTCGCTTGATTTTTTTGGTGATCAGCTCGGGGGGGTCCAATAACGTGATTCGACTGCCCTCATTGGGGTCGCTTTTACTCATTTTGTTGCGGCCGTCCGTCAGGCTCATCACCCTGGCTCCTTCTTTGAGGATGAGCGGTTTAGGCACATTGAGGACGGGATTCTCTTTGGAACCGAACCGTGCGTTGATGCGTTGTTGGGCGATGTCTCGAGCGAGCTCGAGGTGCTGTTTTTGATCTTCACCCACTGGGACTAAATCGGCGTCATATAAGAGGATGTCTGCGGCCATCAAGACGGGGTAATCCAGCAGGCCTACAGACACGTTGTCGCCTTGCTTGACCGACTTCTCTTTGAACTGGATCATCCGTTCCAGCCAATTCAGTGGCGTGACGCAGTTCAGGAGCCAACAAAGCTCACTATGGGCTGCGATCTGGCTTTGGATAAAAATGGAACAGCGTTTGGGATCCATTCCGCACGCCAGGTATAAAGCGGCTGTGGAGCGGGTGTCCGAGGCGAGTTGGCGTGGATCATGGGGAACCGTGATCGCGTGCAGGTCCACAACACAGACGTAAGTGTCGTGGGTGTCTTGCAGGTCAACCCAGTTGCGGATGGCTCCAAGCCAATTGCCGAGATGCAGCGCCCCTGTCGGCTGAACACCAGAGAGGACCCTTGGCCGTGCCATGAATCAGGCCTCTGAATCAGATGTCTGCTTGCTGGTCTCCTCTGAGGATGAACTCGCTGATGTGGTGTCAACGCCACTTTCCGTATCCACGGCTTCTTCGCTGCTCGTTGGAGTTACAACCTGTTCAGAGGGTGCATCCGATTCAGGCTCAACTGCAGCTGCTGCTTCCGGCTCTGCCTTGGGCTTGCTGGGGCGAGCGAAAGGGTCTGGCTTTGAACTACGGCCTCCTCGGTCGTCGTCGGAACGACGGTTGCGGGAGTCGCGTCGACCGCCGCTGGGGGCTTGGCTTTTTTGTTGTTCGATCAGCTCTGTGAGTTTTCCATCGGCGAGCATTTGCCCCAACGTGCGCACAGCAAAACCAAGGACGGCAACCGGTGAACGCAGATTGAAGGCATCTTGCAAGGCCTTGGCAGCACTCATTTCATTGTCACTTAAACGAATGCGGAATCCGCCAGCGTCCCGGTTGCCTCCACGGTTGCTGCGACCGCGCTGCCCTTCTGGGCGCCCCTCGCCTTTTACACCCTGCTGTTGGGGATCGCTGTAAGAATCAGTCATGGCCCTTGGCCTGTCATTAGGCGCAAGTGTGACGCATCACCGGTGGGCTGGCCGTCAGCCAATGCAGTTGATGGGGCTCGGAACTTCCTTGGCGGGCTAAGACCAGCATGGGAATTGTGTTGAGGCCACGTTCGATGCAGTCCCGATAAAGGCTCACGAGAGTTCGATATCGCTGTGCAGTCCAGCCGTGATTGGGCCGTTCTTGGCTAATCCAAAAGGTTTGGAGAGCCCGTTGACAATCATCAATTCCGAATTCATCCCAACACGATTGTTGGGCGGCTAGGGGATCAATTCCATCACGCACAAGCGTTTGGTAGTGGACAAGCTCCGGTGCCTCGGCGTGTCCATCGGGGGGGAGAAATCGATGCAGTTGATCCAGTTGGATTTGATTGAGCTGCATCCAGCAGCGATTGCGAAGCAGCACTGGGCGTTGCCATGACCACCCCTCCGCAGCATTGACGTCAGAAAGGACGGCTTCGAGCCCGAATCGTTGGATGTCTGTTAACCCCTCCAGTGGGTCTGGCCCCCACTTGGACTCATCCATGGGCTCCCGAGTAGGTAATACCGTCCTCCACATAGTCCCTCGGTTCGAGGTGGATTGTGCAACGTACGGGGCCAAATTTTTGATCGAGTCGGGTTTCGACGCGTTCGGTGATTTTGTGAGCGCTGGTTAGGTCCTCCGCATCAACGATGAGATGCATATCGATAAAGACCTGTTGACCGAGGACTCCACGGCTTGCGATGTCGTGGCAGTGCAGAACCCCTGGAACTGCCATGGATTCAGCATGAATGGATTCAGGAGCGATGGCGATGTGATCGACCAGCCAAGGCAGCGTTTGGCGCAAGACCTGCCAACACACTTTGGTTAACAGCAATGCCAAGGGAATGGCTAATGCAATATCGAGCCAATTCACTTTAAAAACCATGGCTCCCGTCATGCCTACGAGGACAACAACGGTGGTCCAGACGTCACTTGCTGCATGATGTGCATTGGTTTTTAGCAAGCTGTTATTAAGACGGCGCCCCTCGCTGTATTCATAACCGGTAAGTAAAAGATTGAATCCCAACGCCAATCCCAAAATCACTAACCCTTGAGCCGTTACTCGAATTTGTGGAAATCCTTCCAATATTCGTTCACTCGAACGCAGCAGGATTTCAAGCGCAGTGAATAAAAGAAGAGCTGCAATCCCCAAGGCACCAACGGCTTCGTATTTGTGATGTCCGTAGGGATGATCGCGATCCGGACGTGGATCGGAGAGGTTATTGGTGATCAGTCCTGTGAGACTCGACAGCGCATAGGATGCGCTGTGCATCGCATCTGCAATCACAGCTAAAGAGCCGCTCACGACACCAACTGCCAGTTTCAGAATGGATATGGCGATGTTCATGACAAGAGCTACGGCCAGAACCCGGTGGACGTTTTGACGACGATCAACGGTTGTCTTGGCCAGCAAGGCGCCCATGCATCACGTCAATTCATTCACTCACGGTATGGAGAAGTCCGCCGTCTGGCCGATTTTCGTGGTCCGGGGCGGTGAGTTGAGCTAAGAGAGGTTCTGCTCTCCTTTGCGTTGCGTTGAAACTCCCGGCTGCGCTACCGCAGATCTTCTCGGTACCTAAGTCCTTAATCAGGCCTTTGGTGCTGACGGCTGGAGGCGTTATGGCAGGGCAGTGGTTGCTGAGTGATGTGCTCCATGTCCCTGGTGGCGGGCTTGGTTTTCTGGTTGTTGGTGGGGTTGTGGTGTGGCTGGGGCGCTCTTCTAAACCCCGCTTTACGCCTCCCAAATCAGTTGATGGTTGGTTGGAACGCTGCACCAAAGTTCTCGATCAATTTGAGTCGTTCGAAGCCGATGTGGATGCCAATGAGCGTCGTCGAGAATCGCTTCGGGCTGTTGTAGAGCGTTCCGGGCCACAACGGATGGCATTGGTCACTGTTGATCCATCCAGTGCCCCCGATTCATTGTTGCTTCAAGAGAGTCTTACGGGGGCAAAGTCACTCCAACTCTCTTTTTGCCATCCTCTGGTTTGTACTGATGGGCATCGGCAGTGGCCTGATGTTTTACAAGATCACGATGGGATCTTGTTCAGCTTGTCCAATCCTTTGATGGCCGCTGAATTGCTGTGGCTTCAGCAAGTTCCTACCAGTCAGCCCACCTGGTTGCTGGTGCATTCATCCCACAACGAATCAGACGACACGACCATCCTTAATATTGCAGCTGTTTTGCCGGAGCGTTGGCGCGATCGTGTTGTTGTGATCGGCGATTCAGGCACACTTCGGACCTCACTTTCTCCGTTGCGAAGGTCTCTGTCGCAGGGGCTTCCAGATGCGCGGCAGCGTCTGCTTGAAGCTCTGCATCGCGATTGGCAAGCAGATCTAGAACATTTGCGGCGCCATCGTTTTCAGCAACTCCAGCAACGCACCCAGTGGATCGTGGCCGGTTCTGTTTTGGTGTCGCCGATCCCCAGCTTGGATCTCCTCGCCGTTGCTGTAGCAAACGGTTTGATGTTGAAAGAGATGGGAGACATTTGGGGAGCAGACGTGAACTCGGATGTGCTGCGAGAGGCTGCATCTCACCTGGCCCGAGCTGCGTTGGCCCAAGGAGTGGTGGAGTGGACAAGCCAAACACTGCTGGGCTTGGCGAAGCTCGAGGCTGGCAGCTGGTTGGCTGCTGGAGTGATGCAATCCCTCAGCGCGGCCTACCTCACCAGGGTCGTGGGTCGCTCAATGGCGGACTGGTTGGCTGTGAATGCAGGTGTTTCAGAACCGGATCTGGCATCCCTGAAGCGGGAGGCACCACTTTTGATTGCACGCGCTGCTGAAGAAGAACGATTGGACTGGTCAGGCTTTCTTCAGCAATCACGACAATGGGCGCTAAAAGCAACTTCATGAAGAGTTCATGAAGTGCTTCATGAATTTTCATTGAGAGCTAATTCGGAATATTTAGAGTTGAAGACTTTGGTGGTCGTCTTTATAAGATTTAAACACCATTCTCAGTTTTTGAGAAAGGTTTTTCCGTCTTTATTTCTCCCATGTCCACCGCAATTCGCAGCGGACGCCAGAGCAACTGGGGATCCTTTTGCGATTGGGTCACCAACACCAACAACC
>QCVM01000020.1:0-31921 GCA_003210375.1 Synechococcus sp. AG-686-B21 | reverse complement strand
TTCAAGGCTAGAAAGTTTAGATAAACATCGACATAATGGCGTGCTTCGCGTCCTAATGTCGAACAACACTCTTGAACTACTTGATCCGCAGTTCCGAAATAGTCTGATTTTAGAAAGCTGGGGCGAAGTTCAAGTCAAAGGACGCAATGAACCTCTAGAGGTAAGTGAACTTAAGATGGACAACGAACAGGAAGCTGAGTTGGCCAATCTTTCGTAATTAGATCAGCCAGGCCAAATTGAGCCAATGTCGCCTGAGCTGGAACAGTGGAGCCGCAATTTTGACGCAGACTTACTAGAGCATTTTGAACCGAAACATCGCTGGGCTCTTGTTGCGGGAGCAGCAAACTAATCGCTGGGGGAGAGACTGTCTCAATAAATGAAAGAGGGTCTGCACTGGCTGATTGATCATCGGCATTACAGTCAAAAGTCGACTCCCAGATAGTTGGCCTATTGACCCCTGCACCACGAACAAGAATTAAACCAACCGAGGAAGCATCCAGAACACGACTCCTTTCAACACCCTCGCCTTCATTGGGACTAAAGGTCATCGTCAAGCTGACCGGATTTGCTATGGGACCCTGCACCAGTCCAAGATCACCGGACTCCCCCGGTGAATACACGCTGTCGTTTGGAACCAGATGAGCCAGGATCCTGGAACTACATTCACCCCGTGTTCCACCACCGACGCGACGTCCCGGAAATGTACTGCGGAGGTTCGCTTGAGCAAATGTGGGCGTTGGAAGTGCCCCCACTGTTAAACCGATACCAGATATCAGAAAAACGACCGCTTTAATAGTGATTCTGAGCATCTGCAAAGATAGGGAATCTTTAATAGTGCCAAATCTAGGGGAGCTTTGCCAATAAATCTTCGTAAAGCTTCCAAAAGCAGAATCCAGCTTCATAGCCTTTAGGAAGACTGGAAAAGATTGAAAGTCTTGACCATACGTTGGAGAAGATTTTCCTCAAACGACTCCTTCTGCTGGGGGGTGAAGGTACTGCGAGCCTCTTCACGAGCCGACATCACCCTGGCAAATTCGGCCATTGCTTCGTGATTATTGAGGAATAAATCTTCAATCTGCTGCTGACTAATTTCCTGCAACCTTAAGTGAGAAACTGCCTTCACAGAAGCTGTGCGTGGATCATTAGTAAGGGCCGAAATCTCGCCAAAAATGGTGCCCGGCTTGAGTTGAGTAATTTCAACCATACCCCCTTCTGCAGAAGGATTATCAATTAAGACTGAGCATTTGCCTTCAAGAATTACATACATTGAACCACCCACCTCCCCCTTCTCGACAACCATTTCTCCAGAGCCAAATCCAATAAGACGATCCTTATTAATAATATCCCAAATCTCATTATCACTGAGAGATAAAAATAACTCAATAGAACGAAGCATCTTAAAGCTTCTTATTTCCTCATTATGCAAGCGAAGGGCGCGATCATTACGAATTGAATCCGATGTCCGCAGATCAATAATAGATAGCGGTACAGTATATCCAGCCCTCTCAAGGCTATACCAAATCCTTGAAAAAATTTCAGTTCGGATAGGGTTTCTGCGAGGAAAATTAGCTATGAAAAATCTGAGCGCATAAAGAATTCCTGAATCATTTATTGAGCGAAGAAAAATTGTATTCCTAGAGTAATCAATGATTTCAGAATGGCTGTTGAGAACATCCATCAACAGGCTTTTAGCAGTTTCGGGCGGCATATCTAATGGAAGACTAACCTCTAGTTCGATTCGATACTCTGTCGAAAGAGGGCGGGAATAATTAATTAATTTATCTCGATCAATCAGCGAATTGGGGATAACGACATAAGCAGACGTGGCATCGTCAAAAACATAGGTACTATTCCAAGAAATATTATCGACACGACCAACTACACCGGCCATTTCTACCCAATCCCCAACCGAAAACTGCTTTTCCACTTGAACGGCAAGTGCTGCAGAAATATTGCCGATCTGGGTGGCAGAGCCTGGACCAACGATGAAAGCCAAACCACCAAGAATTGCCGCAGATCCAACCGTGGTGAGAAGGCCCTGGCTATTCAGCTCTGTACCAATCACCACTAATGCAGCAGCCGCAAACGCTAGATCCTTGAGAATGCGCGGAGGAGCCACACCACGACTGTCCAATTGCGCGAGGGCTGCCCAAGTCAGATCAAGCAGAAGCTCAACAAGAGCCACATGAAGGCCCATCTTGGCCAGCGCCGTGATCCAGTTCAGAAAGTCTCCCTGCACGTCAAAGCCGATGAGAATCCGACTGATCAACGCCGCGGACAATGCGACACGAAAAAACGTCATGCCTGGGATTAAGCGGCTAAACCGCCTGGTCCCGAGCTGACGCCAGCGGCCCAATACCAACGTGAGCAGCAAAAGAGCGAAAAGGAAGAAGCTCGTCATAGAAGGCCTTGTTTGTTAAATACAGCTCCGTCTCAATGCATCACCGTCACGCAGGCAACCCAAATCATTTTGCAAGACCAATGCAATGCCTGATCAACGATCAGCTTGTAGCCAAACCGACACTTTCCGAAATCGATCAAACCATGAACCAGCATTTCCGCAAGGCCAAGAAAGGGAACACCGGTCAGAACGGCGACCATGAAGCCATGGGTAGCGGCATGGGCCGTTAACCACCATCGCCAGTTCAAGGTGACGTCTTTGCCGGGACATTTCTCAACAGCCATCTTGTCGCCCTGGAGAGGGAAATCGACCAAGAAATGCCCGAGGACCAACATGATCAGCAAATTCAACGGCTGATCAACGTGAGCGAAGGTGTACTGCATGCAAAGGCGCCGTAGCGAATCTCTATCGTGGCCAGTCCGGCGAGGAGTTCAACCATCCCGCCCACCGTGAAAGCCAATTCTTCAGTCTTGCAAGAGCATGAAGGACCCTGAATCAAGACAATGAGCAAATCTCCCTAAACACAACTCCGAAACAATCCATTCAGTACTGCAGACGAATGTCATCAGAACAGACAAAACCTTAAACGACGAGCATGATTAATACAACAGGAGATTCATCACTTATAAATAGACCACAACATCCTGGTCAAGAGCTTGCAAAACCAAAGAAACCTAAAGTTTTCATTCAGCGGCAATGAAATTGAAGCCTTATGCCAATGAATGACGATTGAGACGTTCAAACAAACAGAGACACTGATCCGCAAAAGCAGTCCTGCAGACAGCCTCATTTTAACCTTAAGCGGACTCGCTCAATCTCTCGACGACAATCGATAAGTCATCCTCCACAACAATGGAGACTTTGCTGGAGACAGCTTATTCTCAGGAAGGAGTACTCATAAGGTCAATACGCAAGCTATATAGGACAGCATAACAGCCAGATCAAACTGCCATTATTTCCATAAGTTACTCCAGAAAGATCAACACTTGCACTGAAGTATCAGGAGTTCTATGATGCTATTAGCAAAGTTCGTGGAGAGCAAATAGCCGGAGAAAGCTTTATCTATAAGAAGAAATACCTCGCCTTAATTTTCCACAACAATATGAAGAGCAGCCGGATGAAGTTCTGCAGCATGCAGAGCAACAAGCTCGAGCAGTTCCCCCTTGTTGCTACAGGGACGACAGGCAGCCTGTTATTCAAAAAACAAGCCTCATTCTCTCTCATAAAATTTCTTCCGGCCCTCTCGGAGGCGATCAAACAGTGGGAACAACGATTTCAACCAAGAACATCTGTGGTGTGATCTTTTTCCGAGATCCACTCTTAGCCCACCCACACCATGCCGATATCGAGAACCTTGGATGTCTCTGTGACGTTTATCAGATTCCCTTCGCAACAAATCCCCAAAATCGCGAAGCGATTCTTGACAATCTCTTGTCGGGAAAAGCGGAACGCGAGCTCATCCCTAACCACGTGCTTGAGGTTTACAAGCAGGGACAGAGCAGAGTCTTCGAGGCAAGTTGACCAGCGTGTCTCTACGACAAACGATTCAGTCGGAGTGAAGGGCTGAGTTGAGCTTGCTTCGGGCCTGCTCCAGGGCCCCATCAAGGGCAGCTCCATCGCGTCCACCCGCCTGAGCCAGGTTCGGACGTCCGCCGCCACCGCCGCCGCAGAGCTTGGCGATCGTTCCGATGAATTTGCCAGCCTGTTGCTTAGCAGCAATCACGTGCTTGCCAAACGCCGCCACCAAAATCACCTTCCCCTGATCAGATGGATCGGGCAGTCCACCAAGCACCACGGCAGCGCCGTCCCCCAACTGAGCCGCCAGGCTCTGCGCAGCTCCCTGCAAACCCGTGCCATCCACACCATCCAGACGTTCCACCAACAGTTGGAAACTGCCAATAGCAACGGCCTTCGTCGCCAATGCTGCCGACTTGGCGACTGCTAAATCGGCCTGAGCAGCTAGCAGAGCCTTACCTGTGCTCTTCAGCTCCTCCTGCAACGCCACAACCCGCTCAACAATCTCACCGGGCTGCGCCTTGAAACGATCGCCGAGCTGCTTCACCACATGCTCACGCTCATTCAGATACCCCAACACTGAAGCCCCAGCCACCGCTTCAATTCTGCGAATTCCAGCGGCAACGCCACTCTCGCCAACGATCTTGAACAGACCAATTTCAGCGGTGTTGGCCACATGGGTTCCACCACACAATTCCATGGACACCCCAGGGACATCGACCACACGCACCACATCCGCGTACTTCTCGCCAAACATGGCAACCGCGCCAGCAGCTTTCGCCTGATCAATCGCCATCTCCTCCACCAACAGGCTGTGGGCTTCGGCGATCCAGCGATTGATCAAGGTTTCGATCCGCTCTAACTGCTCAGTCGTCACCGCTTGCGGGGCGTGAAAGTCAAATCGCAAGCGATCAAAATCCACGAGGGACCCAGCCTGTCCGATCCCTGGGTCCACCACTTGCTTCAGGGCCGCCTGAAGCAGATGGGTTGCCGTGTGGTTCGCCTGAGCACGCCGACGACAGGCTCGGTCCACCTGCGCTGTGATGGCATCGCCCACCGTTAGTTGGCCGCGTTCAATCCGTCCGGCATGCACGAATACATCGCGACTGCATCGCACAGACTCAATGACGACGATGACATCGGCACCAGACAACACTCCGCGATCACCCACCTGGCCGCCACCTTCGCCATAGAACGGCGTTGTATCCAGCACGATTTGCACATGGTCGCCCGCGGAGGCAGAGGTAGCCGGCTCACCGTTGACCACTAACGCCTGCACACAGCTGGGCTGCTCCAGACGCTGATACCCCTGGAAAGCGGTGGCCTTTTGATTGGCAACAACCTGATCGATCGCATCCTGCAACGTGAGGTCGATGCTCACCGCCGCGGCCTTAGCCCGTTGACGTTGTTGCTCCATCGCCTTCTCAAAGCCAGCTAAATCAACCTCGATTCCCTGCTCCTCTGCAATTTCTTGGGTGAGCTCCAAAGGAAAGCCATAGGTGTCGTAAAGCTCAAAAGATTGGGCGCCACTGATCTGCTTCGGCTTGCTTTGCAGCACATCGGTGAGCAGCTTCTCGCCCCGCTCCAACGTTTCCAAGAAGCGCGATTCCTCCCGCTGAAGCTCAGCCAAGATCACCTCCTTCCGCTCCAGCACTGAGGGGTGAGCGTCCTGCAGCAGTGCGATCGAAGCCTCCCCCATCATCACCAGGAAGGGCTGATCGATCCCCAGCAAACGACCGTGACGGACAACCCGGCGCAACAGACGCCGCAAGATATATCCACGCCCTAAATTGCTGGCCGTGACGCCATCGCAAATCAGCTGCGTCACAGCCCGACTGTGGTCGCCGATCACTTTGAGAGACGTTCGTCGTGCATCGTCGAGCTGGTGATAGTCGACACCTGCAAGATCAGCCGCTGCTTCGATCAGCGGAAAAATCAGATCTGTTTCGTAGTTGTTGGGCACCCTCTGAAGAATCTGAGCCATCCGCTCGAGACCCAGACCGGTGTCGATATTGCGGTTTGCCAACGGCGTGAGGCTGCCCTCAGCGTCGCGGTTGTACTGCATGAACACCAAGTTGTAGAACTCGATGAAACGGTCGTCGTCTTCGAGGTCAATGCCGTCATTACCGAGTTCAGGATTGAAGTCGTAGTAGATCTCCGAACAAGGACCACAAGGACCCGTCGGACCAGATGCCCAAAAGTTATCGGCTTCATCCATGCGGATGATCCGCTTGGGGTAAACCCCCACCACATCGCGCCAAATCTGTTCAGCCTCATCGTCTTCCCTGAAGACACTCACCACTAGATGCTTGGGATCAATGCCATACACCTGCGTACTCAGCTGCCAAGCCCACTCAATCGCCTGTTGTTTGAAGTAATCCCCAAAAGAAAAATTGCCGAGCATCTCGAAAAACGTGTGATGCCGAGCCGTACGACCCACGTTCTCGATGTCGTTGGTGCGAATGCACTTTTGACTACTTGTTGCACGCGGAGCAGGCCGCTCCTGCTGACCAAGGAAGACCGGCTTGAACGGCAACATCCCAGCGATGGTGAGCAGCACCGTTGGATCCTCAGGAATCAAAGACGCGCTTGCCATCACCTTGTGACCCCGTTCCTCGTAGAACCGCAGGAACGCCGCACGGATCTCAGCGCCAGTGCGGGGCAGGGACGCTGCAGAAGACGACGATGCGGCGGCAGCCATGAAAGGAAAGGAGGATCCATCCGTCATGATCGCCCCTAAGCCGCCGGCAGCGGTGCCTGCACCGCCCCACAACGATCACGAGTCCCGCAATCGACTGCGACTTCAGTCGATTGGCTGGGCCTTGCTCGCTGGCATCAGCGCTGGGGGGATCGGCCTGGGATGGGGCTTAAAGCCTGGGATTCGTTCCGGCGGATGCGGGCTGTTTTACGGATTATTGGCGTTTCATTTGCACCGCGCCGAACCGGATGACAAGCACTTACAGGCCGGCCTCGTGGGGGAAATCGGTGGAGTTCGCAGCCTTGGAATGCCCTTACCCCTTGACAACTGGCACTCCGATGGCTTGGCATTGGTAATGATGGAGCTTCTACAAGTCTGGCTGCCGTTGATCGGCAGTGCTCTCTTTCTCCATAGCACCCTCCGCTTCCTGCCCGCGTCGGGGCCATGAGCCTGCTGCACGCCACCTGGCTTCCCGCCATTCGTACTTCCAGCAGTTCCGGACAACCGGCACTGCTGGTTTGGGCTGACACCTGGCGTGTCGCCTCACCGGAAGGACCTGGGCTCACACCAGCTCTGCATCCCTTCACCCTCTGCTCGAACGATCTCAAAGCTTGGCTGACCGAACGAGACCTGATGCCTGGGGGCAGCATCGATGCCACAGCCTGCCTCACCCTGCCAAGCCGCACCGTCAAAGCCCGCAAAAGTCGAACCAAAGCCAGCGAACCAGAGGCCGATGAACCCGCCTGGACCGGATTGCCCATGCAGGCAGGAGAACCCATTCCGAAACAGATGGAATGGTGGCCATGGCAAGTACAGGGCCTCGCAGTCGAGCCTTCCGCCGCAACGGAATGGCTTGCCCGTTTGCCCCTATCGGGCCGTCATCCAGATCTCGGAGATGAGCTGCGCTGGTGGAGTCATCTCCAACGTTGGTCGCTGAGCTTGGTGGCCCGTGGTCGCTGGATTCCTCAGATGGAATTAAGCAAAGGCGAGGGGTACCCCCACCGAGCGCGCTGGGTTCCCTTGCTCAACCGTGAGGAAGATCGACGACGCCTCGAAGACCTCGCCACCACATTGCCACTAGTGGCGACCTGTGCACTCCCATGGCGTGAGCCACTTGGGCGCCGCAGCAACCGCACCACCAGACTTCGCCCAGAAGCGATGCGAGCCGCTAATCCAGTCGCCTGCTGCCGCCCGAGGAGCGGTCGCCTACGGGTGGCCACCTTGCTTGAAGACTTGGTCGATGCGGAACTGCGCAAAGGATTCGAACCCACCACTGAGGGGCTTGATCCCCTGCTAACCCTGTGGCAGGCGGCCCTGGCCTCAGAAACCGGTGTTGTTGAGGTGGGCAACGAAGAGGCAGAGCGCCTCACCGCGGCCAGCCTGCACTGGCGCGAGGGGATCGCCGGAGGCGTTGCCGCCGCCCGCACCTGCCTCGAACTGAACACCCCGAACGAAGGGGAAGAACTCTGGGATCTGAAATTTGGATTACAAGCCGAAGCAGATCCCAGCCTCAAGCTGCCCGCCGCCGCGGCCTGGGCGTCAGGAGCGGAAACTCTGCAATTGGGGGAAATCAAAGTTGACCAGGCTGGGGAAGTGCTGCTGGAGGGCCTCGGTCGAGCCCTCACGGTGTTCCCTCCCATCGAACGCGGACTGGAAAGCGCAACACCGGAAACGATGCAGCTCACGCCGGCGGAGGCATTTGTTTTGGTGCGAACAGCAACGCACCAGCTGCGCAATGCCGGTATTGGCGTCGAGCTGCCCCCAAGCCTTTCTGGAGGCCTCGCCAGTCGTCTCGGATTAGCAATCAAGGCAGACCTACCGGATCAGTCCAGGGGATTCACCCTCGGTGAATCTCTTGATTGGAGCTGGGATCTCATGATCGGCGGCGTCACACTCACCCTGCGGGAGCTCGAACGTCTCAGCGGGAAGCGCAGTCCACTGGTGCGCCACAAGGGTGCCTGGATCGAACTGAGACCCAACGATCTGCGCAATGCCGAACGCTTCTGTGGAGCCAACCAGGAGCTAAGCCTCGATGATGCCCTACGGCTCACGGCCACAGAGGGAGAGCTGATGATGCGCTTGCCGGTGCATCGGTTTGATGCAGGGCCTCGTCTGCAGGGGGTTCTCGAGCAATACCACCAGCAGAAAGCCCCCGATCCTCTGCCGGCTCCAGAGGGATTCTCGGGACAACTCCGTCCCTATCAAGAACGTGGCCTTGGCTGGCTGGCCTTCCTGCATCGCTTCGATCAAGGCGCATGCCTGGCGGACGACATGGGCTTAGGCAAGACCATCCAATTGTTGGCCTTCCTGCAGCACCTCAAAGCGGAAAACGAACTCAAACGCCCGGTGCTGTTGGTGGCCCCAACATCAGTCCTGACGAATTGGCGACGCGAAGCGGAAGCCTTCACCCCCGAGCTCTCGGTGAAAGAGCACTACGGCCCACGCCGTCCCTCAACCCCTGCCGCCTTAAAAAAAGAGCTTAAGGATGTTGATCTCGTCCTCACCAGTTATGGCCTGATGCAACGCGACAGCGAGCTACTAGACAGCCTCGACTGGCAAGGCGTTGTGATCGATGAAGCGCAGGCGATCAAAAATCCTGGAGCGAAACAAAGCCAAGCGGCACGCGACCTGGCCCGAGCTGGAAAGACCAGCAGGTTCCGGATTGCACTCACCGGCACACCGGTGGAAAACCGCGTCAGCGAACTTTGGGCGCTGATGGATTTCCTCAACCCGAAGGTGTTGGGAGAGGAGGACTTCTTTCGCCAGCGCTACCGCATGCCAATTGAGCGCTACGGCGATATGTCGTCGTTACGCGATCTCAAAGCACGGGTGGGCCCTTTCATCCTGCGCCGGCTCAAAACCGACAAGTCGATCATTTCCGACCTACCCGAAAAGGTGGAGCTGAGCGAATGGGTGGGGCTCAGCAAAGAACAGAAATCGCTCTACAACAAAACTGTTGAAGACACCCTCGACGCCATTGCCACAGCACCCCGGGGACAGCGACATGGCCAGGTGCTAGCGCTCTTGACCCGGTTGAAACAGATCTGCAACCACCCAGCCCTAGCCCAGCGCGAAGGGGCTGTAGACGACGAATTCCTGGGCCGTTCCGCCAAGCTCATGCGACTCGAAGAAATCCTCGAAGAGGTGATCGAAGCAGGCGATCGCGCTTTGCTCTTCACCCAGTTCGCCGAGTGGGGACACCTGTTGCAGGCATGGATGCAACAACGCTGGAAGTCTGAAGTTCCCTTCCTACATGGCGGAACCCGCAAGAGTGACCGCCAAGCGATGGTGGATCGATTCCAAGAAGACCCTCGAGGCCCTCAACTCTTCCTGCTCTCGCTCAAGGCCGGCGGCGTCGGCCTCAACCTCACTCGGGCCAGCCATGTATTCCATATCGACCGTTGGTGGAATCCAGCGGTCGAAAACCAAGCCACAGACAGGGCTTATCGAATCGGCCAAACCAACCGGGTGTTGGTGCACAAATTCGTCACCCGAGGCTCGGTCGAAGAAAAGATCGACCAAATGATTCGTGAAAAAGCTCGAATGGCTGAAGACGTCATCGGCTCCGGTGAAGACTGGCTAGGGAGTCTTGGCGGCGATCAGCTACGCAATCTTGTTGCCCTCGAAGACACCTAACCATGAACTCAAACACGAATACAAACAGCGGCATCACCGCCATTGGCGATGACGGCTTAGGACAACAGCCCTGGTGGGTTGAGCAATGGATGGAGCTGATCAACGGCTACCGATTTAAGAAACGACTCGAACGCGCTTGGGGCTATGCCCGCGAGGGCAACGTCACCTCGATTCGTTTCGAGGGACGCCGGGTCCATGCTCGAGTGCAAGGCACAGATGAAGAGCCCTACAAAGTGAAGCTTTGGCTCGATGTCCTCAACGATGAGGACTGGGGCTATGTGCTCGAAGCGCTCACACAAAAAGCACGGTGGTCAGCTCAACTATTGGCAGGGATCATGCCGTCCGACATCGAGCGGGCCTTTGCTGCCAGTGGAAAACGCCTCTTTCCGTTCAAGCTTCAAGAGGTGCGCAGCGAGTGCAGCTGCCCAGACAAAGCCAACCCCTGCAAGCACATCAGTGCGGTGTACTTCCTAATGGGGGATCGCTTCAGCGAGGACCCATTCGTGCTGTTCCAGCTCAGAGGCCGCAACCGCGCGAAACTGCTGGAAGATTTAGCAGAAAAACGGCGCAAAGCCCTGGCGGCCATAGTGAAAACCAAAGCCATTGGCAAGCAAAAAGCCGCCTCCATTTCAAAAAAAGCTCCTGACGAAACCACGGCAACTCCCCCGCATCCCGCCGTGCTGGATCCTGCCCTTTGGTGGCATTACAACCGGAACCTCGACGGCGATCTGGTGGTAGTGACAGCCGCGCTCGAAGGTGACACTGGCCTCGATGCCGCCGGTGAATTGCCGCTGGCAGAAGATCCTCGGTTTCCGGAGGCCCGCAACACATTCCTCGGCAACCTCAGAGCCCACGGCCAAGCCAGTGCCCAACGGGCGATGCTGCAAGCGATGGCAGCAGGAAGCTAACGCAAGCCTTCTCGCACGCCAGTCATGCAATCGGATCCACCCTGGTTAGGTGCTGACCCACAGACCCTGGTCGCACGGCTGCTGCTGTCCCACCAGCGGGCCTTTCAAGCGTCACTGATCGCTGCAGCTCCACCGCAAGCATCCCTGCGCTTGAGCTGCCAGGAATTGTTTGCCTGCGGGTTACCTGTACTGGCCCATGACGGCAGCCCAGAGCCAACGCTCACCTACGCCAATGCCGCTGCACTACGCCTATGGGATGCCCCATGGAACGACCTGGTGGGGCTGCCGTCACGGCTCACGGCTCCAACCACCTAACAGGCGGAACGCTCCCTTGCGCTAGGAAAAGCCAAAAGCCAAGACGCGATCGAGGGCTACAGCGGAATTCGCATCAGCCGTAAGGGACAACGATTCATGATTCAAAACGCCCGAAGCTGGACCCTTTGGGATGAGCAACAACAAGCCTGTGGCCAAGCCGCAAGCTTCAGCAGTTGGTGGTGGATTTGAAGCGGTTCGGTTTCAACGACAACTGAGGAGTAGCAACCGAACCATGTGGTAAAGACCGAATCAAATTAGACGGTTCTTACACTCATCTTTCTCATCAAGACCACACAGATTGCTGTGGCGGGCAAACAACCAAGTCCGCAAATGTTCAACTCTTCGGATCAACAATCATGATTACTCTTCGCCAATCCCCCTTCGAACTCTTCGAGCGACTTGAGCAACAAATGGCCACCGCCGAGCGCGTACCCCATGCAGAAATACTTGAAGCCGAATCCACTTACACCGTGCGCTTGGAACTGCCTGGTGTTGATCACGATTCGATCGACATCAAGGCCACAGACCGGAACCTTGTGATCAGTGCCGAACGCCCTGCCACAACGAACGATGAGAACACATCCCCCGTGCTCAGCGAATTCCGTAATGGCATTTGGAGCCGCAGCTTCCGCTTCCCCCACAGCCTCAATAGAGAGGAACTGAAGGCCAGCTATCGCGACGGCATTCTTGAAATCACCGCTGGAAAAGCGATCGAACACACCAGCGTGACGGTGCATATTGAAAAATGACACATAAGCAGCAATGAATAAAGATCAAGAACTGACCTTCACGCTCTGAGATGAAGGCTTTTTCAGCTCAGGACATGCACCAAAAAGAACGGAGCCCACCCCCGCTTTAACGGGGGTTTTTTATTGGGCCCATGACTGAATCATTCCTTTATTAAGCACCAACACCTAAAAAGGCATTGGCAACAAACAACACACTGAAGACAAGAAAGAACAACAAGCCGAACCAACACAAACCACGCATCAGCGGGCCATATTGATGTTCAACCGGAACGAGGCTGCTGTTAATCGTGTCCATCGCCATCCAGGCGAACAGAGGAGCCGAAAGAAAACTGCCGGTCATCGCGCCGAACACGAAGTCCTTCACACCAATGCCTCCGCTTTTGGCCACCACCAAGGCAACAACGGCAACCAGCAGATGAATCACCACCCACAACTGAAAACGACGACGCTGGGGGCCTGGAGCCGCATCACCGCTGTCATGGCCACTCAATAGGCCCTGAATCGCTCCGATACTGCGGGGGTAGGCGTCGAGGCAGGTAATCGTCGTACTGAACATTGCCGAGAACGCAGCTGGAATGATCACCCAAGCCGCCCAACCACCCATGGCCGCGGTGTAGAGCTTGATCAACTTCTGGGCAAAGGACACGCCGCTGCCGGCGAGCATTCCATCGCCCGTGCCATACATCGTGTAGGAACCAAGCGTGATGAAAAACAAGGCCGTCACCACCGTGACGCCATAGCCAAGGTTGAAGTCAAATTCCGCCTCCGCAGGGCTGGCGGTGTGCGCGGTCTCTCGAGCACGGGAAAACATCCATAGCGATGGCCACACACACATCTCCACCGGCCCTGGCATCCAACCCATCAAGGGGATCAGAAACGCCAAATTCGCCAGGGTCCACGGGCTGGGGTCGGTCGCGACCCAACTCGCGGCCACGTCACCAACTGGGCCGCGAATCAACAACGACAAGGCCGCCACGCCTGTGAGCAGCGTGAGCAATGCCACTAACAGCTTGGATAAACGATCCAGAGCTTTGTAATGGCCCAACAACAGAATCAGTCCACTCACCACCAGCACGCCGATGGAGAGGGCATAGGGATCCCACCCCGTTAAACCGGGCACATTGGTGAGCAACAGCCCAGCCACGAAGCTCACAGCCGCGATCGTGGCCGTGCCGGTAACCAAACTCACTAGAAGATAAAGGGGGAGATAGGCCTTGTTGCGCCGCTGGAATCCCTCTAACAAGGACAGTCCCGTCGCAGCGGTAAACCGAGTACCCACTCGCAAGAACGGGTATTTGATCAGATTAATCAGCAAAATCAGCAGTACCAGCGCAAAGCCGAACCGCGCTCCTGCTGTGGTGGACGACATCAGATGGGATCCACCAATACAGGCACCTGCCAGCAGAATTCCTGGACCAATGCTCTGACGCAGCGTCGATGACGCCATAAAGAACAAGCGATTTCTGCCATCTTCTGCGTCATCGGAGCCAACAGTCTTCTTAGAGTTGGATTCCGTCACGGTCGGTTTCATGGTTGTTGCCCCTACCGCACAGCGCTTGAGCCTTCAATGCGAAGCGATTGCCGCAGATACAACCACTATTCGATCCCTCGACTGGGAACGCAGCCGTTTCGACATCGAATTCGGCTTACGCAATGGCACCACTTACAACTCCTTTCTGGTGCGGGGTGAGCGCACAGCTCTAATCGATAGCAGCCACGCCAAATTTAGGGATAGCTGGATCCCGTTACTGAACGATCAAATCGATCCCAGTGCGATCGATTTTTTGATCGTGAGCCACACCGAGCCTGATCATTCAGGCCTAATTGGTGACCTTATCGATATCAATCCTGAAATTGAAATCGTGGGATCGAAAGTGGCGATCCAATTTCTCCAAGACCAAGTGCACCGTCCGTTCCGATCCCGAGCGGTCAAAAGCGGCGAAGAGTTAGATCTCGGAACCAATCCAGAGAGTGGGGTGCAACACCGCTTTGAATTCCTTAGTGCTCCAAACCTGCACTGGCCCGACACAATTTTCTCCTTCGACCACGGCACCGGCACGCTTTACACCTGTGATGCCTTCGGACTTCATTATTGTTCTGAGGAACTGTTCGACAGTGATCCCGGCGCGATCGCTCCAGACTTTCGCTTTTATTACGACTGCCTGATGGGCCCTAATGCTCGCAGCGTTTTGCAGGCCTTGAAGCGCATGGACGGCCTGCCGCAGATCAACACGGTGGCGGTCGGCCATGGACCCTTATTGCGCCATCACCTCACCCACTGGCTGAACGACTACCGCGAATGGAGTGGACAGCGCAGCAAGGGTGAAAGTTACGCCGCCGTTTGTTATGTCAGTCAGTACGGCTTCTCTGATCGGATCAGCCAGGCCATCGCTCATGGCATTGGCAAGGCCGATGCTCAAGTGCAATTAGTCGATCTACGCGCCACTGACCCACAGGAACTCACAGCCTTAATTGGTGATGCCAAGGCCGTCGTCGCTCCCACATGGCCTGAAGAACCGGATGCTGATATGCAAGCTGCCATTGGAACACTTCTTGCCGCCTTAAACCCCAAACAGCTCGTGGGTGTTTACGACGCTTTCGGTGGCAATGATGAACCGATTGACGCTGTTGCAGACCAACTCCGCAGTCAGGGCCAAAAACAGGCCTTCGCTCCGCTTCGCATTCGTCAGCTCCCACAAGGAAGCGATTACCAACGCTGCGAGGAATCAGGGACCGACCTTGGCCAGTTCCTCACGAAGGAGAAAACCATCGCGGCAATGAAGAGCCTTGATGGCGATCTCGATAAAGCCCTGGGCCGCGTGAGTGGAGGCCTTTATGTGGTGACCGCAAGTCAAGGATCTTGTGACTCTCAGCGTCGCAGCGCCATGGTGGCTAGCTGGGTGAGTCAGGCCAGCTTCAGCCCTCCCGGGCTGACCGTTGCCGTCGCGAAAGACCGTGCCATCGAAGCCTTAATGCAAGTGGGAGACCGCTTCGTTCTCAACGTGTTGCGCGATGACAACCATCAAGAACTGCTCCGTCATTTCCTCAAGCGCTTCCCCCCCGGGGCCGATCGCTTTGCAGGCGTAGCCGTGCTGGATGGCGTGGCCGAGGGCGGACCTGTACTGAGTGCTGCACTGGCTTTCTTGGGCTGTCGCGTTGAACAACGCATGGAGGGTCCTGACCACTGGATTATTTACGCCGTCGTGGAACAGGGGAATGTGGCCGATGCCGACGGGAATACTGCTGTACATCACCGCAAAGTAGGCAACCACTATTGAGATTGCATGGCTAATGCATCTGCTTCATCAGATGATTCAGAGCCTTCGAGTCATGGCGTTGCCGCAAGAATCTCAACGAATAAAAACTGCATCAAAGCAAAAGTCCCGTAACCGCTTCATATGTCCGCCAGGCTTCTCGTCACAAAGACTGGCCAAATGACTTTTAGGACCAAGAAAAGCAACAGCTAACAATATATTCATCCCAAATCCTACTATTTGCATATCAGCTGAGGGGAAACTGCTCACCAAACTGGAAGCAATAATCTGCAGAGGGGTATCACAAGGCAAGACCTCTAATTCAAGATCCCGAACACCTGTAAATCCCTGAATTAATTTCTGCTCAATCAATTCTAAATTCTGGCGATTCTTAGGATGAGCCTGCACAAATAGACGAGAGGCGACTGTCCCATTGGCCTTAAGGCTATCAACATAATGCTGCACTCTCTTTAAAAAAATACTACAAATCCTGAAGCCTCGGAGAACACTTAATCCCCTCAACGCGTCTGAGAATTTTGACTCTAAGATGCCATTTCTTCACTTTTAAATAAGGAAAGCGCAGCAAACACCCCCCCTGACAAAGGGAGCTTACAGGCTGCAATACAGACGGGTCACGCCCATCCATGGCTGAAAAATCTGAGCTTCAATCAAAAAATACTTCAGTCGCTACTGAATAACACCTAGATTCAAGAGGTAAAGACATGAATATCCAACTTCAATCTCGGCCTCCACCCAAGTAACTGATGCATAGAACGGTGCCTCAATCACATCGCCTCAAGGGAATATAGCTTGGCCTCTAAACCAATCAAATCCCCCAGCTTAATCACAATATCTGGCAAAGAATGATGTAGCAATACCCACCACTGTTTGCAATCAACCCTGGGCAACAAAAAATAATCACAACACAGTCTTTCAGGCTCTTGAGGCAGGTCATTCAGTCCTCCAAGAACACACCGATGACCATCAAGCGCGGTAAGGCGTACCAACACGTCCTTAAAAGCATGGGAGGAATGCACTTGATCCGGCCGCTCCAACGACAGCGCCCAAATATCTGCTCCGTTGATCTTGCAACTTCGCAACTAGGCCAACGCGGAGAGCGTTGTAATCAGCTGCGATGAAACAAGAACAACAGTGCACGCCATTTCACATCCAAATTCAAAAATCAATCAGCAATCCAAGCCATGAGCGCCGCTGTTCATGACCGTTGTACCGCAGTCGATCCCAGACATCACGCCACCTAGATTTGAAACCTATCAAGGAAGCACGTGGTGAGCACTGCTGCAGGGCGTCGCACAATTCAATTACCCATCGACACCGGCGTGCTCTGCCTCAGAGGGCTGAGCCCTGAGCGTCATCGTTTTGAACTGGAATACGCCTTAGAGCGCGGAAGCACCGCGAACAGCGTGCTGTTCGAAGCCGGAGATGGAGCCACTGCCGTGCTCGTCCATCCTCCAGGGGCCGCCTACAGGAGCGTGTTCCTGCCGCAACTCGACGCCCTCCTTGGCGATGCGGGACAACAACCCCTCCTGGTGGTGGTGGGTCATGTGAACCCGAACAGGATTTCTCTACTCCGCAGCCTGGCTGAGATTTATCCCAAGCTAGAGCTGATTGCCTCCAACCCTGGCGCCAAGTTGCTGGAAGAGCTCTGGAGCCAGCGCAAACCCGCTCCTCCCGGCGAAGAATCCAAACAGCCACCACTTCCCCCGCTGCCGCCACTGCGGGTAATTCGCCAAGAGCAACAAATGGCTCTCAGCCACGACCGCAGCCTGCTGCTCCTTCCCGCACCAACGCCCCGATGGCCCGGCGGACTCCTGGCATTCGAGGAAACTCTCGGCCTTCTGATGAGCGGAAAATTTTTCAGCGCTCACTTGTGTACGGACACTTGGGCCGAACCAAACCGCAGCAGCACGGAAGAGGAGCGACGTCATTTCTATGACTGTTTGATGGCCCCGATGGCTCGCCAAGTGGACGGAATAGTGGAGCGCCTCGAGGAGCTAGACATCCGCACATTGGTGCCAGGACACGGACCCGCGATTGAGGCGAGCTGGCGCAGTTTGTTAAACGATTACCGCCGCTGGGGGGAAGGGCAAAACAAGGCCAGCCTCAACGTGGCCCTGCTATTCGCCAGCGCGTATGGCAACACCGCAGCGATCGCCGATGCCTTAGCGCAAGGAGTCAACCGCACCGGCATTCGTGTGAACAGCCTCAATTGTGAGTTCACCCCTGCCGATGAACTGGTGAACACCATCAACCAGGCAGACGCCATTTTGATCGGCTCACCCACGCTCGGAGGGCACGCACCAACTCCAATTGTGTCGGCGCTCGGAACTCTCTTGGCGGAAGGAGACCGCAGCAAACCTGTTGGTGTGTTTGGTAGCTACGGCTGGAGTGGAGAGGCGGTCGACCTGCTCGAAACCAAGCTCCGCGATGGCGGCTTCAGTTTTGGCTTCGATCCCATTCGTGTGAAATTCAGCCCCGACACAGCAAAAGTGAAGGAACTGGAGGAAACCGGAACAAGGTTTGGACGCCAACTCCTCAAGGCTCAGAAACGGGCTCAACGCCGCAGTGCGGGGGGACTAATCGAAAGCCGAAGCGATCCAGCAGTACTAGCCCTCGGACGGGTCTTGGGCTCGTTATGCGTACTAACTACCCAGAAAGGTGATCTCAGCGGCGCCATGGTGGCCAGTTGGGTGAGTCAAGCCAGCTTCGCCCCACCTGGTATAACTGTCGCCGTGGCCAAAGATCGAGCCGTCGAAGCTCTATTGCACAAAGGCGACTGTTTCGCTCTCAACGTTTTGGCAGAGGGACGGGAGAGCGGCCTGATGAAGCAATTTCTGCAACCGTTCGAGCCGGGTGCCAATCGATTCGCAGGAATAGAACTTGACACCAGCCCAGGAGACCAGCCGCTCCTGCCGGATGCCCTGGCTTGGCTGGAATGCAGAGTAAAACAACGAATGGAATGTGGCGACCATTGGCTGATTTACGCAGAGGTGAATCACGGGGGCTTATTCGATACGGAAGGCCAAACAGCTGTCCACCACAGACGTAGCGGAGCAAATTATTAAATAAGCTCAGCCAAAATCCAGAACAAAGGTCAACACTCAAATAAGTATTTGAACAGACAAATCACAATTGCCTATAACAATTTTTCATCCCTTTGTTCCACCCGTCAACAAAAAGGAGTGAGTACTTTTTAGGTGCATCCTTTCCATAAGTCCCAACCAACTGAGATCCAACCTCATTAGCAGCCTTTGAGAAATGGGTCGCGGTAGGCTTCATACCTTGGCTGTGAGACCAACTTAACCCAACAACTGAGTGACAAAAAGATGACGCGCTCTGCATTCCATCACGAACATTCCTCTGAATACGCCCATAGGCTGCACTGTCCAAAGAAAATGTGATGAAAAAAGAAGTGAAAACAAACGATCTAAGCAAAGACAATTTCATCCAGTACACAACTTCTCAAATATAATGCCTAAATTAGGCCATGACATAAAGATATCCTAAATCATGTCAAGATACGTGTGTTAACGCACAGGGTTATTTGAATAGTGATTCAGCCTTTAGGCTTGAAACAAACAGCCGCAAAGAATTGTTAGCTCATTCACTCAAATCATTGATTTCTGTATCGGATTGCTTATCCCTAAACTTCTCCCAAGCATTATCTTGCAAGAGAGGACACATTGCTCCAGTAATCTCACGAGAAAGATCAAGGGCCTCTTGATAGGGCAGAAGAGAGAATTCTTTTTCAAACTCTGGCCCCCACTCAACCTCCATATACTTTCTTACCTCATAATAGTCATAGCCTTTTTCACGCCAAAGATTACATTTTTCGTTCGCAACTGCAATGGCCCAATCAGGGGGCGAAATATTTTTCGCATTAGCATATGCAAAACCAAACGACAAAATTACAGCCGCCATAAAGCAGCTTTTTCTTAGAATAAAAGTCATAAAACATGGTCGAAAACATTTCATAAAGAGCAAGCACATGCTATATCTATCTTACTACAGTAGCCTTCTTTGCACTATCGATCACCTTCACTCACAAATCTTTTACTAGCAGCGCCTCCTTATAAAGTCAGTGCCACATATGAGAAACAAAGAAAGCGGCCGCAAAACCCAAACCTGCAAACAGAGAAATTGCATCATGCGTTTCCTCCCAAGCCTCTGGAATCACTGTTTGCAATGTCATTGCCAACACACCGCCACCAGCAAGCGAGGTCATCACAGCCTTGACGCCGTCCGGAGCATCTCGCATCGTCGCAAACGCTGCCACTGAGGCCACGACACAGGCAAGAACAACCACAACCCAAGTCAAAAGAATATTTTTGGCAGAGTAGCCACTTCGCTTCAGACCAACTCCGCTTGCTAAACCCTCTGGGATATTTGCAACCGCGACGGCAATAATTACTGAGATGGTAACCAATTTATTGTCTAGAAATGAAATTCCAATACTCATCGACTCAGGAATACCATCGAGAGCCGCACCAATGACCAACGCCATCGCAGCGGATTTTTCCTCCCTTTGCTTAGCTGTTAATACACCCAAACCACCAGAGTCTGAGGAATTACGCCTAAAGATGCCACCACGTGCAACGAGCTTGTTGGCGCCCACATACAAGAAAATACCCAGAAAAAATCCTAGTATTGCAAAGTACATGCCTCCGACTTCAAAAGCCGCCTCCAACAAATCGTAGGAGAGCAGAGCAATTAACATTCCTGCGCTTATTGCAAGAAAGACAGCAGTAAATCTCTTGCTAGGCGAAAACCGAAGACCAAAGGCAGCCGAAATCAGGACGGGAACCATGGCAATGAATGACCAAAGAGCCGCATCAAAGATGCTTCCAGCAACCTTGGGAGTGCAAGGCTCAGCAGTGCCATCCATTAAATGCAATGGCGAGAGCAGATTATATTCCTGCCCAGTCATCACGTCAGCGAAACAAGGCAGAGACTGCAAGAATATGAAATCCATAATCATTCACTTAGTGAAGAAAAAATTGAAAAGAGCATAGCGAGAATCTGTAAATCCTGAGCACAAAATAATAATATTCCTAGTGGGAAAAAAGGTGGGAAACAATAAATGCCACGGCGAAGCCAATTCCACCCAAGATACTAATTTGATCATTCACTTCTTCATAGGCTTCAGGGATCACATTATTGAGGGTCATCGCCAGAACACCACCACCAGCAAAAGCTGTCATTGCACCTTTTGCGAATGGACTGAGTCCGCCCATTAAAGAGTGCGCCGCGACGGCAGCCAATACACATGCAATAACAACCATTGACCAGATTGTCATAATCTTGAATGACTTCAAGCCACTCCGCTTCAGACCAGCTCCACTCGCAAGCCCCTCAGGAATATTTGCCACAGCAACCGCAAGAATCACAGAAGCACTCACCAAGGCATTATCCAGAAATGAAATACCAATACTCATCGATTCGGGAATGCCATCCAAAGTAGCTCCAATTACAAGAGCTGTGGCAGCATTCCGCTCAGATATCTGCTCTTCAGTAAGACTACCAAGACCTCCACAACTCTGCGAGTGACGTCGGCCTATCCCCCCATTAGCAATGATGCGATTGGCAATAATATATACAATTACTCCCATGCTAAAACCAGCAAGAGATGCACCGATCCCACCAATCTGAAATGCAACTTCTACAAGATCGTAGGAAAGTAAAGCGATTAATAATCCAGCACTTAAAGCTAAAAGCCGTGAAACTAGTCTTTTCCCTGGCGCAAATCTAAGTCCAATCCATGCAGAAATGAGAATTGGGACCATGGCTACAAATGACCAAAATGCTGCATCCAAAACAGTTCCAGATGAGTAGCCCCCCTCTAATGCCATGGCGGCTGAAGCGATCAACACGCAACCTCTCAGATCTATTCAATAGATCTAGCCGTCTCAGAAAGAGAAAAGATCAACAAAGTGGTTTTCTTAGGACTTTTTCCTACTTTTTGAACCATCCGGTAGTCGCCTTGCTGACAACTAGCCAAAATCATATCCCAAAAACCTTTCAGTCACTTGGAGAAACACTAGGAACAGACGCACAAACCGAAGTATCTAGGACTAACCGCATGCAGGGGAACACTGCAAAACTTCACCAACTAGATCCTTTCACTATTCACCTAGCTACCAATTGGCATCGCCGCACCCCTCGAACTGAATTGAGCAGGCAACAGCTTCGGACATCGATCTAAAGGCAACAGGCTCTAATCAATGATCAGGATGGCTAGAGGCGGAACTGCCAAAAGCGCTGCGGCAATCAGAAGAACGCCATCTTCAAGCAGTGCCTCAACTTAGCGATTGAAGGCGAGACCTATTGAGTACAAGACCATGTACCCACAGTTAGTAGCGCAAGCCTGCACTGATCGAAACCAACGGGCCGAAGCGGAATTGAAGTCCGCCTGAGGCACGCTCCAAGGGTGCCACCACTCCATCAACCCCCAGCTTCCGCAACTTCGGGATGAGCACCTCTTGGGTCACTAAAAAAGGACCGTTTTGCAACGGCAGCCTTGGGATAATCAACGAGACGTCAGGCACAATTCAACTTCGATAGTAGAAAGTCTGGACATGAGCTCTGAAAAGACGCTCGATCTGTTGGTCATCACTGCCAGTAATGGTGAAAACCTCAAGTTGGCCCAACGCTTCCAAACGAGCGCAAGCAACCTTGGCCAACAGAGCGAACTTCTCGATCTCACAGCGCTCGACCTGCCACTGTTCACTCCCAGAACCCAAGCAGCCAAAGGGTTGCCAACAGCCATCGCCCCTCTCCAAGCATTGCTGACATCGGCACCTCGATGGGTGATTTGTGCCCCGGAATACAACGGATCGATCCCGCCCTGCCTCAGCAATGCCATTGCCTGGCTATCGGTTCAAGGCGATGACTTTCGGGAGCTATTCAATGGCCGACACATTGCCATGGCCACCCATTCCGGCGGAGGGGGAATGGAAGCCTTGATCTCATTGCGAATCCAACTCACACATCTCGGAGCAGAAGTGGTGGGTCGCCAATTACTCAGCAACTACGCCAAACCCGCCAAAGACGACAGCATTGAAGACCTCCTCCGACGCCTGTTGCAACAACAGCAGTTAAAGCTCTGACCCGCTTCAGGCTGAATCGGACTTACGAATCAAGCCAAGCTCGCTTTGAAACTTACAAGCAAAATCACAGGCTCTGAAGTTCTACTTGTTGCTTGTGCCTTAAGCGCTACCTGTGGTTCTTAACTGATTAATGACTCAGAATAGTATCCAACAATACATCAAACCTGCTGCCACTAAGTACCAGAGAAAGCAAGTGCAAACACCATTGACGCTTTGGTTTTGTCAACAGATGACAACGCAATCGATTCGATTCTAAAAAAAATCAGTGGTTGACTGGCACACCACATCTTGTGCCTTGGAATGGGTTCACTTCAACCAATTGATTCCCTGAGCGATGGAATTTTTGCTTAGTCATGAGGTGGTAGTGCGCTACCGCGGATTCCTCATACTTGAACAAACCAACAAAGGATGGCTTGTGCGGCCTGAACGCAGTCCGATGCTGTTGTTGCCCTTTCGGACACCATCCTGTTCGTTAGCTGACGTAAAAACTCTGCTCGACTCGAGGCTGTCGAACGACAGCACTGAAATCAACGCTGCTTGAATTCAAGCAGCGGCTGGCGGTGGCGGTGGATTTCCGATCGGTTGCAGAGGAATCACCAAAGTTGCCCAATGATCAGGGCGCTCAGGACGTGTTCGGCGTGCTTCACGAACGCCAAATGGCACACGAACAACATTGGTGCCTTCGATAGAAAGAGTATGGCCGCGGTTGAAGGCTGATTCCAAGCCTTCTGGAAAAAGTGGAAGGCTTGGACCCTGCAAGGGCCCAAACCCCAAATTGGTGGTGATGTCCCGATCCATGGTGTCCCCCGACAGACGAATCAGTTGCCGCATAGTGTGACTTCAATCGCCGGAACGATTGGTGAAATCAAACTAATTAATTCGGTTTTCAGTGAAAATTTACCTACTGAGCCGCAAAAGCGCCAGTCCAAAGCCGCGAATTAGGCAGCAATGGCAACAACTTCCACAGAAGGACAGGTACACACCAAATTCCTGTCGCCAAACGCGTTATCGATCCGAGCGACCGCTGGCCACACTTTGTTTTGGGCCTGTTCCGGCAAGGGGAAAGCGGCCTGTTGGCGGCTGTAGGGACGCTCCCAATCCTCAGCCATCACCGCAGCCATGGTGTGGGGAGCACGCTTCAGGGGATTATTCAAGACATCCATCGCCCCCGTTTCAATCGCTCGCACCTCGTCGCGGATGGCGATTAATGCGTCTGCGAAGCGATCCAATTCCGACAAGCTTTCACTCTCGGTGGGCTCCACCATCACAGTGTCCGCCACCGGCCAGCTCACTGTTGGGGCATGGAAGCCGTAATCCATCAGTCGCTTAGCGATGTCATCAACATCGATGCCGGCATCTTTCTTCAGTGGTCGCAAATCAAGGATGCACTCATGGGCAACACGGCCAGTGGCGCCACGGAACAACACAGGGAAATGGTCATCGAGACGCTGGGCCAAATAATTGGCTGACAACAGAGCCACGGCACTGGCCTGACGGAGGGCATCCGCCCCCATCATCCGGAGATACATCCAGCTGATCGGGAGGATGCTGGCGCTTCCCAGAGCTGCCGCAGACACTGGCCCGATAGCCGAAGCGGTTTGCTTTTCGAGGGGATGTCCGGGCAGGAAAGGAGCCAGATGAGCTGCCACCCCAATAGGGCCCACCCCAGGACCACCACCACCGTGGGGAATGCAGAACGTTTTATGCAGATTTAAATGGCAAACATCTGCACCAAAGGCTCCTGGGCGAGCGAGGCCCACCTGAGCATTGAGATTGGCGCCATCGAGATAGACCTGCCCGCCATGGTTATGGACCACCTCACAGATATGGCGGATCCCGGTTTCAAACACACCATGGGTTGATGGGTACGTCACCATCAAGGCCGCAAGACGATCGGCGAACTCGGTTGCTCGCGCAGCAAGGTCGTCTTGATCGATATTGCCTTCGGCATCGCAGGCCACCGCCACCACTTTGAGACCCGCCATCACAGCGCTAGCGGGATTGGTGCCGTGGGCACTGGTGGGAATCAGACAAATATCTCGGTGGTCGTCCCCGCGGGAACGGTGCCACGCACGAATCACTAACAAACCAGCGTATTCGCCCTGAGAGCCAGCGTTGGGCTGCAATGAAACAGCAGCAAAACCAGTCAGGGCCGCCAGCCAACGCTCTAAATCATCGGCGAGGCGGCGATATCCCAACGCCTGATCCAAGGGAGCGAAAGGGTGTAAGCGGGCAAACGCCGGCCAGCTCACAGGCAGAAGTTCTGAGGCTGCATTCAACTTCATCGTGCAGCTTCCCAGCGGGATCATTCCATGGACCAGCGAGAGGTCGCGACTAACCAAACGCTGGATGTAGCGCATCAGTTCGGTTTCACTGCGGTAGCGATGGAACGCCGGCTGTGTAAGCCAAGGGCGGGTTCGCGATGGGAGTCCACGCAATGCCGTATCGGCTGGGGAGGTCGGTGAAGCCGGGGCAGGCTTGCCGACCACCTGAGCCAGTGCTTCGAGGAGTTGGCCCATCTCCTTCTGATCACTGAATTCATCGAGGCTGACGCCGAATCCAGTGGCTTGGGACGCCAGCACACCATCGGGGAGAACCCTCAGGTTGAATCCCGCCTCGACCGCCGCTGCGTGCAACAGCGGTGCATGGGGGGTAGTGACGGTGACGGTGTCGAAGCGGTCGCCCTGATCCACCGTGAAGTCAAGATTGCGAAGGCCATCTTCGAAATGCAGACGTAGACCAACAATCCGCTCGGCGATGGCTCGTAGACCATCGGGACCATGGTGCACCGCATAAAACGAAGCGATCACCGCCAGCAAAACTTGCGCCGTACAGATGTTGCTAGTGGCCTTATCCCTGCGGATGTGCTGCTCACGGGTCTGCAATGCCAAGCGCAAAGCAGGATTGCCCTCGGCATCTTTCGACTCCCCCACAAGGCGTCCAGGGATTTGACGCTTATAGACCTCTCGTGTGGCAAAAAATGCCGCATGGGGGCCACCGAATCCCATCGGAACACCAAAGCGTTGGGCACTGCCCACGGCAATGTCAGCACCAAAGTCCGCTACGGGGGCGAACAAGGTCTGAGCCAATGGATCAATCGACACCGTGACCAAAGCAGCTTCCTCATGGGCACGATCGATTACAGCAGTGGGATCCCAGAGCAACCCGTCGGCACCGGGGAGCTGCAACAGCACTCCAAAAACGCTTTTATTGAAAGCCATCTGCTCGGGGTCAACCCGCTCAAGCTCAATTCCCAATGGCTCTGCCCTGGTTTGAAGCACAGCCCAGGTCTGGGGCAGAACATTGCGATCAACCAGGAAACGATTCGCTTCGGGACGTCGACAAACACTAAAGCTCAAGCCCATAGCTTCTGCGGCGGCCGTGGCTTCATCCAGCAATGAAGCATTTGCGATCGGAAGCCCAGTGAGCTCACTGATCAACGTCTGAAAATTCAGCAACGCCTCAAGACGCCCTTGGGCGATCTCCGCTTGATACGGGGTGTAAGCGGTGTACCAAGCAGGGTTTTCAAACACGTGACGTTGAATCAACGCCGGCGTTGCTGTGCCGTGGTAGCCAAGACCAATAAGCGATCGTTGAACACGGTTCTCCGCAGCAATCATGCCGAGATCCGCCAGTGCCTCTGCTTCCCCACAACCGGGCGGAAGAACATCGCGAGGCGGCGCGGCGTCAAGAATGTCATCGGGGACAACGTCCTTGATGAAATCATCCATGTGCTGATACCCCAGCGCTTGCAGCATCTGGTGTTGCTCAGCGTCGCTTGGGCCCACATGCCGCTGCAGAAAAGGGGAAGTCACGGTCTGCAGCAGAGGGAGGCGGTGATCTTAAAGAAGGGTGACCGCCTCCCGTCATCAACCGGCGTTCACCTTCGCTGAATAGGTAGCTGAATCAAGCAAACTTTCGAGTTGTGCTGGATCACTTGGACGCACCACCAGAAGCCATCCCGCACCATGGGGGTCGTTCTGGAGTTCTTCTGGACTCGCTAACACCGCTTCATTGCGCTCAACCACTTCCCCTGCAATAGGGGCGTACATATCCTCGACAGCTTTCACCGACTCCACAGAACCAAAGCTGGTGCCCTTATCGAGGCTGGCGCCCACATCGGGGAGATCAACAAAAACAATGTCGCCGAGCTGATCAACAGCAAAAGCGCTGATGCCAACGCGAATGAGCTCACCATCGAGATGGGCGTATTCGTGGCTATCGGCAAAGCGATAGGCGGCGGGGAACTCGAACGCCATCAGACAAATGGATGTGAATTAGATGATCTCAGTTTGAGGGAGAGTGATCAGTCCCGCCGCATCGAGTGCCGTGAGGGCTTCAGCCAAGGCCAACTGGATGTGAGCACGGTGGGTTCCGCCTTGAACGAACAAATTGAACGGCTCTCGCAAAGGAGCATCTGCGGAAAATTCGCTCGTTGATCCGTCAATAAACGTGCCGCCAGCCATCACCAAATCGTTCGCATAACCAGGCATTGCAGCCGGTACTGGATCCAGATAAGCCCCCACCGGTGAACAGGCTTGAAAAGCACGGCAGACCGTTTTCAAGGCCTCCGGACTGCCAAGACAAACCGCCTGAATGAGGTCGCTTCGCACAGCGCCTGGCCTCGGTTGAACGGCAAAGCCAAGACGCTCAAACACCCCGGCCACGAGATCAGCACCAATCAAAGCCTCAGCCACCATCTGTGGGGCCAGAAACAGCCCCTGCAAAACGAGGCGCTGCAGATCAAACCCCGTCCCACCTTCACGACCAATGCCAGGGGCCGTTAGACGACAACAAGCCTGATCCACCAGGTCAGCCCGACCCGCGACGTAACCGCCGGTTGGGGCGATGGTCCCGCCAAGATTCTTAATCAACGAACCCGCCACCAAATCGGCTCCGACCTCCGGTGGCTCACTGTCCTGCACCAGTTCTCCGTAGCAATTGTCGACAAAACAAATGCAATTGGGCTGACGCGCATGGATGAGGGCGCAGAGCTCACCGATCTCCTTCACCGACAACGATGGTCGCCAGCTGTAGCCACAACTGCGTTGAATCAGCACCATGCGCTGAGGCAAAGCCAGTGCTTGGTCCAGACCCACCCGGTCCACATCGCCCTCAGGCGTTAATGGCACTTCGTCGTAATCGATCCCAAAGTCGGCCAACGACCCCTGATCCGTTCCCCTTAAACCGATGACTTCCTCGAGGGTGTCGTAGGGACGACCTGTGATCGAAAGCAAACGATCACCTGGCCGCAGCACACCAAATAAAGCTGCCGTAATTGCATGAGTGCCACTGACGAACTGCATCCGCACCGCTGCCGCCTCAGCCCCCAGCACCCTGGCAAAAACGCGATCCACCAGATCACGGCCCTGATCACCATGGCCATAGCCAGTGAGGGAAGCAAAGTGCTGCGTCCCCAAGCGCTCCTCAGCAAACGCAGTCAAAACACGCTGCAAGCGTTGTTCAACAGCTGATGTGCGTGCTGCAGCTTGGGGCGCCTGCTGCAGGACCACAGAATCAATCAGCTTCCTTGCAATCGCGCTGGTCACCAGGTCCCCTCTGTGTTTAAGCCATTCCCAGACTCCATGCTGCGCTCTCGCCTCCAGCACGCTGATCCGCTGTTCGGTCGAAAACTCCTTTAGATTTCTGTTATCAACGGCACCATCCGCTCCATAGTTTTCCTTTTTGAGCGGCACTGTCGATTCCAGGAGATTCCGATTGGTTTCCTCGCAAACAACTGGCAACCGCGAGGCTCGCGTTAGGGCTGCTGTCACAGGCCCTCGCGGGCCGATACCCGCCCGTCAGCGACGTCTGAAATCGGGAACCACCGGTTTCATGCTGGTGAATCACATCCTGGCCAGCGTGGCCTTGCTCCCACAGTTCTGGAGCTGGCAGGCCATTGTTGCCTTCGGGGTGTTGTATTGGATGACCGTTCTAGGGGTCACCCTTGGTCTGCACCGCTTGGTAGCGCATCGCAGCTTCGTGGTTCCAGTGTGGCTGGAACGGGTTCTGGTGATTATGGGCACGCTTGCCTGCCAGAGCGGACCGATCGAATGGGTGGGGCTTCACCGCCATCACCATCGCTTTTCTGATCAACCCTCTGACCATCACGACGCTGGACGCGGTCTGTGGTGGGCCCACAGCGAATGGATGCTCCATGAAATACCCGCGCTGAAAGAGCTCGATCGCTACGCAGGAGATCTTCAATGTGATCCTTTTTATCGCTGGCTCGACCGCTGGTTCTTGCTCCTGCAAATCCCCTTGGGCTTGGGTTTGTATTGGTATGGAGAAGCCGCCCAAGTCCATGGCGGCGGATTAGGTCTCGTTCTCTGGGCCATTCCCCTACGCCTCGTGGTTGTGTATCACGTCACTTGGCTTGTGAATTCGGCGACCCACGCCTTCGGCTACCGCAATTTTGATTCACCCGATCTATCGCGCAATTGCTGGTGGGTGGCCGTCCTGTCGTTTGGAGAAGGCTGGCATAACAATCACCACGCACACCCTGCGAGTGCACGCCACGGCTTGCGCTGGTTTGAATTCGATATCACCTGGCAACACGTTCGCCTCTTAAAACGATTTGGCCTCGCGAGACGCGTCCGAGAAGCCGCATACAACCCCTAAACAAGGCGTTCATTCAATTTTTTAACCCCTGGTGGATCAAAAATCCTCCAGGGGTTTTTATTGCTTGCAAAGCAACAAAAATCACGTCAAGCCATCGGCCGGGAAGTGCAGCAGCCTTAACAATCAGCGTTGTTCTGTCGTGATGAGCTGCTGAGCCAAGACAAATCCTTATCTAGGAAAGCTAATCGGCTATAAACAATGAAAAGTGATCGAACAAAGTGATATCCGACGTGAATCGAACGCCATCTCCACCGAGCAGGCCGGTCACGTCCCATAAGGCTTTGAAACGTGCTGGGTTGCTCCACGTCCCCCGAAAAGGTGGGCGATCCTCGGCTCCCTCTCAAAGTCCACGTCGGGGCACCATCGTGTTCATGGTGGTACTGCATGCATCAGCCATCTTTGCTCTGCTGCCACGTTTCTGGAGCTGGCAAGCCGTTCTCACCCTCGTCATTTTGTACTGGGCAACAGCCTGCCTAGGGGTCACGATCGGCTACCACCGACTGCTCTCCCATCGTTCATTTCGGGTCCCCAAGTGGTTAGAGCGCTTTTTTGCCACCTGCGGTGCCTTGAGCTGCCAGCAAGGACCGATTACCTGGGCCGGACTCCATCGCCACCATCACAAATTTTCAGATACTGATGCGGATCACCACAACAGCCATCGAGGCTTCTGGTGGAGCCATATGGGCTGGATGTTTGAAACGATTCCAGCCATGCAGGCGATCCCGCGCCTCAGTGGGGACCTCAGCAGTGACCCGTATTACCGCTGGCTCAACCGCAATTTCCTCTACCTGCAATTTCCGCTAGCTGTTCTGCTCTTCGTCATCGGTTCCAGTACCGGCACTGGTGGATGGGCTTTGGTGCTTTGGGGCATCCCCTTAAGGCTTGTGCTCGTGTACCACGTGACTTGGCTTGTGAACTCCGCCACGCACTGCTGGGGAACAGTCGCCTACGACAGCGGAGATGCCTCCCGCAACAACAAATGGGTGGCGGCGCTCACCTTTGGCGAGGGATGGCATAACAACCATCACGCCTTTCCTCACTCCGCATGCCACGGACTCCAGAAAGGACAGATCGACCTCACCTGGGAACACATCCGCTTGATGCGAGCCCTAGGGCTCGCCAAAAATATCCGCTTACCAATCAAACCTGCTTAACCCAAAGCAGTGGTATTAAGTGGCTTCTCGCCCTCCAAAGAAAAATATAATCTGTACTAATTAATCAATAGAACGTTCAACGACTCAACGCTTAACACAACTGGCGTTAGTGAAAGAGTTTCTAATGTGTTGAGCACGTTTAAGAAACATGAGATTTTTGATGAGTAGGTCTTCACGACCAGAACCTCCAATACATGCATTTGGCTCGTGACCCAAATGACCTGACAAGCCCATAGATCTCCGCGGGACAGCTGAGGTCGTAATATTGCGGATCGTCCCGTAGTCGTTGTCGGTCGGAATTCCATGCCCAAACGCGTACAAGTTGTTCTGAACGAGGACATCCTCAGCCTCGGCAAAAACGGAGATCTCGTGGACGTAGCCCCTGGCTATGCCCGTAATTACCTCATGCCCTTCGGCAAGGCTGTGCCCGTCACACCTGCGGTGATGAAGCAGGTGGAGCACCGCCGTGCCAAGGAAGTTGAGCGTCAAGCCGCTCTGAAGCAAGAAGCACTGAACTTCAAGACAGCTCTCGACACCATCGGCCGCTTCACCGTGAAGAAGCAGGTTGGCGAAGACAACGTGCTGTTCGGCACCGTTACCAATGGCGACGTCGCTGAAGTGATCGAAGAATCAACCAAGAAAGAGATCGATCGCCGCGACATCCTGGTTCCTGAAATCCACCGCACGGGCAAATACACCGTGACGGTGAAGCTGCACAGCGAAGTGACGGCCGAAATCAACCTCGAAGTGGTGAGCTACTGATTTGCCGCGAATCGTCTCGGTTCAGTCAAAGTGTGAATACTCCTAGCTGCACCTTGCCTCCATGGTGAGCGCCCCTCAGTCAGACAACGACGAATCGGTCAAAGGGGGACGCTCGGGCTATGGACGAGATCGCCGGAATCAAGAGCCAAGCTTTGAAGGCCTCCCCGATTCCGTTCCACCTCAGAACCTTGAGGCAGAGGAAGCGGTGTTGGGTGGCATTTTGTTGGACCCAGACGCCATCGGCCGGGTTGCCGACATCCTGCAGCCTGAGGCGTTTTACCTCAATGCCCATCGGGAGATGTTTCGTACAGCCTTGATGCTGCACGGGCAAGGCAAACCCACCGACCTCACCTCGATGACCGCCTGGCTGGCGGACACTGGATCGCTTGAAAAGGTTGGCGGGAACGGACGACTGATTGAACTGGTGGAGCGAGTGAGCTCCACAGCCTCGATTGAGCAGGTTGCTCGCCTGGTGATGGACAAGTTCCTGCGCCGCCAGTTGATCCGCTCGGGCAATGAAGTGATCAAGCTGGGCTTTGATCAAAGCCTGCCGATGGAGCAGGTGCTCGATCAAGCCGAGCAAACGATTTTTGCCATCAGCCAAGAAAAGCCCTCCAAAGGGCTTACACCCACAGCAGAAATTCTCACCCAAACCTTCGAAGAAATCGAAAGCCGCTCGCTGGGCACCTCGGTGGCGGGCATCCCGGTGAACTTCTATGACCTGGATGCGATGACCCAGGGCCTGCAGCGCAGCGACCTAATCATCGTGGCTGGACGGCCG
>QCVM01000019.1:0-32325 GCA_003210375.1 Synechococcus sp. AG-686-B21 | reverse complement strand
AAATAAATAGTAGGTAAAGGCCTAGAAGAAGCCAATCAATGAATTGCATCACTGAAGCAGGCAGGCTGACACTTCTTTTTTAGCCATGAATGTTGCTGTTGAAAGGAAGTCAGGGAATGCCACACGAAGCAGACTCAAAATTATGCAGAAAAGAGCGATCACATCAAGATTTTCTTCAAAGAGCTTCTCTTAAAATTGCATTTCACAGGCAAATGGCAACATAGACCCATTAAGAGAATGCGTCATCAATACGTAAGCAACAAAAGGCTATTTCGACGAAAGGCTTCTTATAGCTAAAATATCTTGACCTCACAAATTCCTTTATCAGAAGGATATGTATAAAGACTTTATCCCCGAGAAGGCCAAATGATGTGAATGCAAATGTTCTACTGATTGAGCAAATTTTTCAAGTTGCATAAATTCTCGCTGCATCCGCACAGGCGTAAAAGAGGGGTCATCATGCTCACAAGAATTTTCCAAGGCTTTTTGAACAAGATTATTTTTGGACAGGGATGAAAGCAAAGCACGAGTGACCCTGGAATCTTTAAAACTGCGATTGGACTCACGCATGATCGATAAAAGTCGAGGGTCTAGACCTTGATTTTGCGGACAATCGAGCGTCAAAGCAGCCATCTGATCATCCGAAAAACTATCAAATCCGAAGCATTGAGTAAGAGACTTTTCAAGCAAGAATAATATTGGATCTACCCAGTCGACCTCATCAATCAAGCGGTCAAAATTCCAGAGAACAGTCTTTCCAGGGCAAAAATCAGCACAAATCGATAATGCCTCCAATGACAACAAGCTCTTTCGACATCGTTTAGCCCATTTCAGTGGGCGCTCTACCTCTCCCCACTTAATAGCTTCACCATAAAGAGAGCGACAATATTTTGAAAAACTTCGAACTAAAGATAGGATACAAAGATCGACGGAATGCTTCTTACAACACGACAAAAACACCCGCAAAGCACTTGGATTACGATAAAAAAGTTCACAAGACAATACGCTTGGCAAAGTATTATCTTTTATTTTCTTGATGCGTTCATCGAGTATTTCAAAATCAAAATCAGAGTTTAAATCAGAATTTGAGCAGCCCTTAAGAGCCAATTTAGCGGAAGTCGAGTAGTCGTAGTAGCCATGGATATAGCCGGAAGCGGTCACATAGTCAAACGGTAGACCAAACTCAGACGATAGATTTAGATAAGACTGCAAGGATCTAGAACCCGTCTTCTCACTACCGATATGGAGTAATAGTTTGCCCATTAAGTAGATTGTATATTTTTCAGGAAAAACCTTTCACAACACTCTACAAGCAGATGTGGGGGATGACTCGAAACCGAATGTTTATCGATAAAGTCAGAAAAATCTTCAGGGAGACCCCAAAAGACATGAACCTGTCTGAAAATCTGTGACAGTAATGGAGCTATACCGCTAAAGGAATGGGAATCACCAAACAGGAACAGTTCGCGGTCGATCAAAATTGAACCATGATTAAGAAACATTAGATAAGAACCTCGCAACGACCCATCCAGCGAGGCTTTTTTCTGAACAACTAGGCCCGTGGTAGGGAAAAAAGCAGACGATTGCTTTTGAGAAAAACGGACTGCCAAATCGGGAGTGTAAGACCTAAATAACAAGGAATCGTGCAATAACTGGGTTACTACAATTGAAGACAAATATCCATACCCAATAAACTTCAAGTAAACAAGGCAAAAAAGAGTATAGGCAGTCATTGACAAATGAGAATCAAACCAACGCAACATATGCATTGAATTAGCTTCAGAAAGGCTTTCAAGAAATATTCTTGTCAAGGAAAATTGATCACTAAAATTGTCTATCCAAGACCTCAGTGCTAGTGGGAGATCTCCTAAAGTAGCACCAGCTCTTTGCAGCTCATAGACTGTTTGGGCTTCAGGCACAACAAAAAAGTTTCCACCCATCGAAAATGCCTGACTGGCAAAAGACGGCAATTCCTTAGTCGTGGAAGCCAATCCCCTTAAGAGCCCATAATTATTGGAACCATTTGATAGAAATGGTAAATAATAAGAGCCATCAGACTGTTTAGCAGACCTACGGCTATTTATGGAATGAGTCAAAGGCAACATTAGCAAATCTTTTTCTCTAAGACCCTGTAATGAATAATGAGCCAACTCAGGGTTGTACAATAGAAATGAGCGCAAATTATCGCCGCTCGAATATTTTTCAATTAACGACAGATTGAAAGACATAAACAGTCAGGAGAAGGAATTAGAATTGCTAGTCAAGCAATGGCCATTGAATATCTTCTCCAAAAAATGTCTTCCAATGCAAGCCTCCATTTTTTTCAATGATAGCAAGAAAGTCTTTATCAAAATTGCTTTTCTCTTCCAATGAAAAAGAAGAACATTTATTAAAAGGATTATCACAAGTATTAATAGTGCCATCATCGCACGTATAAAAATTATAAAGCCCAATCAACCGGTTGCTGACAGCACGAGTGACGGCATTACTTGATGCCAATCGAATCAAAAAATCATAATCTTCATTACGTGAAAGAGACTCATCGTATACAAATAAGTCCTGTGAAATTTTAGAAGTATCAAACATGTACGAATGAAGAGGGAGAAAATTTCCTTTAAGAAGATCAAACTTAGTTTTTTTAGAAATCATTTGTCGATCAAATATATCCCGCAAATAAAAGATTTCCCCATCGGTCCAAACATCTGCAAGATGAATATCTGCATATGACATCACAAACGAAGTGTTCAAAAGTGGAGGCAATAGAGTTTTTAGTGCGTGCGAGTACCATAAATCATCGTAATCTATAAAGCAGAGATAAGATGAGATTGAATCAGTATAGTGAGCCTGCACAATTTTATTTAATAGCTTCGTTCGTAGGTCATAATCATTGGGATTTTGAACATTCATCAAGGTATAAGTTGAACCATTTATGGCCAAACATTGTACAAGTAAATCTTTGACAGCTGCAAGACTAGAAAACGAGAAATCTTGAGTAACGATGTATACATGAGGGTGAACAGAGGATTGTGCATCAATCGAAATCAAACATCTGCGAAGAAAATTTAACTTGGATATATCGTGAAATCTGACACCAACAGAAACCCGATGGGCGACAAAATTTTGTCTTGGAATTGAAGAGTCAGTCATCATAAAATTACCAGCTATCAATAAAGTGAACGTGAATAACGTTGTGCTCTAACAAGGTCGTAAACTAAATCATGAACAATTGGAACTCTGTCTGGACGTTCTGGAAGATCACTAAAATTAATTCCGCGAGAAAGCATCAACTTTTCAAGATCCCTGCCTCGCACTAGATTTCCCCATTTAAGACATAAATACCATTCACCGATGAGGGATTTAACTGATCGCCAAGAATTTTGCGTCTTCCCATAGATCCGACCAGTAGTATCGTGATAAAAGCCAAAAAATGGAGTCACATAAAGACCTACACCACATCCATACGCGCGGAATGAAAGATCAACATCCTCACAGTACATAGGAAAATTATTATCAAATCCTTCTAACAAATTAAAAGCAGCTTCATCGATAAAAAATGCAACGCCAGAAACCCAATCAGTTAATCCAGTTATGGGATGATACCATTTAGAGTGAGCAATTGGCTCTGTATTCATTTCACAAAGAAAAGCCTTTTGTTTATGAGTTAAAAAGGTATAGGCTCGCTCAAGGGAACCAGGCAAAAGATAACCATCTGGATTTAATCCCAGATACATAAAATTTGATTTAGAAAAACAAATTTTCATCATTCGATTATGGGCTACACTAAAACCACAATTAGTAGAATCGTGAATTAATTCTACCTTTAAAAAATCTAATTTTGATTGATCCAGCTCTAAAAGATTTAAACGGTTTTGATTTGGGCTGTTATCATAAAAAACAATCAGGACCTCAGAAAGCTGATTACATAAATTATTTAATATGGATGTCAATAAACGGTTAATCTCGTTCGGCGTATTGCAGTAAAGAACAGCACCAATTAAAAGCTTATCGACAAGTTTATTTTCATTAGTCTCAATTGTATTATTCAACTGATCTGATGAAAAAGCGGTGAGTTCAAGCGGTTGAGATTGGCTCGACAGAAACTCATAATCATTAACACCTGAAAAACGAGGCAAAAAAAACTCTTTAAAAAAACCATTTTTAGAAAGAACATTTTCTTCCAAACCAAAAAGGTATAAGTGCTTTAATGCAGACATCTTCACATGTCTAATTGTACTATAACGCTCACGGGTGAATCTTTCAATATCGATAGAAAAAAGTTGAGACTGCTGGTCAATATCAAAAGAGTCCAAACATTTCGACAATTCGGAAAAGTTAATGGGCTTTTTAATCAATGCATTAGGAATAAATTTTGTTTGCACAAGATCCAGAAATGAAGCAAGGCCAGAACTATCAGACGACAATTTGTAAAATAATTTAATAAACCTAGAGTGAATATATGGATGTGGGTCATACCCCTTGAGCCAGCCATTTGCACAAAAATGTTCTAGTAGATCGCGCTTTTTATCAAACTCAAGATTATATTTTTTCTTATAAAATAACAAATCAAAGATATCCGGATACAAAAATGCTTTTTGATAGAATGGGTCTAAATGAAAAGGTACTTTTTGAGAGATGAGGCAGTCAAGATCACTAGCATCCAGTTCATAATGCAAATCCTTCAGGTAACCGAATTTTCTCAAACGATTTTGCGACAACCCAACAAAAAACAAATGATAAGCAATTGATTGAAAATTGGGATTCTCAGCGATATCATTCTGCTCACGAGAATAGGCTAATATATCGAAAGAAAAGTAATGATCTAAGTTAGCATAATTACACTCCTTTTCGACATCTGCGCGGAGATCTTGTGGTCTCACTTCATTACAACATAGAGCATTAGGAAATATAGGATGATCTATCAATGCAATAAAATCTGAGAGAGAGTTGACCTCCTTAGAGTAATAGGAGCGAACAAATTTCGTATGAAGACATGGATTAAGATTGTGGCCAGCATCCCAACCTCGAATAATAAAATCTTCGACAGCATCGTCAATTGTAGAGGTATCTTCGAGATAGAAACGTCTATAATATCGAAAATCAATATACTCGCGGATATTATTCTTCAATAACACTTGCAAATCTCCAGATTTTTTAGAATTGAAGTCAGAGTGTAAATTCACAGTGGATGTCCATATCTTATGGAGATTACCAAATATCAATTCAATTGATGCTGACGCCGAAGTTGGCCGCAAGCAGCATTTTGGTCGAGGCCCCGACTACCCCTCAGGCTCACAGCAACGCCACGACGCTCTAGGACGCGACGGAAGGTCTCAATCCGCTGAGAGGTAGGACGCTTGAATTCCTCTTCCTCAATCGGGTTGTAGGCAATAAGGTTCACATGGCTCTGAAATCCACCCACCTGATCAGCCAGCTCTGCGGCATGTTCGGGTTTGTCATTAAGTTCACCAAGCAGGATGTACTCAAAACTGACGCGCCGACCAGTCACCGCCAGGTAGTGCCGGCAGTCGTTGAGCAGTGACTCATAGGGGTAGGCATGGGCCGTTGGAATCAATTCCTCCCGAAGCTGCTGGTTTGGGGCATGAAGGCTCACAGCCAATGTGAACTGGACACGACCCAATCGCTCCATCGCCAATTCCGCCAGTTCTGGCAGGGTTTGCGGCACACCGACGGTACTAACTGTGATTCGGCGTTGGCCAATGCCAAGGTCGGTGTTCAGACATCGAATGGTATCCAACACAGCTTCGCTATTGAGCAAGGGCTCACCCATCCCCATAAAAACAATGTGGGACGGACGTCGATCCATCGCCTCACGAATACTCAAGACCTGATCAACAATCTCGTGGATTGCTAAAGAACGCTGAAAACCGCTTTTGCCAGTTGCACAAAAACGACAGGCCATCGGGCATCCCACTTGGCTGGACACACAGACCGTCAGTCGCTGGTCGGTGGGAATACCCACTGTTTCAATGGTTTCACCATCGTCAGTGGCCAGCAACAACTTTGTAGTGGCATCCATTGCCACGGATTGATGAACCAGCTTGAGCCGGCCAACCCGAAACGTTTGAGCCTCAAGTTCAGAACGCCATAGCTTTGGTAGCGCTGTGATCTCTGAAAGAGATTTGACGCCTTTGTTGTAAAGCCAATCGTGAATCTGACGTCCTCGAAAGGACTTTTGACCCTGAGCAATTGCCCAGTCCTCCAACTCGGCCGCACTGCGACCAAGCAAGACATTCGTCACCAATTCAAAAGACCATGACCGAGCTTGAATTCCACAGCCAATAAGGCAATGAAGCCAAGCATGGCCATACGGCCATTGAGCTTTTCCGTATGGCCATGAAAACCATAACGGGGCAGGCGACGTTGTGGTATTTCGGTGGGTTCAATCATAGCTAAATCAATAATAGGCTCAAGAGTGAAAAGTTAATCGTCGGAAAGCAAACCTTCCTCTTGTAGACCTTCAACAGCCTCGGCATCAACGACTTGCTCTTCCTTGAGCTCGTTATCAACATCCGGCCGCGTAAATGCAGCGTTCGTGCTGGCGGAAGGATCAATGTTGTGGCGGGTGCGTGTGGCCTCTAGATCAGCATCGCTGGGATCAGCGAGCAAAGCACTCGAGCTGGCCGCGGGGGGCATATCCACGGTGTAATCCGGACGCAGATTTTGCATCCGGCGGTATCCCGCAGGGTCCTCCGAAAGGATGTCGGGGTGTGGACCAGCTTCTTTCTGGAGCTCCTCTTCGAAGCCACTGAAACCGGTGCCTGCAGGGATCAGGCGACCAATGATCACGTTCTCCTTGAGACCACGGAGCCAATCGCTCTTCCCTTCAATCGCAGCCTCTGTGAGAACGCGAGTTGTTTCCTGGAAAGATGCCGCAGAGATAAAGCTGTCGGTGTTGAGGGAGGCCTTGGTGATACCAAGCAAAACTGGGGTGAACTCAGCCGGTGCCCCACCAGTAATGGCCATAGCCTGATTGGTATCTTCCACTTGTCTCAGCTCAATCAACTCTCCAGGGAGCAGGGTGGTGTCACCGGCATCTTCAATACGAACCTTGCTGGTCATCTGACGAACAATCACCTCGATGTGCTTGTCGTCAATCGAGACACCCTGTGATTTGTAGACGTTCTGCACTTCCGTTACGAGCCGGTGTTGCAGATTCGCAATCGCTTCTTGAGCCGCATCCATCAAGGGCTTGCGAGTACGGAAGTCTTCGAAGAAGCATTCCAGAAGTTCGTGGGGGTTGATCGGACCGTCTGTGAGCAATTCACCGGCAGTGACCTGCTGGCTGTCATTGACCATCACATTTCGACCCAAAAGAATTGGGTACTCACCAATCGCGTCGTCGGACTCGATCACATTGACATAGAGGGAATCATCATCTTCCCCTTGCTTAATTTCGATCGTTCCAGGCTTCCGGCAAAGAATGGCTGATTCCCGTGGTCGACGAGCTTCCAAAAGCTCCTCAATACGTGGCAGGCCCTGAACAATGTCTCCGGTCTTCTGGCGTTCAAACACCAAAAGCGCCAAGCCGTCGCCCCGCTGAACCAGGTCACCATCACTGACGTGGAGCAGGGAGTCGGGAGACACCATGTATGGACGACCAAGGCGAAGCGTGACGCTGCTGCTATCAACAGCTTCTACCTCACCGCAACAATCCGAGGGTTGTCCGCTGGCTAGTAGATCACCATCCACAACACGATCACCCACCGCAACAGACGGTTGGCCTGACGTGGAAATGGTGGTGGTATCTTCCGGACGCTCAACAATTAAACGACGTATAGGCTCAGCCTCCGTGGCCTCAGGCAGCTGAACGACACCTTCTTGCTTACAGAGAATTTGAGTGGTGGCGACGACATCGCCAGCCTTCACAGAGATCCCATCTTCCACTTGAAGATCGGTGTGGGTCGAGCCATGGCTGGAATCCGACATGGTGTCGCGACGAACCAAGATCGATTCAAGAATGACCAACCGGAGACGAGAGATAGTCTTCGCTCGCTTGTCGGGAGCCCTTTCCACATCCACCGTCATTTGGGGAGTGGTGTCGAAGGTTTCCAGAAGCAGTTGGGTCTTCAGCAATTCAACACCCTCAACAGACTTGATCAGTTCGTTGTCTTTAAAAGCCAAACGCTGAGTTGCTTTGATTCCCAAATGAGGGCCGTTGGCCTGCTTCAAGTGGGATAGCTCAGGAAGCTGAGCTTCATTGGGAATGGTGTATTCCTCAACTGGACGGAGCAGGAGCCCCTTGCCCTCGGGAGTTTCAACCGTCTGGACAAATTTCATCGTGTCGACTGACAAACCTTTGGCGACCTCATCGCCGGGGTTGACCATTTGTCCGTCACCTTCAAAGCGTTCGAGCGCTTTGTTATCACTGATCAGGTGAAGATCTCCACCACGAACAATGATTTCACGAAGAATATCGTTCTTTTGGGTAACAGTAACAACACCAGCAGTCTGACTAAAGATATCTTTGACAACTTCAGTTCCAGCTTCAATCCACTGGCCATCAGTAATCATCAACAACGAAATATCTTTGTTGATTTCATGGGTTTCCTGCGGGACCCACAGCAAGGTGCCACCTTTATTGACTTCGTAACCATTTTTGGCAGAACGTGCTTTTTTAATCGCCAAACCGGGCGCAAACTTGACGAGACCACCCGTACCAGTTCGGAAGCGATCGTCAGCAAGTTCGGCGATCACTTCGCCATTGCCAATCTTGCTGCCAGGGATGGTATTTAAGCGATAACGGGTGCCATCTTTGGCCTCAAGATTCCAAAGTTCACCGGAATGGTTGGATTCTTCCAGCAATTTGAAATCTTTGAGCGTCATCGCAGTGGTGACGATTTGGACCTCTCGAGAATCACCGATGGAATCGCGCAGACGAACATCGCCACCGAATTCGCTGCGTTGGCTGGCTTCGGCAAGAACCTGACCTTCAGTCACCGTGGACTTGCCATCCACAACAGGTAGGGCGTTAGGGGGAAGGTTATAAACATCACCGGCGAGAACCCACATGCGACCAAGACGCTGAGCCTTGAGGGTGATATTTCCCTGACGGTCAGTGACTTCTCTTGGCTGAATTTTGTCTTCATAATGAACCTGACCAGCCAAATCGCAGATCACATCCTTCGTGGCTTTCTCAACGCTTTTCTGCACAGCACCCGCTGCAATCTGCGCAACGGTGACATCAGATTCGATGAGCTGACCGTTATCGACGAAAAGCAGAGAGCCCAGCGTGATATCAATTTTCTGAGGGCGCCCCTTGCCGGATGGCTTAATCGTGAGCGTGAAATCCACCTCAGCCTGTTGGGCCTCAACTCCATGAGGAGTTCGGTACGGACGAACTCGCGCTTTGCTACCGAACTCAACATCTCCGGCAACTTTGGATCGCACAACCCCACTTTCCGCGGTGGAAACACCACCGGTGTGGAACGTCCGCATCGTGAGCTGGGTTCCTGGCTCACCAATGGACTGGGCAGCGATAATGCCAACGGCTTCGCCTAAATCAACCAATTCGTTATGAGCCAGAGCCCAGCCGTAACACTTACGGCAAACTGAACGGTTTGCTTCACACGTGAGGGGGGAACGGATACTGACGGCAGTGATGCCTGCCTTCTCAATTTTTGAAGAGAGGGCAGGGTCGATCTCGGTATCCCGCTCAGCCAGCACCTCACCCTCAGCACTAACCACCTGTGCAGCCGTTAGACGGCCCACCAAACGTTTTGCAAATTTGCTGTCTTCTGCTTCGACAACAATGTGACGCATTGTTCCGCAATCGTCCTCTCGAACGATCACGTCTTGAGCAACGTCTACCAAACGACGGGTGAGATAGCCCGAGTCGGCAGTTCGTAGTGCTGTATCAACAAGACCCTTCCGTGCTCCATAAGAGGAGATCACGTATTCAGTAACAGTTAATCCTTCTCGGAAGTTTGTACGAATCGGCAAGTCAATGATTTCGCCCTGTGGGTTGGCCATCAAGCCACGCATGCCCACCAACTGACGCACCTGGGACATATTTCCCCTGGCCCCAGAGTTTGCCATCATCCACACCGAGTTCAGCGGTGCGTTCTCATCAAAATTCTTTTTAACAGCATCAACCAGACGTTCATTCGTTTCTGTCCAGGTATCAATCACCTTGGTGTGACGCTCCACCTCAGTAATTTCTCCAAGCCTGTATCGCTCTTCCGTCGCTGTGATTTGCTCTTCTGCCTGACCAAGAAGGTCCTTTTTGGCCGCAGGAACTTTCAGGTCATCAACTGAAATTGAAACTGCCGCTTGGGTTGCGTATTTGAACCCAAGATCTTTCAAGTCATCGGCCATTGAAGACGTCACAGCCGTGCCGTGATGCTTGAACGACCAAGCCACCAAATTTTTTAAAGCCTTTTTATCAACAATGTGATTTCGAAACGGAGGCGGTATTTTCGAAAGAGGCTTTGAAATCTTCTCGAGAGCAGCTTTGGCTGCTTTGGCCGCTTTGGCTGCCTTGGCTTTGGAAGGCTTACGGGGCTTGGAAGTGGTCATGAATGCGCGTGGATCAGGTGGGATGAAAGAAAAAATTCAGGCGTGATTCAGGCGGAGGCGACCGCATCAATGATGGTGTGATTCATAACCACGCGTCCAACAGTTGTAAGGATGTAACGACTAATTAGCGCTCCTTCCTCGTCGAAGCGATCACGCCGATAGGTCCACTGTTCAATGCGTGTTCCATCGCTCAATGTTTCCGACCTCAGTGGTTCCTGCAGTTCATCGTCATCTTCAACTTCTCCGTTGAAACGTACCCAAACCCAATCATGAAGACCAATACGGGTATCTTCGAAAGCGTGGATGACATCGCCGAGGCCTGCAAAAGTTGCACTGCGATCGCCGAATTCAGGTTGGGCAGCACCAGGCTGCAAGGCAGTTAAGTAGTAGGAGCCAAGCACCATGTCCTGAGATGGGGTGATGATCGGCTCACCTGTAGCTGGTGAAAGTATGTTATTGCTAGCCAACATCAACATGCGTGCCTCGGTCTGAGCTTCGATCGCAAGCGGAACATGGACAGCCATTTGGTCGCCGTCAAAGTCGGCATTGAATGCCGGACATACCAAAGGGTGGAGTTGGATCGCGCGACCATCAACCAGCTTGGGTTCAAAGGCCTGAATTCCAAGTCTGTGAAGGGTTGGAGCTCGGTTCAACATGATTGGGTGACCGTCGATCACCTCCTGGAGAACCTGCATCACTTCATCATCGGCGCGCTGAATGAGTTTCTTAGCGGCCTTGATATTGTTAACGATATTCTGACGAATCAGACGGTGAATCACAAATGGCTGGAATAACTCAATGGCCATTTCCTTTGGTAATCCACACTGATGCATTTTCAGTTTTGGACCCACCACGATCACGGAACGGCCTGAATAATCGACACGCTTGCCGAGAAGGTTTTGACGGAAACGTCCTTGCTTACCTTCAATAATGTCGCTGAGTGATTTCAGTGGCCGGTTATTCGCGCCAACAACGGTGCGACCACGACGACCATTGTCGATGAGGGCATCGACGGCTTCTTGAAGCATCCGCTTCTCATTGCGCACAATGATTTCAGGCGCCAGTATTTCCTGCAGCCGAGCTAAGCGGTTGTTCCGGTTGATGACGCGGCGGTATAGATCATTGAGGTCGGACGTTGCGAAGCGACCACCATCGAGCTGAACCATCGGACGGAGATCCGGTGGAATCACAGGAATAACGTCAAGCACCATCCAATCGGGACGGGCACCGGTCGCAATGAAGTTATCGATCACGCGTAATCTCTTGATCAACTTGGCCCGTTTCTGGCCCTTACTCCCGTTGATGTCTTCCCGAAGCTGCTGAGCGACCTCGTTAAGGCTGAGATCCTGAAGGAGTTGCTTCAGTGCTTCTGCACCAATGCCAACGACAGGTTCGTTCTCAATTTCTGATTCTTCAGCGTAAATCTCATCCTCAATTTCCAACCATTCGTCTTCAGTAAGCAGCTGCTTGTACTTCAGATCCTTATGGTCACCTGGATCAAGAACGACGTAGCAGTTGAAATACACAATCTGCTCAACATCACGTAGCGGCATATCCAAGAGGATGGCCACATAGCTCGGAATCCCCTTTAAGTACCAAACATGAGACACCGGAGCGGCGAGCTTGATGAAGCCCATCCGATGACGGCGAACCCTGCTCTCAGTGACCTCAACCCCACAACGCTCACAAACAATGCCGCGGTGACGTACACGCTTGTACTTACCGCAGTGGCATTCCCAATCCTTAGAAGGGCCAAAAATCTTCTCGCAAAACAACCCGTCCATCTCGGGCTTCAACGTTCTGTAGTTAATGGTTTCCGGTTTGGTGACTTCGCCAACCACCTGTCCATTGGGAAGGGTGCGCTGACCCCACTCCATCACCCGCTCGGGAGATGCAAGCGTGATCTTGACGTAATCGAAGTGATTTTCGGTGCGAAGGTTGCTGTTGGTCATTGACGATTAAGGAAGACGATTAAAGAAGAAGAAGCGGGTTGTCGGTTCGTTCGTTGATCCGTCAGTCCTCGTCGTAATCAGCGACCCCGAGGGACTCATAGGTCGGACGACTCGGTGTGCTTCGACGTGGATTCACGTCCTGCATCAGATCGACTTCTTTGCCTTCCTCGGTATACACCGCGATATCCAAACCAAGGGATTGGAGCTCTCGCATGAGCACCTTGAAAGATTCGGGAGTACCAGGGCGAGGAATGGGCTTGCCTTTGACGATGGCGTTCAAGGCCTCGTTACGACCTTGCATGTCGTCGGACTTGACCGTGAGCAATTCTTGAAGGGTGTAAGCAGCGCCGTAGGCCTCAAGAGCCCAAACTTCCATCTCACCCAAACGCTGACCACCCTGCTGGGCCTTACCACCCAGTGGCTGTTGTGTCACCAGAGAATAAGGACCGGTGGAACGGGCGTGAATCTTGTCATCGACGAGGTGCACCAATTTCAAGAAGTGGGAATAGCCCACGGCAACTGGCTGATCAAAAGGAAGACCAGTACGACCGTCGCGTAGGACGAGTTTTCCCGGATTTTCAGGGTTATAGACCCAGTCTTTTCCTTCCAGTTTTGCTGCTTCGGTCAGGAATGTCGTCACCGTCTGCTGGGACTTCTCAGCCCCATGCATTTCATCAAAAGGAATGATTTTGACTCGACAGTCGAGGTTGGAGGCAGCCCAACCCATCAAGAGTTCGAACACCTGGCCAACGTTCATCCGACTTGGCACACCAAGAGGGTTCAGCACGATGTCAACAGGAGTGCCATCAGGCAGATATGGCATATCTTCACGGGGAAGAATGCGGCTGATAATTCCCTTGTTGCCATGGCGGCCAGCCATTTTGTCGCCGACCTGAATCTTGCGGCGCTGCGCCACGTACACGCGAACAACCATGTTGGCGCCCGGCGGAAGCTCATCACCTTGTTCGCGGGTGTAGATCCGAACATCAACGACCCGACCACGCTCTGTTCCAGGAACACGAAGTGAGTTGTCGCGCACATCTCGTGCTTTCTCACCAAAAATGGCGCGAAGGAGTTTTTCCTCGGGTGGTTGATCTGACTCACCCTTGGGAGTGACCTTACCCACCAAAATATCGCCGCTTTCAACGAAAGCACCAACACGAATAATCCCCATTTCATCAAGATTGCCAAGGCTTTCCTCAGCAACGTTGGGTATCTCACGGGTGATTTCCTCAGGACCCAGCTTGGTCTGACGGGCTTCAATCTCGTATTTCTCGATATGAACCGAGGTGTAGAGATCATCGGTAACCAGACGCTCGCTGACAAGCAAGGCATCCTCGTAGTTGTATCCCTCCCAGGGCATGTAGGCGATCAGAACGTTCTGTCCCAACGCAATTTCGCCGCCTTCACAAGCGGAACCATCCGCCAAGACCTGTCCGACAATGACCGGGTCACCGTTGCGAACGATAGGACGCTGATTCAGGCAAGTGTCTTGGTTAGAACGCTGATACTTCTGTAAAAAGTGCGTGTGCTCTTCGCCGTCTTCATCCAGCACAACGATGGCGTTGGCATCGACAAAAACAACGGTTCCATTCACTCTTGATATAGGAACCATTCCGGAATCTCGAGCCACCTGGGTCTCGAGTCCTGTGCCAACTAGAGCACGTTCTGGCCTCAGGAGGGGAACAGCCTGACGCTGCATGTTGGAGCCCATCAGAGCGCGGTTGGCGTCGTCGTGCTCTAAAAACGGAATCAAGGAGGTCGCCACCGAGATCACCTGAACAGGCGATAAGGCGACGTAATCAACTTGTTCTGGTGGAACTTTTTCGAAATCTTGGCGATAACGAACGGGAATCAGATCAGCTTTGATGGCTCCGTTGTCTTCGGTAGCAACATCACCAGGAGCGACGCGAACCTCGTCTTCTCGGTCAGCAGATAGGTAGATGGGATCGCCAGACTTGATAACTACACCGTTCTCAACTTTCCAGAAGGGGGTTTCAATGAAACCGTACTCATTGACACGCGCATGGGTAGCCAGAGAGTTAATAAGGCCCGCGTTCGGACCCTCTGGAGTTTCAATCGGACAAAGACGTCCGTAATGAGAAGGATGAATATCGCGGACAGCAAAGCCTGCACGCTCTCGGGTTAAGCCACCTGGACCAAGGGCAGAAATACGGCGCTTGTGGGTGAGCTCAGCCAAAGGATTTGTCTGATCCATGAACTGGCTCAACTGACTGGAGCCAAAGAACTCCTTGATGGCAGCCACCAGAGGCTTTGGATTCACCAGTTGTGCTGGAGTGAGCGAGTCGGTTTCACCAACCGTCATTCGCTCTTTGATGATCCGTTCGAGTCGATTCAGTCCCACACGAACCTGGTTCTGAAGCAATTCGCCAACAGAACGAACGCGACGATTACCAAGGTGGTCGATGTCATCAAGGCTTGCCCCACCTACATCCAATTCCAAGTTGACCAAATAATCCAAAGTGGAAAGCACGTCCTCGTGGGTGAGGGTGCGCACCGTGTCTGGAATCGTGAGGCGGAGTTTTTTATTGATCTTGTAACGACCAACGCGACCGAGGTCGTAGCGCTTGGCATCAAAGAAACGGGTTTGCAGAAGCTGCTGACCGCCACTCACCGATGGAGGCTCGCCGGGACGAAGCTTTTTGTAAAGCTCTAAAAGTGCCTGGTCTTCAGAACTGATGCCTTCGTCATTGGCGGCATCAATCGACTTTTTATAAAACTCCGGGTGACGAAGCTTGTCCAACACGTCGTTGTCGGAAAGACCCATGGCGCGCATGAGTACGTGAGCATTAATCTTTCGCGTTTTATCAACACGAACGTGGAGTAGATCGTTTTTATCGGTTTCAAATTTTAGCCATGCTCCACGATTGGGAATCACGCTGGCGTTGTAAGTACGGCGCCCATTTTTATCCATTTCATCTTTAAAATAGACACCAGGACTGCGCACGATCTGGTTCACGATCACGCGTTCTGCGCCATTAATGATGAACGTTCCGCGTTCAGTCATTAATGGCAATTCGCCTATGAACACTTCCTGCTCTTTGATTTCACCCGTTTCTTTATTAACAAGACGACAGGTGACATACATCTGCGATGCAAACGTCGCATCACGACGCTTGGCCTCTTCCACATCATGGCGAGGACGCTTAAGTCGGTATTCACTACCGATGAAGTGCAGCTCCAGTTTGCCGGTGTAGTCGGTTATTGGAGAGAAGCTTTCAAGCTCCTCAATCAAACCTTTATCTAAAAACCACTTAAAGCTGGCCCGCTGAACCTCCACCAAGTCGGGAAGAAAGGTGGCGGTCTTGGCGACCTGAATCGCGCTGCTGCTCATGCGGGGACCGGCAGGGAGGACGAAGGAACAAAAGGACTGGACTAAATCAGCGCTCGAAATCTGCTTAGCGAGTCATGAGAACGACAGAGAGGCAAGCAGCCTTCCCAAGAGAAGACCAACAAACCAACTGTTGAACTCAGCAATCGCGGGGCAGATCAGCTAACGACGACAAGTGCACCGGAAGGAATGGACGCTTCAGGAGCCACAGACACGGGAAACCGCTCCATAGCCAGACCAATACGACATCTTACATAAAGCAATCCCCCTTACTTCGACCGGTTAGGGATTCAAGGCAGTTTGAACAGACGACGCGCGTTGGACGTCGTCACAGCAGCGACCCGATCCACGTCAACACCCCGCAAATCGGCAACCCGAGAGGCGACTGAAGCCACGAAAGCCGGTTCGTTCCTCTTCCCACGCCTTGGCACTGGAGCAAGGAAAGGACAATCGGTCTCAACCAAGAAACGGTCTTCGGGCACCTGTTCGGCACAGGCATGAGTCGCAAATGCCTTTGGAAATGTGACTGTGCCGCTGAAGCTGATGTAAAAGCCAAGGTCGAGGAAGCCATGCATTTCCTCCGGAGTTCCTCCCCAGCAATGCATCACACCAGCAGGGCAGCGGCCTTCCGATCGTCGAGCGCGGAGCTCCTGCAGCATCGGCTCTGCAGCATCTCGACAGTGAATAATCACGGGAAGATTCAACTCAACAGCCAGGTCAAGCTGGGGGCGGAGCACTGCGAGTTGCTCCTCCAAATTTTTGTCGCGGAACAAATCGAGTCCAAGCTCGCCAATGGCGACAACCCGCGCGTCGTCTTTTGCAGCCTGACGCAGCACATCAACAGTGTCTTCACTCCAATGCTCCGTATCGAGCGGATGCACTCCGACGGAGTAGCGCATCTCTGGAAAACGATCTGCCAGGGAACGAATGGCAGGAATTTCAGACGGCTCCACGCATGCATGCAATAGAGCTTTTACGCCAGCTTCTCTCCAGCGCCCAGCAACATCCTCAAGGTCATCCTCGAAGTTCCGAAAAACGATGTGACAATGGCTGTCAATTAGCGTCGAGGTGGACGACACAGGTGGGCGAAACGAGCTTTCGATCCATTCTGCCCGTTAACGACGTTTAACTGGCTGGTTCGAGAACCTTGCGAACTGCCGAGCTCAAACGGGATTTCTGGTTAGCGCCGTTATTGCGATGAAGAACACCCACTTTCACAGCCTTATCTATTTTGCTGAATGCTTCGCGCAAGGACGCTTGCACTGATGCCTTGGCCTCGTCGCCAGGGGCGGATCCGTACGCATCGCATGCACTTAAGCACCGCTTCATCAAGGTGCGCATTGAAGACTTGTAGGTGCGGTTGCGCAAACGATTGCGCTCTGCAATCTCTATACGCTTCTTCGCTGAGTTGTTATTGGCCACTGACGCGGGGACGTTGCGAACAATCCGACACCATACTCCCTTGCTCCCAACGTTCGATTAGGTCGACACCTCAAAGCGCCTCACCAGCCTGGGTCTTAATTTGAGGGGAATGAACCCAAGGTGCTCCTTGCCTGAGCAAAATCCCGCGGGTTTTTCACTCCGCATCGTGCGAGATCCGGAGCAGGCCAAGGCAGAACTCCAACGCCTGGTCCAACGCACTGCTCACGCCCAACAGGGTGATGCTCAGGGACGTGTCGACACAATTCTGTCCGAGGTCCAGAGCCGGGGGGATGCCGCCGTTGTCGAATTCACGGAGCGCTTTGACGGCTTCCGTCCTGAACCTTTCGCTGTTCCCGAAGAGAAGCTCGAGTATTCATGGCGAAATCTTCCGGCGAATCTCCAGGACGCCCTGGAGCTTGCCCATCGGCGCATCACCGAGTTTCATCAACGCCAACGGCCAGCAGACATCGTCACCGAGGGGCCCTATGGAGAGCGGCTTGGACGCCGCTGGAGGCCAGTGGATCGAGCTGGTTTGTACGTGCCAGGAGGCCGTGCGTCCTATCCCAGCACAGTCCTGATGAATGCTGTGCCAGCCAAAGTTGCTGGCGTCAACGAGGTAGTGATCTGTTCCCCAGCAGGTCGCGACGGAGAGGTCAATCCAGTGGTCCTAGCGGCCTCACATCTCGCAGGCGTACGCACCGTTTTTCGCCTCGGCGGTGCCCAAGCGATCGCAGCCATGGCCTACGGGACCGAAAGCGTCCCCAAGGTGGACGTGATCAGCGGTCCTGGAAATCTCTACGTCACTTTGGCCAAACAAGCCGTGTATGGCCAAGTTGGCATCGACTCCTTAGCTGGTCCTAGTGAAGTTTTGGTGATTGCTGATCAAAGCGCCAAACCTGATCAAGTTGCCGCAGACCTATTAGCCCAAGCCGAGCATGACCCTCTCGCCGCTGCGGTTCTGATCACTACCAATCCAGCCTTGGCCGAGCAGATTGCGCATGAAATCGAGCTACAACTCGAGGGGCACCCACGCCGAGAAATCTGCGAGGCCTCGATCAACAATTGGGGATTGGTGGTGGTCTGCAACGACCTCGAAAGCTGCGCCGCTTTGAGCGACAGTTTTGCTCCAGAGCATTTGGAACTGTTGGTGGAACGTCCGCAAGCATTAGCGGAACGAATCCAACATGCCGGCGCCATTTTTCTGGGCCCTTGGTCACCGGAGGCGGTTGGTGATTATTTAGCCGGTCCGAATCACACCCTGCCAACCTGTGGCGCGGCTCGATTTAGTGGATCCCTAAGCGTTGAGACATTTATGCGGCACACCTCGTTGATCGGTTTTAACCGCGCGGCCCTTGAAGCCACAGGATCAGCCGTTCAAGAACTAGCGACGAGTGAAGGGCTCCATAGCCATGCCGAATCCGTGAGGCGACGGCTCAGCTAGCTAGGGCGCCGATCAAGACTGCGAACGCCGGCAACACCATCAGAGATTTCACCCACCAACACTTCATCGGTGAGATTCACAAATAAACCGTTTTCCAGCACACCTGGAATGTTGTTGATCGTCTTCTCCAAGGACGCTGGATCGTCGATTCCACCCTTGAGCTTGACGTCCAGCACAAGATTTCCCTGATCGGTGACCACTGGGCCTGCCTTCCTCTGGGCCATACGGAGTCCAGCGCTACCTCCCATGGATGCCAAGGTCTTTTGGATCTGACGCCAAGCACCAGGCAGCACCTCCACTGGCAACAAAAAGTCCAGATTGAGGCGATCGACCAATTTGGTGGAATCCACCACCACCACAAATCTATCCGCCATGCCTGCAACAAGTTTCTCCTGAACGTGGCAGGCACCACCACCTTTGATGAGGTGAAAACTCGGATCCACCTCATCGGCACCATCGATGGTCAGATCGATCCGTTCCACAGAGTTGAGACTCAGCAAAGGAATATTCAATTCGGCGGCCAAAACTTCCCCTTGAAAGGAAGTTGTTATGCCCACAATATTCTTCAACTCTCCAGTAGCGAGCTTGGCTCCAAGAGCACGAATCATGAGTGCTGCTGTGGATCCGGAACCAAGGCCGATCACCATACCGTCTTTAATTTGCCCAACCGCGGCATTAGCAACCGCTTGCTTCATTTGAGTTTGAAGATCCGCCATCGTTACGTCATCTGTGGGCGAGACGGTAGCAAGGGTTTCAGCTCAAACCTGGTAGAGGAGCCGGTTTAACCGACAGGTTGAGTTCGCGGCCGTTTCGCAACACCGTTAAGGGAAGCGGCTCCGAAAGCGGAGCAGCATCCACCACCTCAAGCAGAGCCTGAGGGTCTGCCACAGGCTTCTCATCGACCTCAATCACTAGATCACCACGACGCAACCCAGCGTCTTCGGATGGCCCCTGAGGCAGAACATTTTGCACCAGTGCTCCTGTGCGCTCGGGCAATTGAACCAGTGCATTGGGATCTTTGTTGTGGTCCCGGGCGATACGAGGGGTCAGCCCTACCAACTGCAACCCGATATAAGGGTGAACGACCTCACCCTGGGCCTGCAATTGGTCCGCCACGCGTCTCGCCAAATTAATAGGGATAGCAAAGCCCAAACCCGCCCCGGGCCCAGAGCGGACCAGGGTATTGATGCCAATTACTTCGCCTTCGCCATTGACGAGGGGACCGCCAGAATTCCCCGGATTGATCGCCGCATCGGTCTGGATCAAATCGAGGCGTTTATCAGAAAAGCCCAAGCTGTTGATATTGCGGTGAAGACTGCTGACAATGCCGAGGGTGACAGTGCGTTCAAGACCAAACGGAGTGCCGAGTGCAATCGCCCAATCACCAACTTCCATCACTTCTGAATCGCCTAGGGGCGCTTTCGGAGGCAAGTTCCGACCCTCAAGCTGAACCAAAGCGATATCGGTGACAGAGTCGAAGCCCACGACACGACCATCGAGCTGCTCACCATCCGCAACGGTGACGCTGACGGATTCCACGCGATCGACCACGTGGGCGTTGGTGAGAACCAACCCTTTGGAATCGATTACAACACCAGATCCTTGCCCCCGCTCTCGCTCTGGTCCCAACTGAGGATCGCCCAACAAATCACGCAGTAGCGGATCAATCAACGTGGGATCAAACGCTTGTCGCTCCACTGTGCGTTCGGTATCAATCCTCACCACCGCTGGAGCGACACGACGCACCGATTTCGCCACAAAGCTGTGCTCAACAGCATCCACCTGGGATGCCGACAATAAAAATGTGTCCAGCATCAACACCAGACCCAGGACCCAACGAAGAACGATTTTGAGCAACACTTATAAGCAGTCCTGACACTTCTATAGGAATCCACAAGGGGATGGGGATGGTCAAAATCGAGCAAACTTGATTTACGCATCTCAAAAGAGCACCCTTTCAACGTCGATGCCAAAGGCGATTTCTCCACGTTCGATCCAAAGGTGTTCTCCTTTGCCAGCGACCGATACGGCACGTTTAACCTTGGCAACCACAAACGCAAAATCTCGAAGAATCAACGCGAACTGAAAGATTTGAGCGCCTCCTCCAAGACATGGTCCTTGGGGTAGAGAAATGCCATGAAAGCTGCGAAGATTTTGGTTTGTGCGGTGGTGGAAACGGAAGCAACAAGTTTTTGGAGCATGACACTCTGGCCTCGAGTGAAACGAATGACTTCCGCTTTGGCACCAAAATTTCCACAGAAGTGCTTTTAAAGCGTTTCAAAGCAGGTCCACCCCTTGAGGCCATCGGAGCAACCCATGCGTCCCAAAATTTGTAGAATTTGAATTCTTGCTTTGTGACATTTGAGCGCGTCAAGCCCCACTCCAGTCCACCAGCGTTGTGAGCAGTGCGGCGTTCAAATTGAATCAAGCGTGGGTATATCAGACAAAGTCGTTTTCAGCATTGGCCCCAGCGGGACACGGAGCAAACTGTGGAGCCGCGTTTGTCAGTACCACAAAACAACTGAGCAACGATCCAAGTGCATCAATCAAGACTCAGAGTTGCGCGGTCCTGAGCAACAGGGAGATGCCTTTCCAGAGGCACCGAGCATCGACATGAAGTCATCAAATTCCTGAACGTCCACAGGCCGTCCTCTAGATTCAGAACGTGTCCGACGGGCATCTCCTACGGGAGATCGGTCACAACTGAAAATGCACGTCGGGCATGGCCTGACATCAGTTCTTTTTGCCTCATCCTCTTCAGCCAGAACTTGAGCAGCTCACCCAAAGGGTTGCCGAACTTCAAAGCCTCGAGCTGTGTGGGATTCATCTGCTCACGCACATGAATCCAATCACGCTGCAAGTTCATATCCGACACATCGACGGATCGGACGTCAACCTTGATGACTGTGCCGGATTTAGTGGTGTTCTCGGCGAGGCTCTAGAGGAATCCCAGCAACTGATCGAGGCCTATGTGCTTGAAATCAGCAGCCCCGGGATCGGCGAGCAACTGAGCTGCGATCGCGATTTCCAGACTTTCCGAGGTTTTCCTGTGGATGTCACCCATCGTGATGATGAGAACGTTGAGCATCGTCTTGAGGGTCTTTTGCACGAACGCAATGAGGATGCTCTGCAGATCAACATCCGTGGGCGTATCAAGACCATTCCTCGCGATCAGGTGATCAAGGTTCGCCTCACCACTCCCGGCCAGTAATCGAGCGAACTGCTCACTTCTTTTTTTACCCCCAGCCCGATGGCTCTCGTACTGCTTCCCGGTCTCACCAATCTGATCGATGACATCAGTGATGAGAAAAAACTACCCCCACAAGTTGTTGAAGCAGCTCTCCGCGAAGCATTGCTGAAGGGATACGAGCGGTACCGGCGCACTCTTTACATCGGTATCAGTGAAGACCCCTTTGAGGAGGATTACTTCAGCAATTTTGACGTTGGTCTTGACCTTGAAGAGGAAGGCTATCGAGTTCTCGCCAGCAAAATCATTGTTGACGAAGTGGAAAGCGAAGATCATCAAATTGCCCTTGCAGAGGTGATGCAGGTGGCCGATGACGCCCAAGCTGGCGACACGGTTGTGCTTGATGTCACTCCGGAGAAGGAAGATTTCGGACGCATGGCTGCGGCCACCACAAAACAGGTTTTGGCCCAAAAGCTGCGGGATCAGCAGCGTCGGATGATTCAAGAGGAATTTGCCGACCTCGAGGATCCAGTCCTGACCGCCCGGGTGATCCGCTTCGAACGTCAGTCGATCATCATGGCCGTGAGTTCAGGCCTGGGCAGACCCGAAGTTGAGGCGGAATTACCTCGCCGAGACCAGCTGCCCAATGACAACTACCGCGCCAACGCCACCTTCAAAGTGTTCTTGAAAGAGGTGAGCGAAGTGGCCCGCCGCGGTCCTCAGTTGTTCGTAAGCCGCTCAAATGCCGGCTTAGTTGTCTACTTATTCGAAAACGAAGTTCCCGAGATCCAAGAGGGCTCGGTCCGCATCGTGGCTGTTGCCCGTGAAGCGAATCCTCCTTCACGATCCGTTGGTCCTCGGACCAAAGTCGCCGTCGACAGCATTGAACGGGAAGTCGACCCTGTCGGCGCATGCATTGGCGCTCGCGGATCCAGGATTCAACAGGTCGTGAACGAACTTCGCGGTGAAAAGATTGACGTCATTCGCTGGTCACAAGATCCTGGCCAATACATCGCCAACTCCCTGAGTCCGGCTCGGGTCGAAATGGTGAGGCTCGTGGACCCAGCAGGACAACACGCCCACGTCTTGGTTCCACCCGATCAACTCAGTTTGGCGATCGGCCGTGAGGGACAAAATGTGCGGTTGGCGGCTCGGCTGACGGGCTGGAAGATCGACATCAAAAATTCAACTGAATACGACCAGGCCGCGGAAGATGCCGTTGTTGCTGAACTGATTTCTCAGAGAGAAGAAGAGGAAGCACTTCAACAAGAAGCCGAAGAGCGCATCGCGGTGGAACAAGCAGCAAGGGCTGAAGAAGATGCTCGCCTCCGTGAGCTCTATCCGCTGCCAGAAGATGATGAGGACTATGTCGAGGGTGCAGAATTCTTGGAAGAACCCGTCACAGAATTCGAAGAGGGTGAACCTCTCGAAGAAGCTAAGGGTGATTCAGCTGTCTCTGAAGAGATGGCCGAGCCCAGCGATGGCAATGATCAAAAGCCTCTTCCTGAGGCCAGCAGTGATGCTGAAACAGACATGAGCGAGGACGCCCGGTGAGCGCCAAGCCCATCCTCCGTCGTTGCGTGGCATGCCGCCAGCTTCAGGATCGTCGCCACCTTTGGCGTGTGATCCGTGACCACAAGGATGGTGTCCTTTTGGACTCAGGGATGGGCCGCTCGGCTTATCTCTGTCCGAAGGAAGAGTGCCTTGAAGAGGCTCGGCGCCGTAAGCGCCTGCAAAAAGCTCTGCGATGTCAGGTGCCGGATGCAGTCCTTACGACGCTGAATGAGCGGATCAGTGCAAGCACTGGTGAATCCGCTGAGGCAAACTAAACACTGTCCTCACTTTGCGTGCGGACACCGTGGCTCACCATGCCCGGCTCGATCGGAGACCCCAACTGAATGACCAGCAGCGGCAAAGTCAGAATTTACGAGTTGTCCAAGGACCTCGGCCTTGAAAACAAGGACGTGTTGGATGCTGCAGAAAAGCTTTCAATCGCAGCCAAAAGCCACAGCAGCTCGATCAGTGACTCCGAAGCCGGAAAGATCCGCAACCTGCTTGGCAAGGGAGCATCGCCAAGTAAACCAGCGGCTACTCCAGCCAAACCTGCACCCGGCAAATCAATCCTGTCGGTCAAAAAAGCGTCACCTTCTACGCCAGACGTAACTGCTCCGGTTGCTGCCGCGAAACCTCAGGCTCCGGCTCAACCGGCAGCAAACAAGCCTGTTCAACCGTCGGTGAAGGCTGTTGCCCCACCGTCACGGCCCGCTGGATCGATCACCGGATCGACCACTGCGCCGATGTCGGCCAAATCTGCCCCGAACAAACCGGCAGCGCCCCCAGCCCGCCCAACGGGGACAACCTCAGCGCCTCGACCAGCTGCGTCCCCAAGTCGCCCTGCGCCATCGAAACCCCAGGGAGCTCCTAGGCCACAGGTGGTGAGTAAGGCGTCGGCGCCAGAACTCGTTGGCAAACCATCTGCGGCAACGAAACCCGCAGCGGCCGCTAAGCCTGTAATCGTCGCGAAACCAATCACTTCAGCAAAACCTGCGGTGGTTGCGAAGCCTGCGGCAACAAAACCCACGAGCGTTAAGCCCACGGCGCCAACCCCACGGCCTAATAACGCAACCGCGACACCGAGCGCCACCTTCACGTCAGCGCCGAAGCAGGCACCATCTCGACCGACTCCGCGTCCTGCTGCATCCCCAAGCCGACCAGGTGCGGCCCAGGGCCAAAAGCCGCAAATTGTGTCCCGTGCTGGGGCTCCGCCCCGTCCTGGGACACCACCGCGCGTGGGCGCACCGACCAAAACCGGCACCGCTCCACGCCCGACTCCACGACCTGAACTCGTCGGCAAACCAGTCGCTCGCCGTACAGGAGGTGTTGGCGCTCCCGTGCGTCCCGGCACAGGAGTGCCCCAACGCCAAGGGGGGCCTGCACGTCCTGGGGCCCCTACACGAACCGGGAAACCAGGCGCACCCAGCCGTCCCGCTGGAAATACACTCGAATTGGTTGGCAAGCCAATCCGACGCGACAGCACAGCCGGAACTGGACGCCCAGGACCGCCAACACGACCCGGGGCCCCCACACGACCTGGTATGCCCAGTGGCATGCGCAAACCGGTGGCGCCCGGCGAGCTCATGCAGCTCCAAAAGCCCATTAGTCGTCAAGCAGCTCCAGCACCCCGTCGTCCCGACGCTCCCAATCGGCCCACGGAAGCCGCCGGAACAGCCACTCCTCCAGTGGCGCGGCCCACAGCACCCTCAGCACCCCGGCGACCAGGATTCCGTCCAGGTGCTCCCGGTGGCCAACGACGCCCAGGGCGCCCCGATTGGGACGACAGTGCCAAGCTCGAGGCACTGCGCAGCCGCTCGCCTCAAAAACAAAGGCAAAAAGTCCACATCATTGGCGAGAACGACGATGCTCTCGCTGCACAAACTGGCGGATTTGCTGGAGAACAGCAGGCCATGGTGCTGTCGGCCAGCCTGGCGCGCCCAGCCAAACCGAAGTCTCAACAACGAAAGGCTCCCAAGCCGGTGGCCGCCGTGCGCAAACGCCGCAAGGAAACCGCACGCCAACGGCAACGTCGTCGCGCAATGGAACTACGGGCAGCGCGCGAGGCCAAGCAAGTACGCCCCGAGATGATCGTGGTACCAGAGGACAACCTCACGGTGCAAGAACTCGCGGACATGCTCAGCATCGAGAGTTCAGAAATCATCAAATCCCTCTTCTTCAAAGGGGTTATTGCCACGGTTACCCAAACCCTGGATATGCCCACCATCGAAGCGGTGGCAAAGGAATTCGATGTTCCAGTGCTTCAGGACGATGTTGAAGAGGCGGCGAAGAAGACCGTCGAAATGATTGAGGAGACGGATCTAAAACACCTCATTCGTCGTCCTCCCGTTGTCACCGTTATGGGCCACGTCGACCATGGCAAGACGAGCCTTCTCGATGCGATCCGACAAGCAAGGGTTGCTGCTGGAGAAGCGGGTGGAATCACCCAGCACATCGGTGCTTACCAGGTTGAAATCCAACACAAGGACGAAGCACGGAAACTCACCTTCCTCGACACACCCGGCCACGCAGCGTTTACGGCAATGCGTGCCAGGGGCACGAAAGTGACCGACGTTGCTGTCTTGGTCGTCGCCGCCGACGATGGTGTGCGTCCTCAAACGCTTGAGGCGATCAGCCACGCCCGAGCCGCAGAGGTGCCGATTGTTGTGGCCATCAACAAGATCGACAAAGAAGGTGCTTCTGCAGACCGGGTGAAGCAAGAGCTGTCTGAGCAGAACCTCCTCGCCGAGGAATGGGGTGGAGATGTGGTGATGGTTCCTGTTAGCGCCCTTAAGGGCGAAAACATCGACAAGCTTCTCGAAATGCTTCTCCTGGTGACTGAAGTGGAAGACCTTCAGGCCAACCCCGACCGCCCCGCCCGCGGAACCGTGATCGAAGCTCACCTTGATAAGGCAAAAGGCCCCGTCGCCACCCTGTTGATTCAGAACGGCACCCTTAAAACCGGTGACGTGCTCGCTGCAGGGCCTGTGTTGGGCAAAGTTCGAGCCATGGTGGACGACAATCGTCAACGCCTCAAGGAAGCAGGCCCGTCGTTTGCAGTGGAAGCCCTCGGTTTCAGCGAGGTACCAACCGCTGGCGATGAGTTCGAGGTCTACCCCGACGAGAAAGCCGCTCGGGCTGTGGTGGGCGACCGTGCCTCAAATGCCCGCGCGACGCGTCTCGCTCAACAAATGGCCTCCCGACGGGTCTCGCTCACGGCGATGTCTGGTCAAGCCAATGAAGGCGAACTCAAAGAGCTCAACCTCATCCTTAAAGCTGATGTTCAAGGATCCGTGGAAGCCATCCTCGGTTCGCTGGAGCAACTGCCCAAAGATGAAGTTCAAGTGCGCGTCTTGCTGTCGGCTCCAGGTGAAATCACCGAGACCGATGTCGACCTGGCAGCGGCCTCTGGTGCCGTGATCATCGGCTTCAACACATCCATGGCCTCTGGTGCCAAAAAGGCCTCCGATGCCACTGGTGTTGACGTACGGGATTACGACGTGATCTACAAGCTGCTGGAAGACATCCAGCTAGCGATGGAAGGTCTACTCGAGCCAGAACTCATCGAAGAAGCCCTTGGCGAAGCCGAGGTGCGCGCCGTGTTCACCATCGGCAAAAGCGCTGTGGCAGGTTGCTATGTCAACACCGGAAAGCTGCACCGTAACTGCAGAGTCCGGGTTCACAGGGGCAAACAAGTGGTGTACACCGGCGATCTTGACTCTCTGCGTCGCAACAAAGACGACGTTAAAGAGGTGGCCACAGGCTTCGAATGTGGTGTTGGTGCAGACCGTTTCGCCAACTGGGAAGAGGGTGATCGTATTGAAGCCTTCAAGATGGTTACCCAGCGCCGCAAACTCACCACCTGACCTCCACTTCTGTCGTGAAGTCCCGTCTCGAGCCATTGCTCTGGCTCCAATGTCTTGCTCTCGGAGCGATTCCATTGGAGCTCTTGCTGATTCGGTTGGTTCTGGCTGGTGCCGATCCTGGACCGGTCCTTTCAGTTGAGCGTCTGCTCGTATGGGCTGTTGGCGTGCTAGCTCCAGCTGTCGCGTTGTGGAAACGTCCCGCCGATTGGGGATCACTCTTGCTCGTGCGAGTGCCGCTCAAAGAGCGTGATCCAGAGCGGCAAGCTCGTAGTGCAAGTCAGGGAGGTCTTCTCAGCCGCACCAGTGTTGTCGTGGCAGCGCTCGGATTTCTACCCCTGCTTTGGTGGCTCGATGATTCCGCTGTTCTGGCCAGTGAGTTTTCACCAATTCTCGGACAGTCACGACTCGTCACCCTGTTGCTGAGCATCCCAGTCCTGGCGGTAATGGTGTGGCAAGTCCAACAACTCAGCCAAGCCTTGGGATGGCTCCTACCCATTCGGAATCAAAGCGATCAGGAACCGTCGATGCAGAACTCAGCGCCAACGGATTTGCAGCACACAAGTTTCGGGCTGCAAATTCTTCGCCTGAATCGGTTGACCTGGCCTGAAAGTCCCCCCAAACCAGTCCCACAAACCAGCCGCCCAAAATCAGCGCCTGTTCCAGCAGAAATCGATCGCGTGGAAGCAGACGCGACAGATCACAGTGAACCCACTCCTACCGATAGCAGAAATCAACCGGTAGAGGCGAGCAATCCCGAAGATCTTGAAGGCATCGATCTCGACTTAAAAAACACTGGATTCAACGAGGAAGGAACCAACAAACCATTCGCGAGCGATGAAGCGTCCAAAGAAGAGAGCAGCGTCGAATCCGTTGTCGAACCCCGCAAGGGCGTGCCAAACAACGGGGCTATCGATACGAACATCACACTGGAAACCACAGCAACCACCACCACAGAGACTTCACTCGAGGAGGAACAGAACGAGGAATCAGTTATCGGTGTTTCGGGTTCGATCGAAATACAGGAGGACGGAAAAGAGAGTGAGCGCACCGGCTTGGATGCCGAAGTCACTGAGCTCAACAGCGTTACCAGCGGAAACGCGGAAGAGCATGGTGAACAGTCCGAGTCCAGCGGAGGCGAACAACGCAGCCCAAACGAGCCGCCGAAGACCACGCCAGGGGGTCAGTGACTCCTTTAATAGGCGTTCCCTCATGGCGGGATCTAGACCAGACTTTCGACCCTGCTGATCGGCCAAGTGTGCACGGAAAAGTACTGCCGAAATGATAAATTAAATTTGTTGCCGATGTAGCTCAGCTGGTAGAGCAACGCTTTCGTAAAGCGTGGGTCGCCTGTTCAAGTCAGGTCATCGGCTTAAGTCTCCAACCCGGTTCTAGCGACAGTTTGAGATGAAGCTTTTTTTATTGGACCTTGAAAGCAGGCCCAAACGGGTGATTGCAGGTCTCTGAATATCACCGACATGGGTGATGTAGGGAGAATCAATACCGGCCATTATTTGTTAGTCAAGCAAATGACCTCTTGAGATAACACCAAAAAAATGATTAATGCCGTATTAATTTTTTATTGGATTTTTGCTATCCATGTAATTGCTGATCAGAAGCCAATTGCTTTTGACATCAAGAGGCACCAATCACAAAACTACGAGTAAAAGAATAAATAGAAATTGGATGTTCTGATGCACTATGTGTTTAGGCTGAAAGCAATATAAAAACCGTAAGGGAAAAGCAAGGGGCGTTGAGTGTCGTCATCTATCTCCCGACTTAGCCTTATATTTTGGTTTATAAGTTGCAAGAAAAATTACAACAGCAAATTTTTTACGTCACTCAACTGGATCCGGAGGATCCTCAGACATTTGTTTGGTCAGAGGTCTATGCCAACGACGAGGCGTTCAGAGGATCTTGTGTCATGCATAGCTGTGCATCAGTGACCTTCAGAACCCGCACAAGATCTTTCGTTTGATCATTCAATGCATCAATGGCGTATTGCTTATCGCCAAGAGTGAGCAAAGGCTGCTTGGCTTAATCAGTTGCGAATTAAAGAGAATGTCAGCTGAATTTGTAGATCACAGTCCAGCATGAAATGTGCTGAATACCACTAGTGCGCTGAAAATTATATGAATTGGGATGCGCTGCAGGTGGTTCAGGCCTAGGACTAAGGCAATAGTAAGTCGGTCTCATGCCACCTGCAAACCAACTATGCGCCTGTGAGCCTTGCAGCTGCAATGTTTTTTCCGGAGAAGGAGGTCGAGAAAGAGGGCAAGATCTATTGCTCTCAGCCTTGTGCGGATGGTCATGCCGGGCATGACCAATGCTGCTCTAGCTGCGAATGCTGTTGATCATTCGTAGCCGCCCTGCATAGGTGCGGAGTCGATAGACGGCGATAAACACAGTGGAGCTTTCGCTCTTTTGATCCCCTTAGATCGAGGATTCGATAATTGAGTGGGAAGAGCTAACAGAACGGGAGTAAATGCGACAGCACTCAGAATGAGGCACGCAAACCAACAAGCGACTACAGATGACTGATGTAATTAGTCTGTGAAAATGAAACTTGCGCAGAAGTAGAAGACAGCATTCTTGAAAGCAGTGTGTTGAATTGAGCAGTATGGACATTAGTCATTTCAAGCCACCCAAGTGGCTAAAACTCAGACCGGACGATTACAAGAGGATCTTGATTCGCGAAGCACTGTACATGACGAAACGCGACCGCAGGAGCGGTGGTCGTTACCAAGTGAAAGAAGCTCTGGCGGCTGTTCAGAACACCTTTCACAATTGCAACGGGACAGATCCCTATGACGGGATGCCTTTGGAGGGAGAACAGCTCAAGCCAAAGAAAGGGAGCGATCGACTTGGCATCAACTTCAACTGCAAGAAGCATCTGAGAAGAATGCCCACCGTGGGGCATCTCCATCAAGAGCCTATTGCTGAATTTGAAATCTTGAGCCGCCAAACCTATACAGCTAAAAACCAGATGACAGCAGATGAATATCTGAACCATTGCAAAGCAGTCGTGTCATTGATCGAAACGACAACACATGAATAACCAAGACCAAAAATCAAAGGGTATATTTTCAACCAAACATCCGGTACAACAGAAATAATAACCAAAACTAGAGGCTATAGCTTTTCACTCTGAGTGGAAGGAGTACTGGAATGTTTATCTCCGTCTGCGTAGATATGTTTCGTACCGATAAATCAATGCAAAATCAATCGGAAGATAGACTTACCTCATTAAGAATACTTTTACTGAAGTGTCGATCTCGATACTAAGTAGTTGGGTTTGATTGCTAATACTGCGCTGACACACGGAATTTCGCCTTACCTCAAATCTGATTCAAGACACGCTTCTCAAGCGTTCAATAACAATATGATGACCACATAAAAATGATTTTTGATAAATGCGTCTCCTGTCTTAGGAATCGCAAACCTATTGGAAAAACTGCCTTGGTATGCCATGGGATATGTCACTTTTTTAATGTCTTGAAACCAAGGGAGTTGAATTCTTCCTAAACATCGCAGCAAGGAGCACGTGGATGTCCTAAAAATAATGGATCTTGCGACCTATCCCGTGACCACAAAGCAAGAGGCTCATTCCATCATCAAGGACTGCCTCGAAGCCAATAATTCATGGGTTGACACATTTAATGAGCTTGGCTGCATTCTTGCGTTTGACCTCGATCCAATGCTGCAAGGATCTGTCACCGTGGACTTTATTATTGATGACCTTTGGAAAAAAGGTATCCGAGCCACTCAAGACGAAGTCGTTAAAAGTATTTGCAGCTACGCCATTGAGAACAACTATGTATGGTCTGTCGAAACAATTTTTGACAATTTTGATTACACTGCGAAAACCCTTGAAAACCTAGGGGAAGACAGCAAAGAACTCCTTAAGGATATGGCGGAAGATACAGAAAGCGATGAATTCAAACAGATGGTGACTGCACTCTAATTATTAGACGAGGCTAATAAATAGGCGAAAGAACAAAAATCTTAAATCGGACCATTTACATATTTCTAATCACACAGTACTTTGAATTGAGACAAGCTACGCAATTGATTACCGCGATTCATATATCGCCCTGCAAAAGCTCATGCCAAGGCACAATCCAATAATCGGGCTTTACCGCCGAAAAAGGCCTCAGCCGCGCTGGGATTGACTAGAACTAATACCTTTCGATTGGACAGGTTGAAATACATCTTGACCAATTGCCTCAAGGTGAACCAGCGCGTGCTAATCGCGGAAAAGCAATGCGGGGAAAGTTGGATCATTAAAGCTTTGGGAGTTGCAGCAGCAATTTAAAATATGAGATGTTTTATCTTCAAGAGACAACAGCAGATTGGAAATCTGAATACACAGAAAAAATTAAAGATCTCTTGATTAATATGACTATAAGTAGCCAAACTCGTTGAAATTGAAGCAACTCAAGATTGGCTTTTGTACAAATCCTTAGCCGATTCACGAAATGTGTCGAGTGACTTACCGGGCTTTCTCTTCGAAGATCCAAGGGAATTACCTGGAACCAAATATTCAGTTGAGAAATTGACAAGCACGACAGCTGGCTTTTCTTTTTCACTCACAGCAAGTTGATTACGAATCTCCTCTGCGGTTGTCATCGTAATTTCAATACCCTCGATTACAAGGTTTTCTTCAGGCTTCGCTGCGGGCATGGACTTAGCAGTTGTCGTCTTAGTTTGAACAATATTATTTTGCTTTATGGGAGCAACTTGTTTAGGATTTGGCTGTGACTTTGAGAATGGGAAAAGAAAAACAATACTAAAACAGAGGGCAATAAAAGACGTAATCAAGGCTGTAAGACCTAATTCAATTCCCTTAAATTCCCAAACAATACCTGAAAATGCGAATCCGAAAACACCGACGGCTGCGAAAACAGAACCCAAAACGACTCTTGGGCCAAAAACATATTGAGATTTTTTGAAAAATTTACTCTTATCATCGAAAGGATTTCGAAGAACGATATTCAAAACATCATTAATAATTCCCATGA
>QCVM01000018.1:0-32518 GCA_003210375.1 Synechococcus sp. AG-686-B21 | reverse complement strand
TGTGGACTCAGCAGCTGCCAGGTCGAGGGGGAAGTTATGAGCGTTGCGCTCGTGCATCACTTCCATGCCGAGGCCGGCACGGTTCAACACGTCGGCCCAGGTGTTCAGGACGCGGCCCTGACCATCAAGGATTGACTGGTTGAAGTTGAAGCCGTTCAAGTTGAAGGCCATGGTTGACACGCCAAGGGCGGTGAACCAGATACCCACAACAGGCCAGGCTGCAAGGAAGAAGTGAAGGCTACGGCTGTTGTTGAACGAGGCGTATTGGAAGATCAGGCGACCGAAGTAGCCGTGAGCAGCCACGATGTTGTACGTCTCTTCTTCTTGGCCGAATTTGTAGCCGTAGTTCTGGGACTCGCTTTCGGTGGTTTCACGCACCAAGGAGGAGGTCACCAGTGAGCCGTGCATGGCGGAGAACAATGAACCACCGAAGACACCAGCCACTCCAAGCATGTGGAAGGGGTGCATCAGGATGTTGTGCTCAGCCTGGAACACCAACATGTAGTTGAAGGTTCCAGAAATGCCCAGGGGCATTGCATCAGAGAAAGAACCCTGACCGAAGGGGTAGACCAGGAAAACTGCAGATGCAGCAGCGACAGGTGCGCTGTAGGCAACACAGATCCAAGGGCGCATGCCCAAGCGGTAAGAGAGTTCCCACTCACGTCCCATATAGGCGTAGATGCCGATCAGGAAGTGGAAAACGACGAGCTGGAAAGGACCGCCGTTGTACAGCCACTCGTCGAGTGAAGCTGCTTCCCAGATGGGATAGAAGTGCAGGCCGATGGCGTTGCTGGAAGGAACAACAGCACCAGAAATGATGTTGTTGCCGTACATCAATGAGCCAGCGACAGGCTCGCGGATGCCATCGATGTCAACCGGAGGAGCGGCGACGAATGCGATGACGAAGCAGATGGTGGCAGCCAACAGAGTTGGGATCATCAACACACCGAACCAACCGACATACAGACGGTTGTTGGTGGAAGTAACCCACTCGCAGAAGGACTGCCAGCTAGAAGCGCCGGAGCGCTGCTGGATGGTGGTGGTCATGAGAACGGAAAGAAATGCCCCCGAGGGGACGGTTTAAGGAAGGGCCGGAAGCCGTGCCTCCACCCAATGTAAAGCAATATTGCGTTCTGTGTTCGGAGATTGCGACAAGCAATATTCAAACCAGTTGCTATGGCTGGGGTGCACAGAAAGATTTAAGATTTGGCAAACGGGGTTTTGTTTTGGTACTCATCCGCTGGCTCCTTGCAGGACAACGCCTCGAAGAAACCGTGCCTCTGGCCTCGGCCCGTCATCGCCGCAATCAACTGGAGGCAGAAGGAGCCACCGTGTATTGGAGCGAAAGGCTGGTCAACTGCTGATCAGCTTGAGAGGCTGAAATCAATACTGAGCATTGCTATGGGTTGGCCTTTACACCTCAGATGGCTTGTTGCCACAGCCCTTCTTCTGGCGGGTTGCTCAACATCAGCCTTAAACACCGATGGCAACGATGCGTCGCAAGCCACCTTCGAGCGCCTGGAGTTACGGGTGAATCAACTCGAACAGCAGCTCAATGACTTCAATGGGGCATCAGCTACAGCTGACAGCAAGACCCCGGCAGGCCCTATTCGCTCCCTCACTCTGCGGCTGGGAACCGACGACGATCGACTTCGGTTGTATTGGGGTGATGGGCAAACCAGTGACCTGGCCTGCAGCCAGGAAGGCAAAGGGACTTGGGCATGTGGGTAAGGCTGAAATCACCCTCACTTCAGGAGTGCTCCTAACTGCTGCAACCATTGGGGCTCCATCGCCCATACCTCCCTCTGCGTCGATGAAAACGCAATGTGCTTTTCGGCATAGGCGGCTTCATTAATGAAAACGGGAATGGACGGGTGCTCAATCTGGGGGGTCTCCACGGTTGTCCCATCGGCTGCCTGGAAAATCGCATCCAATGGCTTTAAAGGAACCCAATCCCTTCCCTGAAGCCGTTGATGGATCAAAGCGTGCGGCTGATCGGACTCCCCTCGTGGCACATCACAACTACCGAGGTGCCGATGCACCACCACCTGGCGGGGAGGACGCATTTCTCTTAGCCGAACAGCGGCAAGTACCTCCAGACAGACCTCCACTGCAATGCGCGTCTGACGCACAATCCTGGCTTCAAGAACACCCTGAGGGACAGGGCCCACTTCAACGACCAATCCACAGGGCCAGCGCTCAACCAAAAACCCTGTTTGCGCCGAATCTGATTCGTGCAAATAAATCGGTAGGCCCAGGGCACCTTGAACAAGGGCCGCCAATGCCAAATCTGCAGGTCGCCGCCCATAGAGCACCAACGAACACCCCATCGCAGCCGTTGTGCTGTGCAAATCGAGCACAACAGAGCAGGGCTCGTCTCCCTTTGGCCCAAATCTCCCGACCAGTTCACGCGCCCGGCACACTTCAAGATCTCCACCCGACTGTTCAAGCAGATCCGGCCTGAAACTTCGGTTGAGATCGCGATCGATATAACGACGCATCGCCGCTTGAGCCTGTGGATTGCCCACCAAACGCTGTATGGACAGTCCAGCGGAATTGATCAGATCAGGCTGACGATTCCATTGCTGCAACAACCAAGGAGCATTCAGCTCATTGCCGTGGGTCCCTGCCACAACCAGAACATCGCTGGCAGCCATGCACTCCAAAGGGATCTTGCTTGACTGAAGTATGGGGCCAAGATGGCTGAGGTCGTTACGACCTCAGCCATTACACCGGCACAAGCCATGTCGATTCCTCCCATCGTTGTGATGGCAGCCAAAGCTGGCTGGCGTTGGCAATGGCAACGGCTCATGGGCGGGCTTGGCCCCGCTGATGCTGCCGGGAACTACTGCAGACCAAAAAGCGACCACCTTGAGGCGGAAGGTCCCAACGCTCTGGACTTGCAGTCCCGCCCACCTGACCAAAGTCCCCACTTAATTGTTGGTCGTAGCTGTCCATGGGCCCATCGCACCTGGCTGGTCCATCAATTGCGAGGGCTTGATCAGAGTCTCAATTTGTTGACAGCCCATGCAGATCACAAGGCTGGACGGTGGCAACTCGATCCTCCCTGGCTGGGATGCAACAGCTTGCTAGCGCTGTATCAACGCTGTGACGCACCTCCCTCCCATCGCGCCACAGTTCCAGTCCTGATCGACCCCAGCTATCCCAAAATTCTTGGGAACGAAAGTGCCCAGCTCGTGGAGGTGTTAAACCGCTGGCCAACGCATGAAGAAGCCCCAGACCTGGCTCCACCAGAACTACGAAACAGCATTAACCGTTGGCAGGAACTCCTCCAACCCAACGTGAATGATGGGGTCTACCGCTGCGGCTTTGCCCGCAATCAAGCGGCTTACAACCGTGCTGAAGCCGCATTATTTGCAGCCCTCGATCAAGTGGAAACAAGCCTGTCTCAGTCGGGGCCCTGGCTTTGCGGGGAGCAGATCACCTTGGCGGATGTGCGTTTATTTCCCACCTTGATTCGATGGGAAATGGTTTACTCACCACTGTTTGGCTGTAGTCAGCGTCCACTTTGGACATTCCCAAAACTATGGAATTGGCGACGGCGGCTCTATGAGCAGCCCGGTGTCCAAACAAGTTGTGACGCCAAATCTTGGCGACATGACTACTTCGGAGCGCTATTTCCGCTGAATCCTGGTGGAATCGTGCCCTCTGGACCAGATCTGACCACACTTGTATGTAGTGATATCTCGAACGAATGACGACGGGTGATCCCCAGTTTGAAGGCGTTTATGGCCCCTACACGATCACCTCAACAGATCGGCAAGAGGTGCAGCGCTACCGCATTTCACTCCTCGTAGCCGGGCTAGCCATGACTGCAGCGTTAGTTCACTGGTGGCAGTTTGGAGACAGCTGGGCCTGGATTTGGCTTGTGCCATTCATGGCCGGACTCGGCTTGGCACTGAAGTGGATCCACATCTATCTACTACCACTCCACAACGCGCTGAAGTTGTTTTGGTTGATCGGTTGCCTCGGCTGGGGACTCCTTTTGTTGCGAGCTGGTCCGAATGAAGCCCTCGCAATGCTTGTTGCACAACCATTGTGGATCCTGGCGATCGGCCCATTGTTTGCGGCCCTCGCGGGCATCGGCTTTAAGGAATTTTTCTGCTTCCAACGACCCGAAGCGATTGGACTCACCCTGCTATTACCCATCGCCCTCCTGGGGCGTCTGGTGGGCATTATCAATACGAGCCTTTGTGCCGCCCTGCTCATAACCGCTGGACTATTAATGGTGCTGCTCGCGCTTCGGAAATTTGGAATGGCAGCCGCTGCAGATGTGGGCGATAAGAGTGTGTTTGCATACCTAGACAGCCAACGACCTACCAGCACACAGTGAGTTTGATCAGCTTGGTAGGTGCTTCGAAAGACTTCGGCATACGAACTCTGTTTGCCGATCTCAACCTTCATATCGGCGACAAAGAGCGCCTTGGGTTAATCGGTCCAAACGGCGCTGGAAAATCCACCTTGCTCAAGGTTCTCGCTGGCAGCGAACCATTAGGGAACGGCGAACGACGCTGCTCCCCACGTCTACGTGTTGAGCTCGTTGGGCAAGACAGCCGCATCACCCCAGGGCTCACCGTTCTCGAACAAGTCCTGGAAGGGTGCGGCGCCAAGCGCGATCTGCTGTTGCGCTTTAACGCCCTAAGCGACGCGGTTGCTGCGGCACCCGAGAACGCAACGTTTTTGTCAGAGCTGGGAGAACTCAGCCAAACGATGGATGAGGAGGATGCATGGAGCCTCGAACAGCAATGCCGCGAAGTCCTGCAGAAACTCGGAATTGGCGACTTACAACGTCCTGTCGAGGACCTCTCTGGCGGCTATCGCAAACGGGTTGGCTTGGCCTCAGCCCTGGTGGCCTGCCCAGATGTGCTGCTTTTGGATGAACCCACAAACCATCTCGATGCTGCTGCCATTGAGTGGCTTCAGAGCTGGTTAGATCGCTATCCAGGCGCCGTCGTTTTGGTCACCCATGACCGTTACGTGCTCGATCGCGTCACCCGTCGAATGGTCGAAGTCGATCAGGGCCGAGCGCGGACTTATCAGGGCAACTACAGCACCTTTTTGCAGCACAAAGCCGAAGAAGATGCTTCAGAGGCAGCCTCAGCTGCCAAGTTTCGTGGCGTTCTTCGACGCGAACTGGCCTGGCTTCGCCAGGGACCAAAAGCACGCAGCACGAAACAAAGAGCGCGTCTTCAACGCATCGAGACGATGCGCGAAGAAAAACCAAGCCAAGCCAAGGACAAGCTTGAAATGGCGAGCGTGAGTCGCCGCATTGGCAAACAAGTCATCGAAGCTGAAGCCTTGGGGGTGACGGCGAATGGACACCCTGATGGGCAACGACTACTCGACAACTTCAGCTACAGCTTCAGTCCGGAAGACCGTGTAGGAATTTTGGGGCCCAACGGCAGCGGTAAGTCCACCCTGCTGGACTTGATTGCAGGACGGCGTCAGGCCACCGAAGGAACCTTGCGGCTTGGCGAAACCATTCATATCGGCTACTTGGATCAACACACCGATGCCTTTGATCAAGGGAAAGGTTTGGAAAGAAAAGTGATCGAATTTGTCGAAGAAGCTGCCAGCAGGATTGATCTAGGCGGAGAACAGGTCACCGCTTCTCAACTTCTAGAACGCTTCCTATTTCCACCTGCACAACAACACAGCCCACTCAGCAAGCTTTCGGGCGGAGAGCGACGTCGGCTCACCTTATGTCGAATGCTCGTTCAAGCACCAAACGTGCTGCTTCTTGATGAGCCCACCAATGACCTTGATGTGCAAACACTCAGCGTCTTGGAAGATTTTTTAGAGGACTTCCGCGGCTGCGTCATCGTTGTTTCCCACGATCGCTACTTTCTGGATCGAACAGTGGATCGTCTGTTTTGCTTCGAAAACGGCCGACTCAAACGTTTTGAGGGGAACTACAGCGAATTCCTTGAGCAACAAAAAAAGGAGGAGCGGATGCAAGCCGTTGCGCCAACACCCACCAAGGAGCGTCAACCCCGTAAGCCAACCGCGGAGGGGCCACGCCGTCTCAGCTTCAAGGAAACGAAGGAATTAGATCAGCTGGATTCAAAATTGCCGCAACTTGAGCAGCAGCGCTCAGCATTGGAAACACAAATTGCCGGCCACTGTGACGACATCACAGCACGAAGCCTCGAACTTGCGGAGCTGATTAGCACCATCGAACAGGCAGAAGAACGCTGGCTTGAGCTCAGCGAGCTTGCTCCTTGAGAGGTTGATTTGATCCATGAAGCCAGTGGTCTAAAACCTGCCCTTTGACAAAAGGTCATGGCTTCAAGAAAGCAAGACAACAAAACTGGCAAGCCGGTTTAAACTCGCGAAAGCGAAGGCTGGAATCATGAAATCCATCGACGAACACATCCAGAAGGATCAGTCTGAAATCCAGGCGGCCAAAAACACTGGAGACGATGCCAAGCTGCGCCACCTCACAGATGAGCTGAAGTCTCTTGAGGAGTACAAGGAGCACAACCCTGAGGACAAGCACGATCCCACGTCACTCGAGTTGTATTGCGATGCCAATCCTGAAGCAGACGAGTGTCGGGTTTACGACGATTGAGTGTTCATTGAGCGCTCGATCCTCTTTAGTTCATATCTTTAGGTTGCTGGTCAGGACATTGATCAGCATTTTTTTTGGTTCAATTCTATTAAATCGCTTCATAATTGAACTCATTGGAACAATTTAGTCCCTAGATCAACTGCTGCTAAATTTTTTTATATGCGTAAATTAAGTGCAAAAAGAAAGACCGCTCAAGCATTGGATCAATTCAGCTTTATATTACTTTGCCCAGCAATAGACTCGTTATTACACTCCAAGCTCATTCCATACGTTTTCAAGTAGCTCATCAAGATTTGTTCCCATGGCAGCGGAAATACATGAAACATTTCGTCCACTTGCATTTTTCAAGTCATCCAAGACCCCAGGCAAATCGCACTCCTGAAGCAGTTCTTTCTTATTCAGCACCAAGAGTCTTGGCCGGTCGACCAACCCATGGCCATAGGCCTTGAGCTCCTGCTCCACCACGCGTAAATCTTCAACCGGATCCTCAGATCCAGCATCGACGAGGTGAATTAAGAGGCGCGTTCTTTCGATATGACGTAAAAAATCATGGCCAAGACCAGCGCCTTGGGCTGCACCAGCAATCAGGCCAGGGATATCGGCAAAAACAGTGCCATCTCCGCTCGGACGCCGCACCACTCCCAAATTGGGAATCAACGTGGTGAACGGGTAGTCAGCAATCTTGGGTCGGGCTGCCGAAAGCACTGCGATCAGGGTGCTTTTGCCAGCATTGGGTAAGCCAATAATGCCAACCTCTGCCAAGAGCTTCAACTCCAACTGCAACGGCCATTCCTCCCCCTCACGCCCTTCCGTGAATTTCTCGGGTGCGCGATTGCGGTTACTCAAATAATGAGCGTTACCCAACCCCCCACGCCCGCCGAAGGCCGCTACCAGCCTTGTTCCAGGCTCAATCAAATCCCCCAAAAGGACGCCTGTGGTGAGGTGACGAACCTCGGTTCCACAGGGAACTTTTATCACCAGTTCACGCCCTGAAACACCAGTGCGTTTATTCGGTCCGCCGCGTTTTCCATCGTCCGCAGCAAACAAACGCTTGTATTTGAAATCCAACAACGTCTGCAGGTTGCTGTCGGCTTCCAACACCACATGGCCGCCATAGCCACCGTCCCCGCCGGAGGGGCCACCCGCTGGAACGTACTTTTCTCTGCGGAATGCAGCGATTCCGTCACCGCCGCGGCCCCCGCGCGTGGAGATCCGCGCCTGATCGATGAACTGCACGGGAGCGTCGCTTGGATCCAATCCACAATCTTAGGATCAAATCGATGCAGCAACCGATTGTCAGGCGTCCGCTTTGAAGCTCTCAGCAAGACCTACCCCGGACTACGCGGCGAAACACCAGTTGAGGTGTTGCGGCAGCTCGATCTCACCATTGAAGATGGTGAATTCCTCGTTCTTGTCGGACCATCAGGCTGTGGAAAGAGCACACTTCTGCGCCTACTCGCCGGTTTGGATCGGCCGACCTCAGGAGAAATCCTGATTGGTGATCGACCGGTCAGCCTCGTCCGACCAGCGCAACGCAACGTAGCCATGGTGTTCCAGAGCTATGCGCTTTATCCCCATCTCAGCGTGCGCGACAACCTGAGTTTTGGGCTACGCCGAAGCCAAATACGCTCACCATGGCAACACCTCCACGATCAATGCAGCCGTGCGACCAGAGGATGGCCGCGAGCACTCAGGATTCGTTCCAACAGGGAGCAACAGATCGCTGAGCAGATTCAAACGGTGGCCAAGGCCCTCGAGTTGGAACCATTCCTCGATCGGCTACCGAAAGAATTATCTGGCGGCCAAAAACAACGGGTTGCCTTGGGACGCGCCATGGCGAGGAAACCCGCGGTGTTCTTGATGGATGAACCGCTCAGCAACCTCGATGCGAAGCTCCGCAACAGCACGCGCACGCGCATCGTTGAACTCCAACGAGCCCTAGGCACCACCACGGTGTACGTCACCCACGATCAGGTGGAAGCCATGACGATGGGGCACCGTATTGCCGTTTTGAACCAGGGGACGCTCCAACAACTGGGGACCCCGATGGAGCTCTACAACTGGCCGTCCAATCTGTTTGTCGCACAATTCATCGGTAGTCCTCCGATGGCGCTTCTGCCCGTTTGCGTTGGGCCGAATGCAACGCTCATGCTCGGCGATCGACGGCTACCAATGGAAGGGCCTCTGGTTCAGATTCTTTCCAGCCTTGAAGGAAGGCAGCTCACCGCAGGGCTGAGGCCAGAGGGCTGGAGATTGGCTCCGGCAACAAACCGGAATTTGACTGCAGAAGTGAGCCATTGCGAAGTGCTGGGTAACGAACAAGTCGTCACCTGTCGATTGCTGGACGGGGATCACTTAATCCAAGTTCGAACGCCACCAGTACCCCTTTATCAACCAAGACAAACGGTGCATCTCTCACCAGATCCCCGCGGCTGGAGGTTGTTTGATGAAGACGGCAACGCCATTTCCATGCCTGATCCCGTGGCACCAGGAGCACATCTGCCTGAGACCACCTAATCGACGCGATCAGCGCATCCAAACAACGCTGCAACCAGGGCCGCCATCACCCTGTTCGGCATCAACGACACGATCCACATAAGGAACCGTATCGAGCCAAGCCCGCAGACCACGCTTCAGCTTTCCCGTACCGATTCCATGGATCACCCACAGGGGCCCGCTGGCATTGCGGAGCTGCTCTTCCACGGTGGATTCTGCTTCGTGCACACGCATCCCACGAATATCCAAAGTGTTGCGGCTCGTTCGCACTTGAGCGCCTGCTCCCAATCCCGAGCGCGCTTGCACTTTCACAACGGGGACCGGAGGAGGGTCCGCCTTCCGGCCATCCAAGCTTTCAAAGGCATTGAGTTCTACGGTCGTTCGCATCACGCCGCAACGGACCGTGAGTTGCAGACCATCTTCTGAGATGGCCAACACGTCTGCTGCCTTTCCTAACGCCAGTAACCGAACGCGTTCTCCAACCTCAGGACGCCAGCCGGGTTTTGGTACACGCTTTTCTTTTGTTGGACGGTGATGGTCTTCCAGCTTGCGAAGACGTTGTCCTGCTTTGCGCGCCGTTTCACCATCCGCTTGGTCATCCCGCAACCGGCGAATCAAGGACCGCACCTCCTTCTGTCCCTCACGGATGGAATGTTCCAGTCGCTGACGTCCTTGTTCTTGATGCAGGGCCGTCTGCTGCTTTTGCTTTTGCCAGCGCAAGAGCAACTCTTCATGCAACAACTCAGTACGCGCCAAGAGCGTTGCTGCATCTTCGGCGGCTGCTTGCTGTCGCTGGCGTTGCTCCTCAAGGCCTTGTATCACTGTGTTCACCTCGCCCTCCGCCGCCGGAGCCAAGAGGGCTTGCGCTTGGTCGAGCACCCCTTCATCAAGACCTAAACGCTTCGCAATCGCTAGGGCATTGCTGCGCCCTGGGATCCCCCAGAGAAGTTCATAGGTAGGAGAAAGGGTTTCGGAGTTAAAGGCCACCGAAGCGTTTTCAAAACGGTCGTCGTTGTATTTCAGCGCCTTGAGCTCGCCAAAGTGTGTTGTGGCGATAGTGAGTCGAGCCCGATCCGCTAACGCTTTCAGCAAAGCTGTCGCTAAAGCTGTGCCTTCACTTGGGTCTGTCCCTGCCCCAACTTCATCCAACAGCACCAAGGCGGGAGCCGGTCCGGATTCAAGTGCCTGCAGGATCCTGCCAATCCGTTTGATATGACCACTAAATGTGGACAGGCTTTGTTGAAGAGATTGCTCATCGCCGATATCGGCGAGTACCTGGCCACACCAAGGCAAGGAGGGCTGACCAGAGCATGGAATCAGCATTCCAGCGCGGGCCATGAGTGCAGCAAGGCCCAAGCTTTTAAGGCTGACGGTCTTACCTCCAGTGTTCGGCCCCGTAATCGCAACAACCCTCAACTGCGCCGATACATCGACACTGATGGGAACCACCGGCGGGCCACTCGATCGTTTGTGCTGCCAAATCAGCAGTGGATGCCGAAGATCCTTCAACTGGAATGGCGCATCAGGCTCCTCCTCCATGGTCGGGGGAGTTCCTCCGAGCCATCGGCCATAACGCCCACGGGCCAAGGCCAAATCCAGGATTAATAGGATCTCCACGAGCAACTTCAGCACTGGCTCGTCCTGGCCAACCAAGGCACTCAACTCAGCGAGAACCCGCTGCTCTTCTTTTCGAATTCGAGCTTCTAAATCGACGAGCTTGTTGCCCATCGTGAGCACAGAACGGGGCTCAATAAAGACGGTATTTCCAGATGCTGAGCTGTCGTGGACTTGACCCGAAATCTGGCCCACCGCACCTGCTTTAACAGCGAGGACAGGCCGTCCATGACGTTGAGCGATGACTGAGTCTTGGAGAAAAGAGGCATAACGACGCGTGAGTTCTTGGAGCTTGTCGCGTCGTTCCTGGCGCAAGCCATGCCATTGCTGTCGAAGGCCCATTAACGGTGGGCTAGCTCGATCCGCAACACGACCTCCCTCTTCGAGGGAGAACTTCAAGCGTTGCTCAAGATCAGGCAGTGTAACCATCGTTTCGATCAGTGCTGTACAGACGGGACGCAGCTCCTGATCATCGATTTGACGACGCAGCTTCCTTGCGGCGGCGAGGGTTCCAGCCACGGCCAGCAATTCCTCTCCTGAGGCCACACCACCCTTGAGGCATCGCAACAGAACTGGCCGAAGATCCTTCACACCACGGAAACTCAACCCGCCCTCAGTGAGATCGTCCAAAACCGCCATCTCGACCGTTTCGGCCTGACGTTTCACCGTTTCCGCCAGAGAAGAGGGCAACCGGGTTACCCGAGCCGACTCGAGGCCCATTCGCGTGCTGGCAAACGTCGCCAGGTGCTCGCACACCTCAGGCCACTCCAACAGCTCAAGCGTTTCGCTGAGAGCTTGATGATCGTTGAGGGGACTCACGGTCTCAATCGCAGTTGGAAGGAATACCACCGGGTGGTTCATACAGCATTTCGAGCCAGTTGCCTTCGGGATCTTTTAGATAAAAAGAGGCGGTGCCGTCGCGATGGTCATGCACTGCACCCACATGGGTTCCTTGCGCTTTGAGTCGCTGGTGAATGGCATCCACTTCAGCCCGATCACGGAAATGAAATGCGAAATGAGGACCAGCCGCCTTGTAGCCCGGGCCTAACAATGCCAACCCATCACGACTGTCCCCAGCCTCGAGGTAGCACCAATCGTCCGCCTGCCAAACCAGACGCATGCCCAACCCCGTGTAGAAGGACACGGCACGATCCACATCATCGACGCGGATGGCGACATGGCCGAGCCGATCAACCGTTGGCATTCGAGGAAGCGATTGAAGACCACCATTGTGGAGCAGATCAACACAAAGCAGCGAGCTTTCGAGCTAATCAGAGACTCCAGCAATGGCGTTTATGTATTAAAAAATTGCAATTGATAGATTAAGCAGACAACCTCTTAACCCGAAAAGCTCCGCAAAACCACTACTTACCCTTAGCAATCACCCCTGCCTCAGCAAAAACAACTGAACGAATAAATCAGCCCGAGCAACAACATAGAACTTCAACCTAGAAAGAAAAAGCGCTATCTCTACAAGAGAATAAGCCCATGCATGAGCTCAACCTGCTCGAAGCCAGCCAGCAGCATCGCAGGCGTGATAAGTAAGGATCAAATCGGCACCGGCCCTTTTAAAGCTCAGCAAGGTTTCTAATACAACCGCTTTTTCATCAATCCAACCTCGCTCTGCGGCAGCCTTAACCATCGAATATTCGCCGCTTACATTGTATGCAGCAATCGGCAATTCCGATTCCTCACGCAGACGGTGAATAATATCCAAATAAGCCAAACCCGGCTTCACCATCATGATATCGGCGCCTTCTTGCTCATCTAACTGGGCCTCAGTAATCGCCTCCCGAGCGTTGGCTGGGTCCATTTGATAAGTATCTTTGTTTTTCGGGATCGGCTTTGACCCGGTTGATCTCGGTGCCGAATCAAGAGCTTCTCGGAACGGACCATAATAAGCCGAAGAATATTTAGCGGTATAACTAATGATGCCGACATGTTCAAACCCCTCATCATCAAGAGCTTCACGGATCGCCCCAACCCGGCCATCCATCATGTCGCTCGGACCAATGAGATCTGCACCAGCACGGGCTTGGACCACCGCTTGTTTACAAAGCTGTTCGATCGTCTCGTCATTAAGCACAACCCCATCCTCACTCACAATCCCGTCATGACCATCACATGAATAGGGATCCAAAGCAACATCCGTCATGATCGCCATTTGAGGAATAGCCCCTTTAATTTGGCGAATAGCACGGGGAATTAACCCATTTTCGTTGAAACATTCAGCCCCATCTTCAGTTTTAAGTTCCTCAGACACCTTGGGGAACAACACGATGCAGCGAACACCCAGGTCCCATGCTCGTTGGACTTCGCCCATCAATGCAGGCAAGCTCCACCGACTGGCTCCAGGCATGGCAGCAATTGGCTCCACCCCATCACCCTCATGCACAAACAAGGGATAAATAAAGTCCGCAGCTGAGAGACTGTGCTCTCGCACCATGGCGCGCAAGGCCGGCGTACGACGTAAACGACGGGGGCGGTAAGTGAGCTCCATCAGACCGGGGGAGTTATCAGCGATCGTACGGTCCGCCGCTCAAAGAGCGGCACTTCGTAACCAGTCGTGGCGGGGATTCGCAGAACGCTGAACACGGAGTTGTTCAAGCAATTGCTGCTCCTCCGCACTCCACGTGGTGGGCAACTCAAGGGTGAGTGTCAGCAGGAGATCGCCGCGGCCACCTTTCAAAGGCCAACCCTTGTTCTTGAGTCGGAGAATACGTCCTGGCGGAGTTCCAGGAGGGATCGAAACCTGAGCTTCGCCGTCGGGGGTCATCACGGTCACCATCCCGCCCAAGGCCAACTCATCGAAACTGATGGGAAGGTCGGCACGAAGCTGATCACCATCAAGTTGCCAGATCGCATGGGGCTTGATCGAAAGGTTTAGATAAAGATCACCACGCCGACCTGTTCCAGGCTGCAAATTCCCCTTCCCCTTAAGGCGAAGACGCGATCCGTTTTTGACCCCAGCCGGTATGCGGACCTGAACCCGCTCGTTATTCACCGACAACGTGCGCTCTCCGCCCCGATAAGCCTCCGTGAATGTGACCCCAACGGCCGCTTCCGCATCAAGATTCACCGGTGAACGCGATGCCTGGGCTCCCCGCGGAAATCCGCCACCAGGAAAACCACCCCCCTGAAATCCAGGGGGACCCCCAGGACCGCCAAAGCGTCCGAGCAAATCGTTGATGAAATCGTCGAAGTTTCCATATCGTCCGAAATCAACATCCATGCCAGGGGCTCCACCGCCCATCCCCGCTGCCTGGTTCCAGTACTGGCCAAACTGCTCATAACGCTTTCGCTTATCGGCATCAGAGAGCACTTCATAAGCCTCACTGATCTCTTTAAAACGCGCCTCAGCAGATGGATCGCCAGGATTCACATCAGGGTGATATTGGCGAGCCAGTTTTCGAAAAGCGCGCTTGATTCCGTCAGCATCAACAGATCGGTCAACACCGAGAACCTGGAAATAGTCCTTGTAACCGCTACCAGCCATGGTTCCCGTTCCCGAATCCCACTGTCTCAACGGAGGCTCGTTTCGTGATGGTTCGAGATGGAGGGAAGCCCGAACGGTGCCATCCGCCCTAACTTCATTTGGACGCGCTTGGGCTGCATGAAGCGAATTGGTGGACTTGTTTTCACGGGTTGGGTCTTGGGCGCATCCATCTGGACTCTCCCCGCTTCAGCAGAGCAGCAATGGAAGGGCACGATCGGTGAACCACTTCGAGCTTCAAGTGATCAGGCGATCGCATTAGCCAATCATCTGAGCTCCATCGGAGCACGCTTTTACGGCTCCTGGAGTTGTCCGGCTTGCTTTCGCCAAATGAGCCTGTTCGGCCAACAAGCGGGTCGCACCGTTCCCTATGTCGAATGTCGTCAACCCAAAAAGCTTCCCCACGAAGCCGCCGATTGTGAAGCTGCAAGCATTCGCGCCTACCCCACATGGGTCATGCCTGATGGACGTCGGCGAGAAGGGCTGCAATCGCTCGACGCGCTGACCAGCTGGAGCGGCCTGCCTTAATGGGCTTCATTCATGGCCTCCATCGCCGCAATCTGAAAGGCGACCTTCTCGGTGGACTCACTGCTGCCGTCGTAGCGCTCCCTCTCGCACTGGCCTTTGGCAATGCAGCACTGGGTCCAGGCGGAGCCATTTATGGGCTTTACGGGGCGATTGTTACCGGATTCTTAGCCGCTCTACTGGGCGGAACTCCCGCCCAAGTGAGTGGTCCGACAGGACCCATGAGTGTGACTGTGGCGGGGGTCGTCTCCAGCCTCGCTGCTGTAGGAGTCAATCAAGACCTCAACGCAGGCGAAATCTTGCCGATGGTGATGGCCGCTGTGGTCATTGGTGGCGTCTGCGAAGTACTGCTTGGGGTGCTGCGCCTCGGCCGCTTCATCACGCTCGTGCCCTACTCCGTGGTGTCGGGGTTCATGTCGGGCATCGGCTTCATCATTCTCGTTTTGCAGCTCGGGCCTTTTGTGGGAATAACCACCCGAGGTGGTGTCGTGGATACGCTGCAAACACTGACCAACAGCCCTGGCCTCAATCCCGCAGCTTTAGCGGTGGGTGTGATGACTTTGGCTGTGGTGTTCCTCTCGCCCTTGCGGTTGCGCCAGTGGATTCCCTCACCACTCCTAGCACTGGTGATTGTGACGCCACTGTCCTTGCTGCTCTTCAACGACAACCGTTTAAACGCCCTGGGATTGGAACCACTGGCTCGGATCGGAAGCATCCCAGAGGGGGGACTTCAGCTGGTCATGCCCAACTTCAGTCAACACCTCCCAGAGCTGGTGAAGGCCGGTCTTGTCCTCGCCCTACTTGGAGCCATCGACTCCCTACTCACCTCTCTCGTCGCCGACAACATCACCCAAACCAGCCACGATTCCAACCGTGAGCTCATCGGACAAGGGATGGCCAACACCGCCGCGGGCTTCTTGTCTGGCCTGCCCGGAGCTGGCGCCACAATGCGCACGGTGATCAACATCAAGTCCGGCGGCAGCACACCGCTTTCCGGAATGAGCCACTCACTTGTTCTGCTGATTGTTCTGCTGGGGGCAGGACCGCTTGCGGCACAAATTCCCACCGCACTTTTGGCCGGAATCCTGATCAAAGTTGGGCTCGACATCATCGACTGGGGCTTTCTGCTTCGTGCCCACCGTCTCTCCGGCAAAACAGCCGTATTGATGTACTCCGTTCTGTTAATGACGGTGTTTTGGGACTTGATTTGGGGCGTGTTAGTCGGGATGTTCATCGCCAACTTGCTCACCGTTGATTCCATCACCCAAACTCAGTTGGAGGGGATGGACGCCGATAATTCGCCCGATGTTCCAGCAGGCCGTCACCATGACCTCAATGCCGAGGAAAAGGCCTTGGTTCATCGGTGTGGCAACGCTCTGATGCTGTTCCGGCTCCGCGGACCGCTGAGCTTTGGAGCCGCCAAGGGGATCAGTGCCCGAATGGGCCTCATTCAGAATTACAAGATTTTGATTCTAGACATCACTGAGGTCCCACGAATTGGAATCTCCGCGTCTCTCGCCATTGAACGGATGGTGCAAGAGGCACAAACATCCGGACGCACAATTTTGATAGCTGGAGCTAACTCAAAACTTCAAAAGCGCCTGCGCCAATTCGGTGTTCACGGAGAGCTTGTGGCCTCTCGCCAGGAAGCACTCCAGATAGCAGCCAAGAATGTGTCGGCTTAGCTCAAACAACAGACACGCCACAGGAGTGCATCCGCACATCTTCCGGACAATCAAGGACACCTTGCAACGCCTCAACTTCGGCAAGCGCCAGATTTTGCAAGCGTTCCACCAGCACCGTTCGCGAAAAACGCTCCTCCACCAAAACCCAATACAGCCCGAAATGACGCGCTTCGCTCTCTAAAAGTTCTCCATACAGCGATCGCAATTCAGCATCGGGACTGTGCTCGGCCAAGAGAGCCATCCGTTCATGGCTCCGCGCTTCGATCAAGCCAGCCACAAGAAATGAATCCAGCATCCGCAGGGGTTCCCCCTTGCGGATATGACGTGCCAGGTTTGCTGCATAACCAGGCGAAGGAAGGGGCTCGAGGTATCGGCCTCGTGATTTGATCAAGGCGAGAACCTGCTCAAAGTGCTCCAACTCCTCCCGCGCCAAGGGGCTCAGCACCTCCCCCAGACCTGGTTCACAGAGATAACGAAACATCATCTGTACGGCGGAGCCTGCTGCTTTCCGCTCGCAATGGGCATGGTCAATCAACACCTCCATTGGCCGCGCGTTGGCTTGTTCAACCCAACTCCAACTGGTGGGTGCCGCGAGCCAACGAATCGAAGCGGTGGACTTCTCCGGGGTGGACTTCTCCGAGAACGAAACGGTCATCCGCCTTGTCTCAAGTGGTGGACGAGTCCACTCAGAGCCAACGAATAACTCTTAGGGCCGAATCCACTCACTACACCAACGGCACGATCAGCAAGGTATGAATGATGGCGAAAGGGCTCCCGAGAGTGGGTGTTACTGAGGTGTAACTCCACATAGGGAATAGCCACACCCGTTAGAGCATCACGAAGCCCAATCGATGAGTGGGTGTAGGCACCTGCATTAATCAAAATCCCCTGGCTCTCACCCATGGCTTGATGGATGCGCTCAATAAGAGCCCCTTCAAAGTTGCTCTGAAAGCACACCAGCTCAACACCATCCGCGTTGGCTTCTCGAGTGAGCTCCGTTTCAATCATGGCCAAGGTGTCGCAGCCATAAATTCCAGGCTCCCGCTGCCCAAGCAGGTTGAGGTTTGGACCATTAATGAGCAGAACGTTCATGGCCAAAAGGCCGTTTCAGCTGGTTTGATCGTATCGATAAGCCTAAGAATGACGCATCGGCTGGTAAATTCTCCAGGTGTGGTTCGGGTCGGTGCCCGAGTGGTTAATGGGGGTGGACTGTAAATCCACTGGCTCTGCCTACGTTGGTTCAAATCCAACCCGGCCCACCTTCCACACGCCCTTGTAGCTCAGCGGTAGAGCACTCCCTTGGTAAGGGAGAGGTCTCGAGTTCAAGTCTCGACAAGGGCTTACATCTCACCCCTTGGCACCAGGGGTGAAACAGACAACGGCACTCTGGGGACGCAAGGTCCCATCAACGAAACTGCCACAGATCACATCATTGGCTGTATCTGCGGTTGAACAACGCAGATCGGTTTGTCGGCTGCGATTGATCCACAGCCGCCACGTATCCGCGGATGCCGTCAGCCCATCCGATCCCACGGGATTCCAGGTGATCAACGGCTGACCAAGCTTGATCCAACGATCGCGCAGTGCCTTTAAACGCGAGACGTAGCTGCAAAGATCGGCGGTCCAGGGCTGATCCCAAGGGAAAGCCTCCCGACAGGCAGGTTCTGGCCCACTGGAACGGTCGTCATCCGGGCCACCGGCCAGCCCGACCTCGGTGCCGTAATAGATACAAGGGGCTCCTGGCTGGAGAAAGAGCAACAGCAACGACAACTTCAAGGCAGCCACATCACCCTTCAGCGTGTGCAACGCCCTGGGCACATCGTGACTGTCGAGCAGGTTCATTTGGGCACGATTCACTTCAGCTCGATACCAGCTCGCCGTGGTGGTCCAAATATCGATCAACTCCGTCGTTGTTAAAGGGTTCAAGGGGTACTCGGGATTGCGATAGCTCTGGCGAAGCTGATCCCCAGCCACCCAGCACAAACTGCTCCAGCCAAGGCGGTAATTCATGACGCCATCAAAATGCTCGCCTTGAAGCCAGCGGCGTGCATCTCCCCACACCTCTCCAACAATCCAGGCCTCTGGGTTGACCCTTCGCACCTCCTGTCGAAAAGACACCCAGAAGTCTTCGGGCACCTCGGCAGGCACATCGAGCCGCCAGCCATCAATGCCACGCTCCAGCCAGTAACGAGCCACAGCCAACAAATACTCACGCAAACCGGCATCGGCGTGGTTGAACTTGGGCAGATCTGGCAAAGCCCACCAACAGTCGTATCCACAATCTTCACCCTGGGCTGGGTAAGGCCGAATGGGCCATTTCCGGACATGAAACCAATCTCGATAGGGGGATGACTCCCCGTTCTCAGCGAGATGGTGGAAGGCCCAAAAGCCGCGGCCGCAATGGTTAAAAACACCATCAAGCACCAGTCGCATGCCGCGTTGATGTAGTGCGGCAATCAGGGCATCCAAAGCCGCATTCCCCCCCAACAGGGGATCAACTTGGAAGTAGTCGTACCCGTGATAACGATGATTCGCTGCCGAGGAAAAGATCGGGGTGAGATACAGGCAGTTAATGCCCATCGCCTGAAGGTGATCCAACACATCGATCACCCCATAGAGATCACCCCCTTGGAACCCCTCCTCAGTGGGATCAGCCCCCCAGGGTTTGAACTGCAAATGCTGCTGGGCCTCCACCCTTGCGCTACGACGGAAACGATCCGGAAAGACTTGGTAAATCACCGCCTCAGTGACCCAAGCCGGCGGGTCGGAAAACAATGTGGGCAAGCCCATAACCTTTCCAGGTGGCGATCCTCTCGCTAGCAGGAAAGAAACAGCACTGCCATGGCGCATCAGCCTCTCCTGTTGGCCCTGGACCAGGGCACAAGCAGCTCCCGGGCTGTTGTCTTTAATCCGGCGGGTGATCTTGTCGCCAGCGCAAGTGCCCCACTACCAATCCAATACCCCGCCGATGGTTGGGTCGAGCAGGATCCGCTGGAGATCTGGGCGAGCCAACGGCAAGCCCTCAGCGACCTTCAGAGCAAGCTGAGTGACAACCAGCGAGAAGCGGTGGTGAGCTGTGGCATCACCAATCAACGGGAAACAACCGTGCTTTGGCGACGCAGCACCGGCGTTGCTTGCGGACCAGCGCTGGTCTGGCAAGACGGTCGGACCGCAGCCATCTGCGCAGATTGGAAACGCCAAGGTCTGGAACAGGACTGGCGTCGACGCACAGGGTTATTGCTCGATCCTTATTTCAGTGCCAGCAAGGTTCGCTGGATGTTGGAGCACTACGGAGAAGCCGCAGCGGCAGCCGCAGCCGATGACCTCTGCTTTGGCACAGTGGATTCGTGGCTCTTGTGGCAGCTCACCGCGGGGAGACAGCATGGGAGTGATCTGAGCAACGCCAGCCGCACACTGCTGCTCGACCTGGAACAACGTCAGTGGGTGGATGACTTCCGCATCCACAGCGGATTGCCAGCCAATGCCTTGCCGGATCTGCTGCCCTGCCGAGGAGACATCGCGCAAATTGCCGCAGGCCTGCCCTTTGAAGGGCTGCCGATCCAGGCCATGCTCGGGGATCAACAGGCCGCCACCCTCGGACAACTCTGCTTGCAACCCGGAGAAAGCAAATGCACGTACGGCACCGGAGCCTTCCTCGTCATCAACACCGGCAACCAAATCCGTCGGTCCGACGCCGGGCTGCTGAGCACCTTGGGTTGGACCGATGCAGACGGAGTCCCCACCTACTGCCTTGAAGGCAGCCTTTTCAATGCCGGCACCGTGATCCAGTGGCTGCGCGACGGTCTCCAAATCATTGAGCGCGCCGAACAGGTCAACGACCTCGCCAATCAAGTTGCCGATTCCGGCGGAGTGATGCTGGTGCCAGCCTTCACCGGATGGGGCACCCCCCACTGGAACCCCGAGGCACGGGGAATCCTGGTGGGGTTAACTCGAGACAGCAACCGCTGTCACATTGCACGGGCGGCCCTTGAGGGGATTGCCCTGTCTGTATCAACCCTGGTGGATCTCGCAGAACAAGCCCTCGGCCATGGGTTAGGGGAGCTGGCGGTGGATGGGGGTGCCGCCGCTTCAGATCCGCTACTGCAGGCCCAAGCGAACAGCACAGGGCTCACGGTGCGGCGACCCGCCAGCCTGGAAAGCACAGCACGAGGAGTGGCGTTGTTTGCTGGTTTGCAAGCTGGAGTGATCAACGATCTAAACGACCTTGCCGTACACCGACTTGATGGAGCCGAACTGTTCCAACCCAAACTGGATGCAGCTCAGCGCAAGGCTTGGCGAACACGATGGGATGACGCCGTGACCCGCAGCTTGAACTGGCATGGATGATCACAGCGTTGATTTAGTTGTCATTGGCGCAGGAGCCAGCGGCGCCAGCGTGACCTATGAAGCGGTTCGCCGTGGGCTTTCTGTTGCCCTCTTAGAGGGGGGGGATATCGGCGGTGGCACAAGCAGCCGCAGCACAAAACTGCTGCACGGCGGCGTGCGGTATCTCGAACTTGCTTTTAAAACCTTTGACCTAGCGCAGCTCAATCTTGTGCGGGAGGCACTGCTGGAGCGTGGCCATTGGTTGGAACAGGCCCCGTTTTTAGCCCGTCGCCTCGAGTTAGCACTGCCCACCAAAACGCTATGTGGCCAGGCTTACTACCGCATTGGGCTCGGCCTTTATGACGCCCTTGCCGGGCGTCAAGGGATTGGCTCCAGTCGATTGCTATCGAGCCATCAATTGAACAAAGCCCTGCCGCAGCTGAAAAGCTGCCAAGGCGCTGTGGCCTACAAGGATGGGCAATTCGATGACGCGCGACTCAACCTGCTTCTGGCGTTGACGGCCCAGCAAGCGGGCGCACAGCTGCGCACCCGCTGCAAGGTGGTTGGACTTGAACGCAATGGCGACGGCCGTCTTGCTGCCGCCATCAGCGAAACCAGAAACGGGAAGCAAGAACGGTGGAAGGCCCGCGTCGTTGTCAACGCAACAGGGCTCAGCGCCGATGCCCTCCGTCAAATGGCAGACCCCGAAGCCCCGGCGCGGATGCTCACAAGTCGTGGCAGCCACATCGTGCTGAAGCAGAACCTCTGTCCGCAGGGTCTGGGACTCCTCGTTCCCTCCACAGCCGACGGGCGCGTTCTATTCATGCTGCCCTTCTTTGGGCGCACTTTGGTGGGAACCACCGATGAAACCTGCGATCCAAGCCTGGCCTCATCCTGTACGGCTGAAGAAGAAAGCTATCTGTTGAATTACGTCCGGGAGTGGTTCCCAGGCTGTGCCGAGCCGGAGGTCACCAGCCGTTGGGCCGGTGGAAGACCTCTGCTCAAGCCGCCTGGCGAGGGATTGAACAGCAGCAGAGTGGTTCGCGAGCACGAAGTCGAAACACTGCCCTGTGGATTGGTGAGTGTGATGGGCGGCAAATGGACCACCTGTCGACCGATGGCGCTCGACACCCTGGCTGCTGTCGAGCGTCAGCTCGGGCAAGCCCTTCCATCCCCCAAGGCCATGGCGCTGCTTGGGAGTGGACCAACTCCAACAGCCACCAGAGACAAGCTGGAGGAGCAAAAAAACCAGCTCAAAGATCTTCTACTCAACACTCCCCAACGCGATGCCCAGATCGCCCATCTCCTGGGCAGTTATGGGCTTCAAGCGGTCCCGCTGATCGCAGCCGCTGCACCTGAGGAGCGAACCCCCCTCAGCGACGTGATTCCTCTCTGTGAAGCGGAGATTGTCCATGCCATCAAGGTGGAACAGGCACGCAGCAGCACCGACGTTCTTGCCCGCCGGTGCCGCTTGGCCATGGTGGATTTTGCTGAAGCGCAACGGCTGGAACCACTCACTGAGAAGCATCTCGCTCAGTCCGGCCTCGAGTCAGCCGCCACCTCCACCTCACCAATGAGCCACCAGTTGAATCCGTAAGGCGGCAAATTCACAAACCACTCCTCGTTGGCAATGGGGAATTCACACCCCCACATCACTTCCCGCGTGCGTTGTCCTTTCCACGCCGAGAGATCCAAGCTCAACGAAGCCCCCGCAGCCGTCACATTGGCCGCCACCAAAACAGACATCTCTTCTGTGGATCGCAAATAAACCAAGACACCTGGATGACTACTGGGAAGCAAGGTGAAGTCCCCATGCTGCAGAGCTGGCAGCAACCGACGTGAGGTGAGCATCCGGCGATGCCAATTCAGCAATGAACCTGGCAACTGCTTTTGGACCTCCACATTCACGACGCGGTAGTCGTAACCCGGAGCCGTAATGGGAGGCAGCACCAGCAATGGATCAGGAGCCATGGAAAAACCACCATTACGAGCTGGAGTCCAAGCCATCGGAGTTCGGTTGGGATCACGGTCCCTCAAGCCAGGCCAATCCCCCATACCCAACTCATCGCCGTAATACAAGCAAGGCATCCCGGGTAAGCTGTACAGCAAACCGTGCAAGAGGCGGTTGGAGCGGGGATCACCGTTGAGCAGCGGGGCGAGGCGACGGTTGATTCCCCAGTTCAGCCAATGGCCCTGCCCCTGGGGCAAACCAACCCTCACAGATTGAATGACCTCATCCTCAATGAGGTGTCCATCACCGAGCCAAAGCTCATCGTGGTTGCGTAACGGCAGCGCCCATCGGGGACCATCCACAGCCTGCTCCGCTTCCAGCAAACACTGCCCCAACTTTTGGGCCGTCCCACTGGCGATGGCGGCAAACAGATGGGCTGTGAGCACAAAATTGAAGGCTCCCTGAAGCTCATCATCAGCGAGATAAGGCGCCGCCTCCTCCACTGGTTGAATCGCCTCACCGAGCAGCAACACATCGCGACCATGGCCATCCACACGCTTCCGCAGGCGCTTTAGGAACGCATGGGTTTCCGGCAACCCTTCGCAACGGGTTCCTTCTTCTTCGAACAGAAACGGCACGGCATCGAGCCGAAAGCCATCTACGCCTCTTTCCAGCCAGAAATCGACGACCTCCAACATCGCCTCTTGGACCCAGGGATTGCCGTAGTTGAGATCAGGCTGGTGACGAAGAAAGCGATGCAGGTAGTACTGCTCTGCAACCGGATCCCATTCCCAGTTCGATGATTCGAAGTGCCGAAACAGCACAGGAGCATCGCTGTACTGCTTGGGGTCATCACTCCAGACGTAAACACCGCGTTCAGAGCTCCCTCTTGGAGCCCATCGGGCCCGCTGGAACCAGGGGTGTAAGTCGCTGGTGTGATTCAAAACCAAGTCGAGAATCACCCGCATCCCCTGGCTATGGGCTGCTGTCAGAAAGCGATGAAACGAAGCGAGATCGCCTAGATCTGGATGAATCCCCTTAAAATCAGTGATGTCATATCCACCATCCCGCAGTGGAGATGGATACACAGGCGTAAGCCAAAGAGTTTTCACCCCAAGCCAACGCAGGTATGGCAAACGCGCTGCCAAACCTTTGAAATCACCGATGCCATCGCCGTTCCCGTCGGAGTAGCTACGAACGATTAGTTGATAAACAACCGTTCCTGACCACCATGGCCGCCCTGTGGTCATCCCCCGGATGCAGATGCACCACTGCTAGACCCATCTGACTTAAACGTCAGCCCCGTGCCCCTCTCCATCCAACAATTGACCAGGATGCAAGAGAGCGTTGGCTCCGGGATCACCCGACCATTGGCCTGGCGCAAAGAGCAGTTGGGACGGTTGATATCACTGGTCGAACAGCATGAGCAGGACGTGCTGGAGGCCCTAAAAACAGATCTCGGAAAACCAGGAACCGAAGCTTTCTTTGAGATTGTCGCCCTGCGGCAGGAGTTGAAATTCACACGCCGCAATTTGCGGCGTTGGATGCGTGCCAAACGAGTGCCTGTTCCCGTTGCCCTTAGCCCTGGGAAGGCCCAAGTGATGGCGGAACCCTTGGGGTGCGTCCTCGTGATTGGTCCTTGGAATTACCCATTCCAGCTCACACTTCGTCCATTAATCAGTGCCCTGGCAGCTGGCAACACAGCGGTGTTGAAGCCCTCCGAGCACGCCCCAGCTGTCGCTGGCTTAATCGCCAAGCTTGTCGCGGAACATTTCGAGCCAGACGTCGTCAGGGTCGAACAAGGCGATGGTGCCGTGGCAGCACAACTGGTGGCCATGCCCTTTGACCACATTTTTTTCACGGGGGGAGGGAACATCGGCCGCAAAGTCCTAGCCGGAGCGGCCACGAACCTCACGCCCGTCACCCTTGAGTTGGGCGGGAAAAGCCCTGCCCTCGTGCTTCAAGGCGCCAATCTTGGGGTGAGTGCCCGTCGACTGATCTGGGGAAAAGGCATCAATGCAGGGCAAACCTGTATTGCCCCAGACCATCTTCTGGTGGAGTCAGATCTCTACGCAGACCTTGTGAATGCGCTACGCAACGAACGTTTGGCGATGTACGGAGAGGAGCCACTGGCATCGGATCAGCTCGGAAAAATCATCAATGAAGAGCAGTTCAATCGACTGGAAAAATTGCTGGAAACAGCAAGGGCGAATGGTCGAATCTTGATTGGCGGCGAAATCAGCAGGGAGCAACGCCGCATCGCCCCAACTGTGATTGAAGTGAACGATCGCCAGGACCCACTGATGAGCGAAGAACTCTTCGGGCCGCTGTTGCCCATGCTGCGCATGGGCAATCTCAGCGACGCTCTTCAGGCAATCCGAAGACAAGGCAAACCACTAGCCCTCTACCTTTTTGGAGGAAGCGAGGCTCAGCAATACGAGGTGTTGAACACCACCAGTTCAGGCGGAGTGTGCTTGAACGATGTGGTCATGCAAGCAGGGATTCCAGAGCTCCCGTTCGGAGGCGTCGGCGCCAGTGGCATGGGCAGTTATCACGGTCACAACGGTTTTAAAACCTTCAGCCACTACAAAGCCGTGCTGAAACGGGGGTTCCGATTTGATTTCAAACTTCGGTACCCGCCTTACAGCGTGGATCTCAACGTGCTTAGACGAATCGCGGGATGAGCTGAGCAGAGAGAGAGAGAGAGATCCCTTCTGCAGCAGTCGCTCTGGGGGGCTGGCGCTTTGCTTCAGGCACCGTATGGTTCGAGAAATGAAAGGAGTCGAATGCGCCGCTCTGGTTTCGCCGTCCTTGCCCTGATGGCCCTGGTCCTTCCCCTATCGGCAACCGCCGCCACCGTTACGGTGCGAGCCGGTGAAACGCTCACGGATATTGCTTACCGCTCGGGAGTGAGTGTGGGCAGATTGATGCGGCTCAACAACATGAGCAATGGCAACTACTTGGAGGCGGGAAGCCAGCTTCAAGTTCCAGGGCCAAGTGTGAGTGCTGGCAAGGGAAGACATCGAGTTAAAAAGGGAGAAACCCTCAGCCGGATTGCAAGCCAATACAAGGTGAGCAGCCGAGACCTGATGGCCGTCAATGGCCTCCGCAACGCAAACCACGTGGAAGTCGGTCAAAATCTGAAATTACCTAGTGATGCCGTTCTCCCAAAGCCCGGCTTCAAGCCTGTGGCCGTAACCCCTATCCCTGGAGCCTCTCAACACACTGTGGTCAAGGGACAAACCCTTACCCAAATCGCCAAGGCCTACAACTTGCCGATTTCCACTCTGATCAGCATCAACGACCTCAGCAATCCGAACAAAGTGGAGGTTGGAACAAGGTTGTATCTCAAGCAACCCACCACGGTCTTGGCGAACCAAAGCGTACCCGCCAAAGCGTCGCCAAGCCAGCGCAAACCGGCCGCCAGCAAGCCCGTCAAAACCACAGCAGTTACCACAAAAACTGCCAAAAAGGTGGTGCCTGCCGCGACAACAGCCAAAACAGAAATGGCGAAGTCAGCGGATTGGAGAACCTACGGCCCGCTTCAGGTGGACTGGGCCAATTGGCAACCGATGGGGGGCAGTCAGGTGGTTCCAACACTGAATTCCCAAGGCCAAGGGTTGTATCTGGCAGTGAATTGCTCCGCCAAGAAAATCAATGCCACGGGAGCTGATGGCAGCTGGAAACTATGGGCCGCCCCCCAAAGCCGCTTTGAAAAAGCGCTGGTTAAGGATCGCTGTCAGGCCACGGCATAGCCATCTCTATGCCGCGTAATCCAGGGGCCATGGAGTCTTAAGAAAACTGCGAGCGCTATCTCGGAGGTAAAGCCGTTGGGCACCATCGTTGCTCTCACGGATCAATTCCTCCTGCACGAGACGCCGTGCCAGCCAAGTCCAACGGTCTCCACGACCAGGCTCATGCAAGGCAAGGTACTCACCTAAGCGTCGAAGGTCCATCCCCTCCTGCTCAGCGAGGTGCGTTAGCAGTGTTTGCACCTGCATGGACCAATCACGGTGGTTCGGAGTGGCTTTACAGCGGTCGCAATGCCCACAGGGGCTTACAAGTTCCCCAACAGCCAGCAGCAACGCCTGCTCACGACACATTTCGCCTTCAGCAACAGCCTCCATCCGCCGCAGCTGCTGCTGAGCAAGATCAAGCCGTCGTCTCTCCTCTAACGAGGTACTGGAACGCCCAGAAGCCTGCATCGCCCAGCTCAACGTTGTGCGATCCCCTGGAGAGAACAACACAAGGCAACTGGCGGGTTGTCCGTCACGTCCTGCCCGACCCGATTCCTGCAGATATCCCTCAGGAGTCGCTGGAAGATCCAGATGGAGCACCAGACCCACGTCTCCACGGTCCACCCCCATACCAAAGGCCACAGTTGCCACAAGCACTGGACGTTCCTGCTCCAAGAACCGTGTCAAGGCCGTCCGCCGGGTTCCTGGGTCCAGTCCGGCGTGGTACGGCGTAGAATCCACCTTGTGCTTCTTCAGCCGCTCTGCCCAGAGCGCGACGGAACGACGGGTCCGGGCATAGATCAGAGCAGCCCCTCGCGATTGCTCCAGGGCCTCGAGCACCTGTGGCATCGGGTCCCGGGGGCGACGCTGCATCGTGTAATTCAGATTGGCCCGCCGCGCCGAACTCACTTGCACCAAGGGACTGCGGAGATCCAGCAAGCGAAGAATGTCGGCCCGCACCCGGGGAGCCGCCGTCGCACTCAACGCCAGCATCGGGACGCCAGGGCAGAGGCGGCGAATCATGCCTAGACGTCTGTAATCAGGACGAAAGTCGTGGCCCCAGGCACTGATGCAGTGGGCCTCATCCACGGCCAACGCCACGAGACGCCCCTCAGAAGCATGGTTTTCCAACATCTGGCGCGTGGCCTCTCCCTGCAACCGCTCCGGTGCGATGTAGAGCAGGCGGAGGGATTCATCCCGCAAACGCGCCATGGCCTGCTGCCTTCGACCCGGATCGAGTCCGGCATGCAAACAGGCTGCGGTTATCCCACGTTTTTGGAGGGCCAACACCTGGTCCTCCATGAGGGCCACGAGCGGCGAAATCACAACCACTAAGCCATCACGCACCAACGCTGGAAGCTGATAGCAAAGTGACTTCCCTCCTCCCGTTGGCAAGACCGCCAACGCATCACGACCTTCTAAGACGGCTTCAACAACAGATCGCTGACCAGCTCGAAAGCGATCCCATCCAAAATGAGTTTGTAAAGCGCTTTCAAGGGAATCCAGAACACACCAGATCTAGTGCTTCCAGAATAACGAGCACAAGATCTGGTGTTAAGGCAAGGGTGGTGGATCCAGTTGATCGGGGGATTCCTCGACCAATTGCAGCCGTACACGCTTTCCACCTGCCAATTCCCCCAACGACACGCGCATCGTGGCTCCACTCAAAGACTGCAAGGCATTCAAAACATCACGCAAATATGGAGTACTGCTGCCACTTTCCACCCAAAGGCGCTCTTGCAAACCACCAAGACGTCTCCAAGAGGTGTGCAACTTGAGCACAGCCGACTCCAGGGCCTGGGCCTGACCGACCGCATCCGCCAGAAGGCCAAGTGCGTCAAGACGTTGCGCCTCTTGCATCGCTTTTTCTAAATCCAATTCCCCCTGCTGAAAAGCCCGAACAGCAGCACCGGATTCATTCGCTTTTGTGATCCAACGGGCCGTACTGGTGACGTCCTTAATGCGATCGAGCTCGGGTTCATCCCGAAGGACCTTGCGAAAATCCTCCTGTTGCGGTTCCGGCAACTTGGCGAGCTCCCTAACAAGAGGCGCCACAGCTCTGGGCGGAAGAAGATTCTCCTGAGTGCGCTGACGAATCACCTCTGGCAGCAGGGGACTTGTCGCCGCTGTGAATTCATCAGTTAAACGACGCACTTGTTTCCGTGTGATCTCTTGCCCTTCATTGGCAGCCTCCGAAATCATCAGCTGCACTTCCGGAACCGCCTGGGCCGTTTCGATGAAGGCACGTTTCGAGAACTGATTAACGCTGCTTTCCTCGAGCGCACCCTCCGTGAGCATCGCGTCGGCTGATTCAGCCAACTGAATCAAGCCATAGGCCCGCGTTTTGCTGATTTCATTCTCGCGCAGCCATTGAAGGAAGCCTGCTCCACGCCCCTCTCCACCTCTTTTTTCCCGGTCACGAACCGCTCCAAGAATGCGGCCGCGCCAAATTTCTGTTTGCAGATCGAAGCGATCGCAGATGGCCCAGGCCTGCTCTAAACGAGCCAGAAATTCCATGGTGCTGATGTCATCGCTCTCTGGATCCGGAAGATCCAGTTGCAATGAGGGTTGATCAGGCACAACAGATGTGGTCAAGTGCAACGCCAAGGAAGAACCGACGACATTCTGTGACGTAGCGGTCTCTTGCCGCATCCAGCGAGATACTCTCAAAATTGCATCTCTCCTGTGCCCAGCCATGGCGATCTCCCGCGGAGCCAAGGTGCGCATCAAGCGTCCCGAGTCCTACTGGTTCAACGAAGTTGGCACTGTTGCCACAATTGACACGTCTGGAATCCGTTATCCGGTCGTCGTGCGTTTTGAGAAGGTCAACTACAGCGGCATGCAAGGCGTTGATGGCGGCATCAACACCAACAACTTCGCCGAGACAGAACTCGAGCCCGCTTAAGGCCATTGCCTGAGCTTCCTGAAGTTGAGACGGTTCGCCGAGGTTTAGCGGACCGTCTCAATTCCTTCGAAATCAAAGAGATTGAAGTCTGCCGTGCAAGGGCAATCGCGAGCCCAGGTGGTGTCGATCAATTTGTGGCGGGCCTAACGGGTGCCACGGTCGGAGTCTGGTCTCGCCGAGGCAAATACCTCATGGCACAACTAGAACCCAATCGAGGCAGCTGGGGCGTGCATTTGCGCATGACAGGCCAATTCCAATGGCATGCCAAACCAGCGCCGCCTTGCAATCACACACGCGTGCGTTTTTGGAATCAGAGCAACGAAGAGCTGCGATTTGTCGACGTGCGCAGCTTCGGAGAAATGTGGTGGGTGCCTGAAGGCGACGATCTCGACACTGTGATGACGGGCCTTAAACGGCTAGGGCCCGAGCCATTCAGCGACGCATTCACTGGCGCCTACCTAAAGCAACGGCTCAAGGGTTCGACACGACCCATCAAAACCGCCCTATTGGATCAATCTCTCGTTGCCGGAGTGGGAAACATCTATGCCGATGAGAGCTTGTTTGCTGCAGGGATTCCACCGCTCACAGCATCGGGGGAGCTCTCGATCGAGCAGCTCGTTCGCCTTCGGGATGAACTGATCAACGTGCTGAACATCAGCATTGGGGTAGGAGGAACAACCTTCAGCGACTTTCGAGATTTGGAAGGCGTCAATGGAAACTATGGCGGTCAGTCCTGGGTGTATAGACGCAGCGGACAACCCTGCCGACGCTGCGGAACGCCCATCAGCCGAGAAAAGTTATCGGGCCGAAGCACCCACTGGTGCCCAAACTGTCAGCGATAATTCGCCAAAGGCAACGAAGCAATAGACTCTCTCGAAGGCGATCGAATCACACCAAATTCAGTCAGCAGCCCTGTAATTAAGTGGGCTGGAGTGATGTCAAAAGCCGGATTCCAAGCACGCACGCCTGCTGCACAAACAGGCTCACCCCTGAAATGGGTAATTTCATCCTCCGGACGCTCCTCAATGGTGATGGCATCACCATCAATGGTGGTGATGTCGATACTGCTGCTGGGGGCGCAGACATAAAAAGGAACCCCATGGGCTCGCGCAGCGAGGGCCAAGTTGTAGGTCCCAATTTTGTTGGCCACGTCTCCATTCCTAGCCACACGATCACAACCAACCAAAACAACATCCACCTCACCACGACGCATCAACAAGCCGCTGGCACCATCAACAATCACCGTCGATGGAACACCACAGCAGCCGAGTTCCCAGGCGGACAGTGCCGCCCCTTGCAGACGCGGGCGAGTTTCGTCCAGCCAGGCATGTTTCAAAATCCCCTGCTGATGGGCCGCAACGATCACACCAAGGGCCGTGCCCACTCCAGCCGTGGCAATGGCACCGGTATGACAGTGGTGAAGAACACGGCAATCCCTTGGCAGTAATCCAACGCCATGGTTCACCAATGCCTGCGTCAGAACGCGATCGTCCGATTCAATGGCAGCGGCGAGACGTTCAAGTTGACCAACATCGACCGGAGCATTGGCCGCGTCGCTTGACTGCATCCGATTGAGAGCCCAACTCAAATTGACGGCAGTCGGCCGAGATGCCCTTAACCCTTCAATCGCTTGATCAAGATCATCTCCAGCACGTGCCGCAAGGACGACACCCCACGCAGCCGCAACACCAATCGCGGGGGCACCACGAACAGCCATGGAACGTATTGCATCGCTTACTTGATGCCACCGCGTGAGCTTCCGGTAAACAACCGTATGGGGCAAGCAACGCTGATCAAGTAAATCAAGATGATTACCAGTCCAGCGCAGACTCGGGGGGAGCGTCAAAGCAGACGTTTAGCTTCTACTTGTATAGAAGACAACACCCCTACAAAAGCGTGAACACCATCTCGGAGCTCCGCGAACAACTGACCAAAACCATCGCAGACCTGCATAAACGGAGATGGTGCGAGGGCACAGGGGGAAATTTCAGTGTTGTGGTGCAGAAAAAACCGATACTGCTGCTTATGGCCCCCAGTGGTGTTAACAAAGGCCAGATCACTCCGCCGCAGCTAGTGATCGTCGATGAACAACAAAACGTTATTGACGGCGAAGGACGAGCAAGTGCAGAAACGACACTACACATAGAGATCATTAAAAAATTAAAATGCAGTGCAGTGCTCCATACACACTCCATTTATGCAACGGTACTTTCAGATTATTTTGAGAGACAGGCCGTAATCAGATTAGAAGGCTGGGAAATGCTCAAGGGCATAAAAGGAATAAGCAACCATGAAACAAGTATCGATATTCCGATTGTTGCCAACAACCAAGACATGAAAGAACTCAGCCGGGTTGTTTACACTTATCTTAATAGCAACATCCCTGGAATCCTTGTGGCCGGCCATGGCTTATATGCCTGGGGTGATTCGTTAGCAGAGGCCCAACGGCATGTGGAGATCTTTGAATTCTTGTTCTCAGCCGTATGGCACAAACAACTTTTGCCACCAGTTCGATGATTAGTCATATCTTATTGGACATCGAAGGGACCACCTGCCCCGTCTCGTTTGTAACGGACATACTCTTCCCTTACGCAAAATCAGAACTCACTGATTTTCTAGAATGTCACCAAGACAATCCATCAATATGCCAACTGGTCAATGATGCAGAGGCCGAGTGGAAAAACGACAAAGATAAAGCAGGTATCAGCCTACGGAACGATCTAGAAGAATCAAAACAACCAAAATACTTGAAAGTTGGAGCCTATCTACAGCTCTTAATCTCATCTGACAGAAAATCAACAGCCCTTAAAGATATTCAAGGAAAAATATGGCGAGCTGGATATACGGCAGGAAATATCTCTTCCAAGCTTTTTGAAGACGCCGATGACAACTTGAAGAAGTGGCACTCGAAAGGATACAAACTTGCCGTGTATTCATCAGGAAGCGTTGAGGCACAACGATTACTTTATAAATACACAAGCAAAGGAGACGTCGAAAATCTATTTAGCCATTGGTTTGACACCCACATTGGCAACAAGAAAAACAAAGAAAGCTATGCAACCATCGCATCAGCGATGGCATGCAAACCCAGAAATATTCTTTTCGTAAGCGACAATCGAGAAGAATGTGATGCTGCTAAGGATGCGGGCTGCTTAACCCTCTACAGCTTGCGAGAAGGAAATCCACAAACGGAG